>CAVFAY010000015.1:0-63678 GCA_963620595.1 Anaerotignum sp. | reverse complement strand
TGGAAAAAGACGCGGCTGGCTGCCGCGCCTTAAACCTTAATTACTATTGTAGGAGAAAAATATCATGAAGAAAATCATTACAATCGGACGAGAACTGGGCAGTGGGGGACGAACCATTGGAAAGATGGTGGCTAATCAGCTGAAAATCCCGTACTATGACCGGGAACTGATTGACAAAGCGGTCGAAAAAAGCGGGCTTTCAACATCTTTTGTTGAATCAAATGAGCAAAAGGTGACAAATAGCTTTCTGTACAGTCTAGCTATGGGAACCAGCTACGGCTACGGAATTCTGCAAAGTGCAAATCAACAAACTCTTCCGCTTACTGCCCAGATTTACATAGCTCAAAAGGATGTAATCTCCCATTATGCCGAACAGGGCAGTTGCGTGATCGTTGGACGCTGCGCAGACCAGATTCTCAGTGACAGAGATGATGTGCTCCGCGTATTTATCTATGCCGATATGGAGAAACGAGCTGAACGCGGTATCCAGGAATATGGTATGTCGAAAACAACCGTATACAAAGACCTGAAGCAGTCGGACAAAGAACGCAGCCATCACTACAATAAATTTACCGATCAAACTTGGGGAGAACGGCATCAATATGACCTGATGCTAAACAGCGGTTCCCTCGGCTTTGAAAACTGTGCGAATATTATCTGTTCTATGATAAAGTAATCCTTCACAAAAAGCATCTTAAAACTTAATAATGAGGTGACCCCCAAAAGTTAGACTTTTGGGGGCACCTCATTTCCTATATCGTGGCTTTTTTGTGCTGTCCGTATAAACTGGGGCAGTTCAGAATGCTTTTTCTTTTTGCTATTATATACACTTAAAAACGATTTTTTCTCTTATACTCCTCGTTGAAGTATTTACCCGCACGAATATCATCGGTCATGCCCGGATATGGTGATTCGCTAATTACATCTTCATTATTTTTTCCGGCATCTCCCATATAGGTAATCGTGGCAAACTCCGGTACAATATACTTCGGATAGTTCTCATATTGCGCACGCGCTGCTTCCATTTTGTCAATGTGTTCATTCTGGTAGCAAACCGTAATTTCCGGATGCTCATGCACCCATTTCGGAAAGAAAATCGTGCCGTGTAGTTTACCCTCATTCGGCATAAAATCCAGCGCAACATCGGTGCCCGTTGGCTCCGTCCATGTAATCTTAAACACGCCATCAGTCAGCTTGACAATTTCCGCTTTTTGATCTGTTACCCAACGTCCAGCAACCATGCCGCCATGAATGCGGTAGTCTACAGTATTCTCATTTTTCGCGTACCACTCATATTCCCATCCGTTGTCATAGGTATAAATGAAATGTGTGCCGATAAAATCCTCCAAATTGGTGAACTGCTTGTTCATCGCGCAAACCTCCTGCATTGTTTTTTCTTATTATAATATGTATTTTAAAACATGTCAATATTTACATGTTTTATTTTACAAATATTCTGTGGTATAATATAGGCACTCTATCGAAAGGAACGATACGATGGGAACACTACGATACGCAATTCTCGGTCTGCTCAATCGCAAAGCCATGACCGGTTATGACTTATCCAAAGAATTTCAAACCTCCCTTGCAGAATTCTGGCACGCCAAGCACAGCCAAATCTATCCGGAGCTGAAATCCTTAGCCAAAGATGGTCTGATTACCTTCCAAACTGAAATTACCGGTACGGTTCTGGAGAAAAAAGTATATTCTATTACCGAATCCGGAAAAGCAGAATTTCTACAGTGGGAACAAAGCAAAAGTAAGATCAAGCATCTGCCAAAAGATGAATTCAAGCTGCGTCTGTTTTTTTCCGACAGCCTTCCCAAAGATGCCCAGATTCAGTTGTTAACCAATCATCTGGAACAGCATCAGGAGTGGCTTCAACATTTGCAGGACAGTCTCTCCAAATTTGATACGATCCCGCCAACGCAGGCCGCTGCCTTCAGCGACTATCTCGTTTTATTAGGTGCTATCAGCCGCGAGAAAAGCATGTGCGACTGGCTGCAAACCTGTATCACTTTGTGCGAAACAAAAACCCCGTTTACATCGTAAACGGGGTTTTCTAGTTCTATAGTTTATAGATTACTCGAGCACAGCGCCCTTGTTTGCAGAGCTTACGAGGCGTGCATAGCGGGACAGCCAGCCGGTCTTAACCTTCGGCTCATGCGGTACAAATGTCGCACGGCGCTTTGCAAATTCTTCCTCAGAAACCTTTGCATTGACAGAATGGTTCGGGATGTCGATCTCAATGATGTCTCCCTCTTCCAACAGTCCGATTTCACCGCCCTGTGCAGCCTCCGGGCAAACGTGTCCGATGGATGCGCCGCGGGATGCGCCGGAGAAACGACCGTCGGTAATCAGAGCAACATCCTTATCCAGCTTCATGCCAGCCAGTGCAGAAGTCGGATTCAGCATCTCACGCATACCCGGGCCGCCCTTCGGGCCTTCGTAGCGGATAATGACAACATCACCCGGAACAATCTTGCCGGTATAAATAGCCTGAATGGCATCTTCTTCGCCGTCAAAAATACGAGCCGGACCGGTATGCTTCATCATTTCCGGTGCAACGGCGCTCTGCTTTACCGCACAGCCTTCCTTTGCAATATTGCCCCACAGGATAGCAATGCCGCCGGTCTGCATATACGGATTGTCAATCGGACGGATGACATTCGGGTTTTTATTGATGCAGCCCTTGATGTTCTCGCCAACCTTCTTGCCAGTTGCCGTGATGGTATCCAGCTCAATCAGGTTTTTCTTGGACAGCTCGTTCATGACTGCGTAGATACCACCAGCCTCATTCAGCTCCTGAATGTAGGTTCTGCCAGCTGGTGCCAGATGGCACAGGTTCGGCGTGGTATCGGATACATGGTTCATCTTCTCCAGATCCAGCTGAATGCCAGCTTCATGAGAGATTGCCAGCAGATGCAGAACGGTATTGGTAGAGCAGCCCAGAGCCATTTCGCATTCCAGTGCGTTGTGAATAGACTTCTCATTGATGATGTCACGCGGCTTGATGTCCTTTTCCAACAGTTCCATGATCTTCATACCAGCGTGCTTTGCCAGCTGGATACGGTCGGAATGGACAGCCGGAATGGTGCCGTTGCCCGGCAGAGCCATACCAATTGCCTCACACAGGCAGTTCATCGAGTTTGCGGTGTACATACCGGAGCAGGAACCGCAGCCCGGGCAGGAATGACACTCGACATCAGTGATTTCTTCGTCGTTAATCAGGTTTGCCTTGCGTGCGCCAACTGCTTCGAAGGTATAGGACAGGGAAACATTCTCGCCCTTGACGTGGCCTGCCAGCATCGGGCCGCCGGAAACAACGATAGACGGGATGTTCAGACGAGCAGCGGCCATAACCATGCCCGGAACGATCTTATCGCAGTTCGGGATGAGAACCAGTGCATCAAACTGATGCGCCTGTGCCAGTGTCTCAACAGAGTCAGCAATCAGCTCACGGGACGGCAGAGAATACTTCATGCCGACATGACCCATGGCAATACCATCACAGACACCGATTGCCGGTACCAGAATCGGCGTACCGCCAGCCATGCTGACACCAGTCTTTACAGCAGCGGCAATCTTATCCAGATTGATGTGACCCGGAATAATTTCGCTGTATGCGGAAACAACGCCGATGAGCGGACGCGCCATCTCTTCCTCGGTCAGACCGCAGGCACGGAGCAGCGAGCGATTTGGCACGCGCTCTACGCCCTTCGTAATATTATGACTTCTTAATTCCATGAAAAGCACCTCCAAGGCGGCAGTGCGCCGCCGCGATAAAAAAAACGGGAACCGGTGCATGACCCGTCCCCGCTGTATCTTTACAAAACATGCGTCAATTTGTCATGTACTTTCTTATTATAAAAGAATGCATGACACAAATCAAGGGCAGAACGTCAGATTTCTCAGTCCTTATCCTTGTCCCAATGTACGGCAGTGATACCGGTACGGCTGGACTCAACGACATTGAAGTTCTGCATAATCGACAAGAACGTATCCAGCTTAGACGGTACGCCGGAAATGCGGACGATGATCGAATGCTCGCCTGCATTGACAACGTCTGCCTGATACACATCACACAGCTCACGAATGCTTTCCTGTACATCCACGCCGCCCTCAATTTTAATCAGTGCCAGCTCGCGGCAGAATGCTTCGTCCTCCTTGATATGGACAACTTCTACGCACTCTTCCAGCTTGCGCATCTGCTTGAGAATCTGATCCAATGTATAGGCATCGCCAACCGTCACGATGGTAATGCGGGAAAACTTCTCATCAACGGTCGGGGAAACCGTCAGAGAATAGATGTTGAAGCCGCGGCGACCGAACAGGCTGGAAACGCGAGCCAGTACGCCAGAATTATTCTGTACAACGGCTGAAATAATATACTTTTCCATGATTTTTCCTCCTCGATCAGTCGATGATAACGTTGCGAACCGTTTCGCCGCCCGGAATAAACGGCAGAACGCGTTCGGTCTTGTCAATCCGTGCATCAATCAGAACCGGACCATCTGTCGTTGCCAGTGCTTCCTTCATGCACGCCTCAAAGCCTGCCAAGGTGTCGCAGCGCATACCCTTTGCGCCAAATGCCTCTGCCAGCTTGACAAAATCCGTCTTGCGATGCGGATCCGTGTTGGAGTAACGCTTGCCATAAAACGAGGTCTGCCACTGGTATACCATGCCGAGCACCTGATTGTTGACAACAATCGTGATAACCGGCAGATGATTGCTGACAGCGGTACACATCTCCTGCAAGTTCATGTGGAAGCTGCCGTCACCGGTAACATGAATCACGCGCTTATCCGGCTCGCCTACCTGTGCGCCAATTGCCGCGCCATAGCCAAAGCCCATCGTGCCCAGACCGCCGGAAGTCAGGAAAGTGCGCGGCTTGGAGCGACCTGTAAACTGTGCCGCCCACATCTGATGCTGACCAACGTCGGTTGCCACAATGTCATCCTTGCTAATCAGTTCATCAATTTTCTTCATCAGCTGATGCGGACGCAGAACGGCATCGTTATCCTTCGCTTTATAATCCATGCGATCCTTCCAAGAAGCAATCTGTTCCTTCCACGGGGTATGATCAGCATGGTCAATGAGCGGCAGAACCGCCTCGAGAACGTCACGAACGTCACCAATGACGCTGTGCTGTACTTCGATGTTCTTATTCACCTCAGACTCGTCAATGTCTACCTGAACAACCTTGGCGGTGGATGCAAAGTCACCCATCTTTGTAGCCACACGATCAGAGAATCGCGTGCCAAGTGCGATAACCAGATCGGCATTGTCTACCGCGCGGCCAGCGGATACCCAGCCATGCATACCGATAAGACCCAAATTGAGCGGCTCTTCCTTATCCAGTGCACCGATGCCCATCAGAGAATGACAAGCCGGAATATCACCACGCTTCATAAAGCGCAGCAGCAGTTCGCAAGCCTCCGACGAAATTACACCGCCGCCGAACAGGATAACCGGACGCTCTGCCGCATTGATCATCTCTGCCATCTTGGAAATCTGCTCGTGCTGAATCTTCGGATTTGGACGCTTCTTAACCGGCGGCTTATGCTCGAATTCACAGACTGCCGCCGTGATGTCCTTCGGAATATCAATCAATACCGGACCCGGACGATCACTGATGGCAATTTCATATGCCTGACGAACGGTATCTGCCAATTCCTCTACGTTGCGAACAACAAAGTTATGTTTGGTGATTGGCATTGTCACACCTGCGATGTAAATTTCCTGGAAGCTGTCTCGTCCAATCAGACCAGTACCAACGTTCGCGGTAATCGCAATCAGCGGGATAGAATCCATAAATGCCGTTGCAATACCGGTGACCAGATTAGTCGCACCCGGACCGGAGGTTGCCAGAACAACACCTACTTTGCCGGTTGCACGAGCATAACCATCTGCGGCATGGGACGCGCCCTGTTCATGTGCGGACAGGACATGACGGATACGGTCGGAATACTTATACAGTTCATCATAAATGTTCAATGCTGCGCCGCCCGGATAACCGAAAATGGTATCGGTTCCCTGTTCCAGCAGTGTCTCAAGCAGAATCTGTGAACCATTGAGTTTCATGAGCCATCTCTCCTATATCGTAATATTTTTCCTTCGGGTTGGATAAACAAAAAAGCCCTTATCTCTACAAAAAGAGACAAAGACTAGCTCTGCGGTACCACTCTTTATTGTCGCTGATATCCCAGCGACCCCTTTACATCGGCACAAATCTGTGCGTAATGCTCTGCCTGTTAACGGGGGCGTGAACCGTTTCAGATTACTAGGTCAGACCATTCACCTGAACTGCTCGCGGATGACGTTCGCACTTTCTCCCTGCTGCCTCGCACCAAACGGCAGTTCTCTGAACGTTGTGAAAGCGTTACTCTTTCCGGTCTTTGCATTTTTATATCTAAGTATTTCTTATTATATCTTGTAAATCCAAAAAGTCAATAATATTTTTTATTTTTTCGCATTTCTCCGGTTTTCCGTACAAATTTTCAAAGATCCTGCATACTTTGCCCAAAATCGGCAAAAGATAAAAACAAATCTTCGGGGAGGTGGTTTTCCTGTTTCTGCTGTTCGCACGCACCCTGCTCGTCTATGCCGCAGTCATTGGCGGTCTGCGGTTTACCGGAAAACGGCAGCTCGGTGAGCTGTCCACCTCGGAATTTGCCGTTACCATACTGGTTTCCGAGCTCGCCTCCATCCCGTTACAGGACACCGCCATTCCGCTGCTCGGCGGCATCGTCCCTCTCGTCACGCTGCTCGCCGTGGAAGTTCTGCTCTCCGGTCTCTGCCGAAAAAGCACCTGCATCCGCCGCTTGCTATGTGGCAATCCCTGTATGGTCATTCGAGATGGAAAATTCGATCCCGACATGCTGCGGCTGCTCCGCCTATCGCCGGAGGACATCTTAGACGGTCTACGCATGGCTGGTGTTTCTCTCGTGTCTGACGTGCGGTGCGGCATCATAGAGACCAACGGACAGCTCAGTGTACTGCTCTATGCAGACAAGCAGCCCCTGACGCCGTCCGACATCCATAAACATCCCACAAACACCGGCATGGCACGCGTGCTCGTATCCGAAGGCAAAATTCGCCGCAGCATTTTGCACCAGCTCGGCAAGGATGAGGCTTGGCTGCTGCGCGAATGCCGTTCCCGCGGCATCACCTCTCCGGCAGACATTTTTCTCATGACGCTGGATGACTGCGGCAATCTATTTCTGCAAAAACGGGAGGCACAGCGATGAAGCGCATCTGGGCAGCCATTGTCCTTCTAGTTCTCGTCATATCCGGCTGTTTGTACAACAGTTATGCCGTTCCCCGCACGATTGCACGCATTTCTGCGCCACTGACGCAAGCCATGCACTGTGGCGATCCCGCACAGGCGCAAGCGTATCTCGCTGCTGCTCAGGCGCAGTACACCAAGCGAGAGTCCTATTTATGCGCCGTGATGAACCGGCAGCTGCTCGATTCTGTTCGCGTGGGGTTTGCCCGCTCTCAGACTGCAGCGCAGCGCGGCAACACAGCAGAGATGCAGATATCTCTCGCGGAATTGCAGCAGGCTGTGGCCGCACTCCGGTAGACAGAAAAAATCCCGCCGGAAAACCGACGGGATTTTATCGTCATACCATCTTACAGGTACTTCTTCATGGTCTCGCTTGCAGCGCTTGCGTCACCAGACAGGGCAACGGTAAACTCTACATTGTGCTTGGAAGAGAACTCATCCAGAGCCAGCAGGAACTTGTCAGCATCCTCCGGCTTGTCATCACAAGCAACCTTGTACAGGCTGTCGATGTAGATCTTGGTGATGTCGTAGTTACCAGCATGGATACCAGCTACGAAGCCCAGCAGGGATGCATAGTCGGTTACGCTGTAGTCCATCACGTCGATCAGGCGTGCCTGATGAGAAATGTCAAAGTTCAGCTGATTGCCCTTTGCGATGCAAACAACGGAACCCGGCTCGTTAGCCGCAGACTCATTTACCTGATTGATAATGTCCTTTGTCTTGCCGCTTCCAGCAGCTGCCATAATTAATTTAACCATTTTGTTTTCCTCCCAATCTACTATGAGGTTGATATTATGGTATCATAAATTGCAAAAAAACACAACGGATTTTCACAAGAAAAAAAACAGTTCTTTGTGAATTTTTACATACTAGTCAAAAAGCCAACCGTCAGCAGTCTTTTTTTCATGAGCAGATATTCCAGTAATTCCCGAAAAATATCTGTCGTGCGTTTTCTATCGGCATTTTCTGCTGCAACCAGTGTGCGCCGTGTGATCTCGCCATCGCTTCCGGTTAAGACAATCTCTCCCATCGGGTCGCCTTTTTCAATCGGTGCTTGGGCGTATTCTGTACAGCGGATCTCCCGTTTGACCTTGCCCGCCTCTGCTTTGGTCATGAGCAGTGGGGTGTCATCTGCCAGTTCCACAGATATGCTGTCTCGTGTTCCCAGTTCAACTGGGACAATCGGCAAAGTTTCTTTGTCTAAAATCGATACAACGGCATATCCGGCAAATCCATAATTTAACATCGCCGCAACGTCCTGATTGCGCGATTGTTTATCCGGCTCGCCGAGCACAACCGCAATCAAACGCATACCGTCTCGTTGTGCTACAGCAGAAATACAATATCCTGCTGTGCTCGTATATCCGGTCTTGAGGCCCACCATGCCATCGTATAATTTGAGCATCTTATTGGTATTGGCTAGCCCAAACGAACCATTGCGCACGGAATCCATCCAAATCGATGTATAATTTAAGATCTTGGGATGCTTGAGCAGTTCTTGAGAAATGAGCGCCAAATCTCGCGCGGTGGTTTTAGTCTGCTCACCGTTGGTATCCAAGCCGTTTGGATTGACAAATTCTGTTCCCTTGCAGCCGAGCTGTTTGGCGCGTTCATTCATCATGGAGACAAAATGCGACTCACTGCCGCCCAAATGCTCTGCCACAGCAACCGCCGCATCATTCGCAGATGCAACCGCAATTGACTTGAGCATGTCATCCAATGTCATTTGCTCACCCTCTTTGAGGTAAATTTGCGAGCCACCCATCTCTGCCGCATGAGCTGAAGCGGTCACCAAATCACTTAACGATGCACTGCCGTTGTCCACGGCCTCCATGGTCAGCAGCATGGTCATAATCTTTGTCACAGATGCCGGCGGATGCACAGCATCTGCATTCTGTTCAAACAGCACCTGACCAGTATCTGTCATTAAGATCGCCCCCTTCGCGTGTACCTCTCCCAATTGCGCCGCCGAGGCGGACACCGAGACCGCCGCCACACAGACGATGCCCAGAACAGCGGCTAGGATATGCTTTCTCATCCGCTTCCTCCCCTAAAAAGAAAAACCTGTTTTCCACACAATCTATGCGCAAAACAGGAACAGCATACCAAGACAAAGACCGCCCGACAAGCGGACGGTCTCGCGGATTCGGTTTTAGTGAGAAATAATCATCGTGCCGATCTTTTCAATGAACGGCTGTGCTTGCTTCTGATCCGTGTACAGCTTGACGCCAATTGGCTCAGAAATCTCCAGTCCAAACAGTCCTACCAATGATTTTGCATCTGCGACGTACCAGCCTGACGAAAGATCGATATCAAACGGCATAGCGGATGCCGCGTTGTTGAGCAGAGTCAAATCGTCAGGTTTGCTGAGCTTAATCTGTAGTTTAACCATTTTTTCTCCTCTCCCGCAGTTGTAACTCTCTGTAAAATTTATTATAATGTCTTTTGTGAATTATTTCCATAATTTTAGCAAAAAATTTACACGATTTTTACATTTTGACGGCACGCCGTCATTGGAGGAACACTTATGAAATTTTGCTTTGCAACACTTGGCTGCAAGGTCAATCAATTTGAAACGCAGGCGCTTGCCCAGCTCGCGCAACAGCGCGGCCATGTTCTCGCGGACACACAGGCAGATGTCTGTATCATCAATACTTGCACCGTCACCTCGTCTGGCGATCACAAAACCCTGCGCGTTTTACATAAACTGCAAAAAGAGAATCCCAATGCGGTTGTCGCGCTGTGCGGCTGCTTCGCGCAGACCGAGCCGGAAAAGGCATCCGCCATCGATGGCGTGCAAATCATCTGCGGCACATCCGACCGCGCTGCCGTGTTGGATCTGTGCGAACAGGCAGTGCGCGACCACAAGGCTGTCTGCACCGTGACGGACAACCGACAGCGGCAGGCATTCGAAGAACTTCCCGCCGGCATTCTGCCCGGCCATACTCGCGCCCTGCTCAAGGTACAGGACGGCTGCGACAATTATTGTACATACTGTATCATTCCCTATGCCCGCGGCCATGTGCGCTCGCTGCCGCTTTCAGATGCTGTCAAGCAGGCACAGCAGCTCGCCGCCTCCGGTGTCAAAGAAATCGTTGTGACCGGCATTGAAATCGCCAGCTATGGACGCGATTTGCCGGATAATCCAAATCTCATCGACCTCATGGAACAGCTGTGCACGGCCGCACCAAATGTGCGTTTCCGTCTCGGTTCTTTGGAGCCGTGCTTCGTCACAGATGCCTTTTGTGAACGGCTTCAGCGATTTTCCAATCTTGCGCAGCACTTTCATCTTTCGCTGCAGTCCGGTTGTGATGCAACACTGCATCGGATGCACCGCCGCTATACCACCGCACAGTTTCTAGCCGTTGTCGAGCGGCTCCGCGCGGCATTTCCGACCTGTTCCATTACTACAGATGTGATTACCGGCTTTCCCGGAGAAACCGAACAGGAATTCGCACAGACCATGGATTTTCTCAGGACTTGTGCTTTTGCATCCATTCATGTCTTTCCGTATTCCGAGCGCAGCGGCACGCCAGCGGCTTCTATGCCAAATGCTGTTCCGCCGCAGGTTCGCGCCCAGCGCGCCAATGCCGTGCGCGATTTGGCGGCGCAACTGTCACAGGATTTTTTGCAGCCGTTTATCGGCAAGACAATCTCCGTCATCTTAGAGCATGACAGAAAAGAATCGCAGCCCGCCCACGGTACATGGCATTTTTCCGTTCAGCTCCCGCCGAACACCGGAAAGCAAGGCGATATTTGTCAGGTTAAATTGACCGGCATCACAAAAAACGGTATGACCGCAGAAAAAGTATAAGTAGACAGCAAAACTGGGAAGCTCAAGGCTTCCCAGTTTTTATTGCTGTTGTTTTCTGATATTGTCCCAATACGCCTTTGCTTTTTGTTCCAGTTTATTGTCGCCGTAGATATAATACTGCGCGTCCTTGATGGTATCCGGCAGATACTGCTGCTTCACCCAATGGTTTGGATAGCTGTGCGGATACTGATACGTCAGACCGTGTCCCAGCTTTTTCGCACCGGAATAATGGCAATCCTTCAAGTGTGCCGGTATATCGCCGGATTTTCCCGCGCGAATATCTGCCAGTGCCGCGTCAATCGCCTCAATGCCGCTGTTGGATTTCGGAGAAGTTGCAAGTAAAATCGCCGCATCGGACAGCGGAATGCGTGCCTCCGGCAAACCCAGCTGATTGGCCATATCTACACAGGATTTGACAATTGGCAGCGCCTGCGGATACGCCAGACCAATATCTTCTGCCGCGATGACCATGAGTCTGCGGCAGGCGGAAATCAAATCGCCGGATTCCAGCAATCGTGCCAGATAATGAACGGCAGCATCTGGATCCGAGCCGCGAATGGATTTTTGCAGACCGGACAAAATATCATAGTGCTGGTCGCCGTCGCGGTCATAGCGCATACTCGAACGCTGTGCCGCCTGCTGTGCATCCTCCATGGTTACGGTCTTGTTTTGTGCCGCCTGTGCAAGCAGTTCCACAGCATTGATGGCTTTTCGCACATCGCCGCCGCACGCCGTCGCAATGTATGCGCAGACCTCTTCCGGCACAGACAGCGAAGCATCTGCCAAAGAAAAAGCTCTTCGTACGGCGGGCTGAATATCCGCCGCTTCAATCGGCTTGAATTCAAAGACCGTGCTGCGGCTCAAAATTGCATGGAACACATAAAAATACGGATTTTCTGTCGTCGATGCAATAAGCGTAATGCGCCCATCCTCAATAAATTCCAGCAGAGACTGCTGTTGTTTTTTATTAAAATATTGAATCTCATCCAGATAAATGAGCGCTCCGTTCGGCGCCATCAGCGTGCCCAACTCATCAAAAATCTTCTTGATATCTGAAATAGATGCGGTGGTCGCGTTGAGACGATACAGCTTGCGCTCGGTCTGTGCTGCGATAATAGAGGCAACCGTCGTCTTTCCCACACCGGACGGGCCGTAAAAAATCATGTTTGGAATGTTGCCGCTCTCGATAATCCGGCGCAGCAGACCGGATTTTCCCAGAATATGCGGCTGGCCAACCACATCCGCCAGTGTGGTTGGGCGGATACGGTCGGCCAGAGGCTGAAATTTCATCTTGTTTTTGTGTTTAGTACAGTGGGAACTGCTTGCAGATTTCTTCAACGCCAGCGCGAATTGCGTCAGCCTTGTTGTCGAAGTCAAAGATTGCGTCAGCGATAAAGCCTGCAATCTTGTCCATCTCCGGCTCCTTGAAGCCACGAGTGGTCACTGCCGGTGTACCCAGACGAACACCAGAGGTGACAAACGGGCTGAGCGGCTCATTCGGTACGGTGTTCTTGTTTGCGGTGATGTATACAGCGTCCAGACGGTTCTGCAGCTCCTTGCCAGTGATACCGGTGCCGCGCAGATCAACCAGCATCAGATGGTTGTCGGTGCCGCCGGATACCAGCTTGACGCCACGCTTCATCAGACCCTCTGCCAGAGCCTGTGCGTTTTTGCGGATCTGTACCTGATATTCCTTGAATTCCGGCTTGAGTGCTTCACCGAAGCAAACAGCCTTTGCAGCGATGATGTGCATGAGTGGACCGCCCTGGGTGCCCGGGAAGATAGCAGAATTCAGCTTCTTTGCCAGCGCCTCATCATTGGTCAGGATGCAGCCGCCGCGCGGACCACGCAGGGTCTTATGAGTCGTGGTAGTAACGACATCTGCGTACTCCATCGGATTCTGATGCTCGCCTGCTGCAACCAGACCTGCGATATGTGCCATATCTACGAACAGATATGCGCCGACTTCCTTTGCAATCTCTGCAAACTTGTCGAAATGAATCGCACGCGGATAAGCGGATGCGCCCGCAATAATCATCTTCGGCTTGTGCTCCAGCGCCTTCTTGCGTACATCCTCGTAGTCGATATAGCCGTCGTCGTCTACGCCATAAGCCACAATGTTGTACAGCTTACCGGACTGGTTTGCCGGAGAGCCATGAGTCAGATGACCGCCGTTGTCGAGGCTCATGCCCAAAACGGTGTCACCCGGCTGGCACAGTGCCTGATACACTGCCATATTTGCCTGTGCACCGGAGTGCGGCTGTACATTGGCGTACTTTGCGCCGAACAACTTGCATACACGCTCGATTGCCAGATTCTCTGCAATGTCAACACATTCACAACCGCCGTAGTAGCGCTTACCTGGATAACCTTCTGCGTACTTGTTGGTCAGAACAGTACCCATAGCAGCCATAACGGTCGGGGATACAATGTTCTCGGATGCGATCAGTTCAATGTTGCGGCACTGACGGTCGTACTCCTTGCGAACTGCCTCGCCCAGTTCCGGGTCCATGCTGGTGATAAAAGAAATGTTCTCTTCAATTCTCTGTTTTTCTGCCATCGTCTGAAATCCTCCATGTTCAACATTACAGTATGAATTACACAAACAATCAGCTGTTTTTTCTTGTGTTAATTCTAATTAAAGCAGGATTCCCTATCTTTTGCAAGACAGTTTTTCACAAATTTCATTTTTTCCGCTTCCTGCATCAAAATTTGTAAGATTTACCTGATTTTTTGTGCATTATTTGTGTTATAATGACAGGAGACTTTAGCGAGTCATATTTTTTGACGTAAAACCACCAAAAGGAGCTGATTTCATGCTGACACCAGAACAGCGCGCGCTCGCCGCTGTAAAGCGCTTGGAGCAGGAGTATCCCGATGCCATCTGTGCGCTGCAATATACCAAGGATTACGAACTGTTATTCGCCACTCGTCTGTCGGCACAATGTACAGATAAGCGCGTAAACATCATCACCAAGGATTTATACGCCAAATTTCCAACGCTGGAATCCTTTGCCCTCGCAACGGAGGGTGAGATTGAACAGATCATCCGCCCGTGCGGACTCGGCAATTCCAAAGCGCGGGATATTCATGCCGCCGCCGTCTATCTGCTGGAAGTACATAACGGCAAAGTGCCCGGCACGATGAAGGAGCTGCTCAAGATTCCGGGCGTTGGACGCAAGACCGCCAATCTGATTCTCGGTGATTTGTATCACCAGCCCGCCATTGTCACGGACACGCATTGCATCCGTCTTGCCAACCGCATCGGATTGGTTGACGGCATCAAAGAACCGGCAAAGGTGGAAAAGGCGCTGCGGCCGCTCATCCCGCCGGAAAAATCCAGCGATTTCTGTCATCGGCTCGTGCTGCACGGCAGAGAGGTCTGCACCGCGCGCAAGCCATACTGCGAGCGCTGCTGTCTCAAAGACATCTGCAAAACCGGCAGCGCGCAATACTAACAAAAAGAGGATTGGCTTGAAGTGTACCCCATTTGTTAGACAGTATGATATAATGTCTAACAAATGGGGTGTTTAACTATGTCAAAAAGAAAAACGCCTGCCGCGTGGTGCGACAGACGCTTATAATCATTTATTGCCTTTGGCATAGTTATGTGTTCTGTAAAGCATTTGACAGTTTGGTTTATGATTTTCTGATATTATTGTTTACTAAGCTGCTCAAACAAGTCACAGCCTAACATCTTCAAAGATGTGCGGGCTACATCTAACATAACCATAATCATATCTTTATCATTCCAATGTCCGCCCTCGCCCTTTGTGTAAATCGATGCTGCTTGCAACATAATAGTTGCCCCGTTGCATTTCACGAATCTGTTTTCACACAAGTTTGTATTGATTGGCATACCATAATTAGCGGCAGTCAGCCTATCAAGTCTGTTAAGCGTACCATCATTATATACTAATGTCACTTGCCTGCCATCAGGCCTTGTTACTGTAATGTTTTGCGTCAAAAAGTTAGAACCCTCTAAAAACAAAATATATGGGAAGTGGTGTTCTGAAAGCATATAATTTGCAATTTCATCCACATTTTTATATGCTCTTTCGATTGCATTTCCTGCCGCCATAAGATCTTGATTGTTATTTTTACCGACAAGTTTTCCTGCTTTTATATTTTCAATGTCCTTCCCTTGATGCTTAGCCTCTGATACCAATACAACGCGCCAGTCGCCGTTATCATCCTTTACTTCGATAAGTCCACCATCAGGTCTTATACTTGCGCTTTCCACAAAAAGAGTTTGGCCAAGATATTTATCAACTTTTTGTAAGGCTTCGTTGATCTCTTTTTTTGATAAGTCCTTCCTGTAACGGAACGTCAGCATAGGAAATTCATATTCCAGCTGTTTGATAACAAAAAGTGAAGTGTTGCCAACTTCTTTATCATGTATTTGTGCGTCCTCATGGAAAATAGTGATGGGACCTTGCCCCTCTTTTTGCTGTACCGTCAATCGGTCAGACTGTCCTTTTTTCATTGTTCATTATCCCCCATTTCTGCGTTGAAAAATTCTTTAACGCTGTTAATTTCTGTATAGTCTGTTTTTTGCCCTAATGCTTTCATCAGTTCGAGATGTTTTTTGAAATAATCTAAAGTCGCTGGGTCACTATCGCACATCAAACAATGTCGTCCCTCTGTAATGCAAACGCGCCCAATAGTACCACTCCCTGCAAAGAAATCAAGCACAACAGAACCTGGATATGATAATGCTTTTACGAGGCGGTCAATGATTTCAACAGGCTTTTGCGTTGGGTGTCCAACACGCTCTTTGCTATTTCCGTTTAGTCTATTGATTTCCCAAACATTAGTAGGGTTTTTTCCTTTCATGGTGTTTTCTGGATTCAAGCGTTTATCTTTTAATGCCGCTGCAAGATCTTTTTCTGAATATGGTTCACGAACTGAATCTAAATCAAAATAATAATCATTCGATTTTGTCAGCCATATAACTTCCTCATGCCTGTTTGCAAAATACCTATGAGCGGACATACCATTTTTGTATCGCCATATAATGGTATTTATCAATTTGAACTTTGTGTTGTATCTTATATGATGAATAAGATCAATTAAGTCACCTGATTTAGCATTCCTAAATTGAATGCCGCCAAATATAACCATGCTTCCATTTTTTGAAAGCACTCGATAGGCTTCATCAAGCCATTTTTTTGCCCATTCAATGTAATTGTCGTAAATATCCCATCCAGCAAGCTCTAAGTTATAGGGCGGGTCAATACATATCAACTGCACTGATTCATCTGGAATGGATTTCAAAAAATCACAGCAATCCATAATGTTCAAGCATATCATAGTTCTATCAGGAGTTACAAAGTCGATTGCTGTTTTGTGTTTTAATGTGTTATTTTTGCGCATTTTATTCAGTGACATAAGTGCGTGATTATGATGTGATTTATTGTGTATAGCCATGTTTTACCTCACGAATGATTGTTATTTGTTTCTGCGTTGATTTCTACAATATCGTCAAGCCCGCAATTCAAGGCGGTCGCAATCTTTGCAAGGCTTTCCATTGCAACAGGTTCGCCCTTTCCCATTTTAGCAAGTATATTTGTGCTGATACCTGCCTGCAAGCGCATTTGCGTTTTTGTCATACCTTTATCTACCAACAGTTTCCATAGCCTGTTATAGTTGTAAGTCATAAAAATAGCCCTCCTGTGCGTGGCTGCAAATAACCATTAAAAGTATAGCACAGCAGGGCGAATTTGTCAATATTTTATCATGTTTTCGTGACTTGATTTTCTGGCAATGCAGTACAGCGTCAAGTCTTCTTTATGCCCCTCAAAGGTATCAATGCGGGTCGTTGCCGCCGCAAATACTTCTTTGCCGGACAGATGGCGGAAATACGCCCATACGGTCGCAATCGTGACAGTTTCCTTTTTGCGGTTGCCGATTGCGTCCGATACATAACGCACTTCCTGAATCTCTATTCTATTATTGGATCGTCCTGTACTCAGCATGGTAATCACCATGCTGGACGAGGCATTTGCAAAGATACCAGACGGAACAACCCTGATTCTTCACTCTGATCGAGGTTGGCAATATCAGCACAGACAGTATCAGCGGATGCTCAAGAGTGAACTTTTATATCTTCAGGAGTTTCAATCTATGGAACATTTCAAGCAGAAACTAATGGAATATCTGGATTGCTATAATAACCGCAGGATTACGGCAAACCGAAAAGACTTGCCGCCTGCTCTTCACAGACAGCAAGCCCTTTCGGTTGCTTGAATAATTTTTTCTTTCAAATTTTGTCTAACTTTTGGGGCACTGTAGCAGCCAAGCCTCTTTTTTTACTCACATCTGGGTGTCCAGCTCTTCTTCTACCGAGACAACCAGCGGGCCAATCGGTTCGAGCGCATCAAACTTTTCCTTGTTTGCCTCATAAATCATGCGCAGACCGGTCAGCGTCAAATTGGCGTCCACGTCTGTAATGGTGTCACAATATTCTGCCATCATGCGGCCCATGCCGCCGGTTGCAACAACGCGGCAATTGCCGTTAATTTCCGCCTTCATCTCATGCACAATGCCCTGAATCGCACCGGCATAGCCGCGCACAGCGCCCGACTGCATACTCATAACTGTATTTGTGCCGATTGCCTTCTCCGGCCGCACGATGTCTACGCGCGGCAGCTTTGAAGCCTTCTGGAACAGGGCTTCCATGGCAACCTTGATGCCCGGAAAAATAGCACCGCCGCAGTACGCACCAGTTTTATCAATGACATCAAATGTTGTCGCTGTACCAATATCAATGATAATAAGCGGTGCACCGTATTTCTGAACAGCAGAGACCGCATTGACTAGGCGATCAATGCCGACCTCACGCGGATTGTCATATCGGTTGACCAGACCGGTATCCACGTCTTTGCCGACAATCATCGGGCGCACGCCGATGTACTTGCGAATCGCATTGATGAGCGTATACATGACCGGCGGCACAACCGATGCCACGATAACCGCCTTGGTGTCCTTGGTCTGCAAGCCCAAGAACGAATAATACATGTGAATCTGCATACCGATTTCATCTGACGTGCGCTCTGCCGTTGTAGACAGACGGAAGCTGCCGATCAGTTCTTTGTCTTTATAAATGCCAAAAACCGTATTGGTATTGCCTACGTCAATCGCCAATAACATATTTCATTCCTCTTCTTTCCTGACGGTTCCTGTGCTCAAAGCCAGAGCCGTTTCTTCTTTGTATTTTTCAAATAAACCAGCTCGGATTCTATCGTATCATTCTGAATCGTAAGCCGCAAATAAGACGGCGGCTGCGCCGTATAGGGCATACTGATGCTGCCCGGATTTGCCACGAGAACGCCGTCCTCCTGATGGACTTCTGCCCGATGTGTGTGTCCGTACAGAGCAGCTTGACAGTTTTCTGCTCGTGCCGCCTCGGCAAGCCGTTTGGTATCGCGCCGCACACCATACAAGTGTCCATGTGTCAAGAACAATCTCACGTGTTCCACCGAGACAACCATGCTGTTCGGCGTCTCATCGTCTCCCCAATCGTTGTTGCCGCGCACGTTATACACGGGCAGCTCCGGATATACAAAATGGATGTCCTCCACATCGCTCACCAGATCTCCCAAATGCGCAACCGCATCCGGCTTTTCTTCATCGATCAGAGCGAGCATGTCCGTGATATTGGCACGATGTGAATCGGAAAATACGAGCAATTTCATCTTGCGTTCCCCCGTAGCCTGATAGTGTCTTTCATGACTATACACTATTTTTTCCAGAAAGTCAAAGAACAATTCCACCTGCTCGTGCGTATACTACATTGAACCCAATCCAGCAGGAGGTATTTTTATGCAGCAGAAAGATATGGAGGCTTTGCTTCGGCAATTTTCCCAGCAATCCGGCGATGCCGCAGCAGCTGCCCGTCTCAAAGCAAACATGCAGGCACCGCAAAACCAACGCGCCGCGCAGACAATTCTCAAGCAGCACGGTGCCAGCTTGGAGCAGGCCATGCAGCGCATGCAGGCGGGTGACACAGAAGGCGCTAAGCAAATCATTCAGCGCACGATGCAGACGCCGGAAGGCGCTCAGCTCGCTCAGCAAATCGCCCGCCTGATGGGACGGTGACGCCGCTTGGAACCCGCTGACCTGTTATCCAATCTGTTTCAAGATCCCGAAGCCATGCAGAAGCTGTCCGGTATGGCAGCGGAGCTGATGCATGGCACCTCTTCCCCGTCAGATGATCTGTCCGCAGAAGATGCCGCAGCCCCGCGCCGCGCCAATGCATCCCGCGCAGAATTATTACATGCTCTGCGTCCGTTTCTGTCTGAGGAAACCTGTACGCAGATTGCCCACGCCGAACGCATCCTCTCCATGGCTCGAATGGCAAAAACAGCCGTCCGGCAGTTTCTTCCGCCGGACGGCCGCACAAAGGAGCTCTAAGATATGTACAACAAATATTTGCAAGCTGCCTGCCCGCCGCCGGATACGCCTCCTCCTCCGCCACCGCCGTGTCCGCCGCCCAAGCAGCAGGAATCCGGCAGTATTTTTTCCTCTCTGGGAAATCTATTTGGCAAAGAGGGCGGTCTGAGCCGTTTGTTTGAGCAGGACACCCTTCTCGTTTTGCTCATCTTATACTTTCTTCTCAAAGACGAGGACGGCATCGATCACGACTTGCTTCTGCTCGCAGGCATTTTCCTGCTCATCGGCCTATAGACTCAAAAGCCTTCTCGATGCACGAGCTGATACAGCAGCGCATTGACAATCGCCGCCGCAACATTGCTGCCGCCCTTGCGGCCGCGCGCAACGATATGTGGCGCAGAGGAGCGAAGAATCAGTTCCTTCGACTCCACGACATTGACAAAACCAACCGGCACACCGATAATCAACTCCGGTTTTAACTGTTGTTCTCTCATCAGACGATTCAATTCAATCAGTGCTGTCGGCGCATTGCCGATAGCAAAAATCACCGGTACATCCAATTGGGCGGCGCGTTCCATCGAGACCGTGGAGCGCGTCACGCCGCGCTTTTTCGCCTCTTCCGCAACATCCGGGTCCGCGACAAAGCAATGTACCTCTCCGCCGAATTTTTCCAGTGTCTTTTTGTTGATACCCGCCTTGACCATATTGGTATCCGTGACGATGTGTGCGCCGCGCCGAATGGCTTCCAGCGCGTGCGGCACCACGCCCTCCGAAAAGACCAGATTGTCTGCGTAATCAAAATCCGCCGAGGTATGGATGACACGCTTGACAACCAAGCCAATCTCTTCCGGAAAAACGCGGTCTCCCAGTTCTTCTGTGATGATAGCAAAGCTGCGCTTTTCAATCTCTGCCGGTTTGATAATTTCAAAATCCATCTGTCGCTCTCTCCTATCGCTCAATTCCACGGCGCGCCGCAATCCCCTTGTCATACGGATGCCGTATTTTTTTCATCTCTGTGATATAATCCGCCAAATCCAACAGCTTCTGCGGCGGATTGCGTCCGGTCATGACAAGCTCTAACTCCGGCGGACGGGTCTGTATCAACAACACCAGCTCCTCTACATCTACCATGCCAGTCGTGCACGCCGCCATGATTTCATCCAGCACCAGCATCCGCAGATGCTGGGTATCGGCAAACGCTTGCCGCAGCAATTTTGTGTGGTCGCGCTTTGCCTGTGCTTTTTCCTCCGCGTTCATCTGAAAGGTGAATTTAGTTCCCTGCTTAGCGCGGAGAATTTCAACGTTATCAAACCGCTGCATGGCAGTCACTTCGCCGCTGGCGCCGCCCTTGAGAAACTGGGCAATGCGTACCTGTTCTCCGACACCTGCACAGCGCAGCGCGAGACCAAACGCACAGGTTGTCTTTCCCTTGCCATCTCCGCAGTAAATGTGAATGAGACCGCGCTCCATCTCACACCTCCCGATTGAGGATGCGATAAATGGCATCCATATCCAGTGCTTCACGCACAGCATCTGCAAGCTGGTCATATTGCTGCTGTTTGTACGTTTCTGCGTCAAATGCCTGTACGTCCTCCGCGGACAAGCCTTTGCTTTCGAGCAGCGCAGTAATCAGCTTGCGGCTGACCTCTTCGCGGTCGAAAATGCCATGCACATACGTGCCGTAACAGCTGCCGCACTGTGCGCCGTCTATCACCGGTCGGCCATTGCGCTGGATTTCAGAGAAATTATCTGCATCCGGCTCATAAGTCGTATCACCCATGTGAATCTCATAGCCGTCCATATGCACGCCGGTCAATTCGGCAAAGATGCCGGTGAGATGCCCTATCGCGCCGTGTACCTGCGTGGTGGTTTTCTTGGCGCAAAATGTCGTGTGCACGGGCAGCAGTCCCATGCCCTCCATCGTGCCACCCGCCTCGACATGTTCGGGATCGGCAAGCGTCAGACCCATCATCTGATAGCCGCCGCAGATGCCAAATACCGGCATACCGGAAGCCGCATATTTCTTGACCGCAGCTTCCAAGCCATTTTGCCGCATCCATTTGAGATCTTCCATCGTATTTTTGCTGCCCGGCAACAAAAGTAAATCCGGCTGCTTGAGTTGCGTCGTTCGCGTAATATAGCGCACAGACACGCCCGGCATTCGTTCCAGCGGTGCGAAATCCGTGAAATTCGAGATGCGCGGCAGGCGAATCACGGCAATATCCAACACAGCCGGTGTCTGTTTGGATTGCAGCCGTTCAGACAGGCTGTCCTCATCGTCAATATCCAAATGCAGGTACGGAATCACGCCGACAAATGGAATCGGCAGCTTGTCCTGCATCATATCCAGTCCCGGCTTGAGAATCTCTACATCGCCGCGGAACTTGTTGATAATCAAGCCCTTGATGCGCTTTTGTTCCTCCGGCTGCAGCAGCGCAACCGTACCATACAGCGAAGCGAACACGCCGCCTCGGTCAATGTCTCCGACAAGCAAAACCGGCGCATCCACCATTTCTGCCATTCCCATATTCACAATGTCATTTTCACGCAGATTGATTTCTGCCGGAGAGCCGGCACCTTCGATGACAATGACATCATATTCCTCTGCCAAGCTGTTGTATGCCTGTAAAATATCCGGAATCAGCTGTTTTTTGTACGGATAATAGTCTTTTGCCGCCATCGTGCCGCGCGCCACGCCATTGACAATAATCTGCGAGCCGCAGTCGCTGGTCGGCTTGAGCAAAATCGGATTCATGCGCACATCCGGCGCAATGCCTGCGGCTTCCGCCTGCATGACCTGCGCGCGTCCCATTTCCGCTCCATCCGCTGTAATAAACGAATTGAGCGCCATGTTTTGCGACTTAAACGGCGCCGCCTTGAGTCCGTCCTGCCGAAAAATGCGGCACAATGCCGCAACCGTCAGGCTCTTGCCCGCATTGGACGTGGTTCCCTGTACCATAATTACCTTTGCCATGCCGATTCCTCCTTTAGCTGCCGCAAGGTATGCAGCAGAACAAAATTTTCCGCTTCGCTGCGCACGGCAACGCGAAACCATGTGTCATCCAATCCGTAATAATTGGCACACGAACGGATCAAAATGCCGCGGTCATGCAGCCGCCGCTGCAAATCCGGCATCTCTGTGCTGCGAAACAGCAAATAATTCACTTGCCCGTCTACGACGTACATGCCCAACTCTTCCAAGCCGCATTTGAGTGTCTCTCGCTGTCGCGCGACATACTCGCGTGTTTTTTGCGGAAAATCTACATCCTTTGCCGCCGCCATGCCGCACGCCTGCGCAATGACAGATACCGACCACGGAGCACCGGCTTCATATAGCTGCCCGATCAGCTCTTGATCCGCCGACAGGCAATAGCCCAATCGAATGCCCGGCATCGCATACATTTTGGTAAACGACCGCAGCAAAATCAGATGGTGATTGTCGCGAAGCTGATCCGTCATGCTGCTGTCTTCCGGCTCGCAAAGAAAATCATGGAAGCACTCATCGACAAGCAGCCGTGCGCCGACCTCAGCGCAGCGTTCCATTCCTTTCTTTACCAGCCATTTGGGCGTGAGCAGGCCTGTGGGATTGTTGGGATTGCACAGCACGACCAGATCCATATCCGGTGTGACGGCGTTCCAATACGCCTCTGTGACTGTCAAATCTTTTCCCAGTGGAAATCGCACGATCTCGCTTCCCACGAGCTGTGCCGCTTCCTCATACTCCGCAAATGTCGGCGCAGGAAGCAAAATTTTCTTCGGCCGAAGCGTCAGCATCAGGCGGTACAGCACATCGGCGGCACCGTTGCCGCAAAAAATCTGTTCCGCTGTCACATCATCACGCTGCGCAATCGTCTGCCGCAAGGCGCGGCAAAACGGATCCGGATAGTGCAGACAACTGGAAATCGCCTGCTGTGCCGCCTCACGCACGCTGTCCGGCATACCGAACGGATTGATATTGGCCGAAAAGTCTAGTGGCTCTTCGTTCCATGTCTCGGCGTAAATGTCACCGCCGTGTATGTGCTTCATATTACCACCCCAGTTTCCAACCAATAATCCACCGAACTGCGCACAGCACGCACACGGCAGCCGCTGACGCCCAATACATCAGGCGATTGGTGCACACAATGTCCTCCGCTTCAATCGGACGCTTAGCATCGCCCAGTGTTGGTTTCTCATACAGTTTTCCAAAATAATAGGCGTTTCCCGCGAGCTGTACACCGAGTGCACCGGCGCACGCAGATTCTGTCTGTGCCGAATTCGGACTGGCGTGCTGTAAACGATCGCGCCGAAAACACTTCCATGCGCCTTTTGCATCCAATCCCGCCGGTTTCGCGCACAGCACAAACAGCAGGCCGCTCAGACGCGCCGGAATGAAATTCCAAACGTCATCCATCTTGGCGGAAAAACGGCCAAAATATAAAAACTCCTCGTTTTTATAGCCCACCATCGAGTCCAGCGTGTTGACTGCTTTGTAGGCAAATCCAAGCGGTGCGCCTCCAATGAGCAAAAAAACAAGCGGTGCAATCACACCGTCACTGGTATTTTCCGCAACGGTTTCCACCGTCGCTTTCGTCACCTGCGCCGCGTCTAAATGTGCGGTATCGCGTCCGACAATCCACGAAACGTACTTGCGTGCCTCCTGCAAATCGCCTTTGCGCAGGGCGCGATAGACGCGCAGCGCCGCCTGCTTGAGCGATTTCGCCGCGAAAATCTGCCAGCAGAACAATGTCTCAATGACAAATGCCAGTGCTGGATGCAACCATCCCGCCAGATATAAAATTGCCGCCGGAATCAGCCAAGACGGAATCACAACGGCAAACCACAGCAGGGCGCCTGCCCAAAACTGTCCGCGGCTGCTGTCTGGAAACCATGCCCGCAGATGTTTTTTCCAAAATGAAATCATGGAACCAATGCCCATAATCGGATGCCACAGACGTTCCGGATCGCCGAGCACACAATCGAGTAAAAAGCCGAGAAAAACGGCTGCCGCTACACTCATGATGCCCCCTTGATACAGGTGGCGATGCCGCAGTATACGCGGTACACACGGTCTGCCTGCGCCGCAATGTCGCAGCACAGTCTGCCGGTGCATTCGCGCCATTCACGTTCCGATGCATCCATCGGGACGACTCCGCCGCCGACTTCATTGCACACGATGGTTTTTCCCACAAAATCCGCCGCCTTTGGCAGCTGTGTTTTGTCGCGCAGCGCCTGCTGTACGCACACATGCAAATCGTCTATGATGTCTTGTTCCGGCGAAAGGGTGCGCGCAAAGGCTGTTTTTCCCTGCGCCGCGCCGCCGATAATGAGTATTGTCATGCTACTTTCCTTTCTCACCGCAAGATAATGCCGCCAATCACTGCGCACAGCAGCATCAGCGTCTCACACACCGTGATACACATGCCGCACAAATCGCCGGTAATACCGCCAAAATTTCGGCGGCACATCCGCACGTGAAACAGATAAAATCCGGCATATGCAGCAATTGCCAGCACACCAATGCCTTTTGCCAGTGCAATCGCCAGTACTGCCAGTACCAGTTCCCACACGAGCATCACGTGACTGACGGTCTTTTTGTCCGCGCTGTCCGCAAAGATATGCGCGAGACCGGAATTTTTGGCGCATGCTTGTGTGACAATCATGCCGCCGCCCAAGGCGCGGGCACCTGCATAGCCGACCAGAAACAGCTTGGCACTCGCCGGTGTCTCATATACCTGTGCGAACATACCGAGCTGAGCGACCAGCAGCACACCAATCCACAAAATGGCAAACGCACCAACATGCGGATCTTTCAAAATTTCCAGTCGCTTTTCTTTATCTCCATACGAGCACAGCGCGTCACAGGTATCGACAAAGCCATCCAGATGGATGCCGCCGGTAATCACAACCGGAATCAGTACCGCTCCCGCCGCATACAGCAGACTGGATACCGCCAGCTTTTCCGCCAGCAGCAGCCAGCCATATTCGCAGCCGCCAACCAACAGTCCAATGAGCGGCAAAAAGCTCAGTGCATACCGCATCGTATTATTTTTCCATTCGATCTGCGGCAGCGGCAGCGCAGAATACAAGCCAAATGCCACCAGAAGACCGCCGAACAGTTCTTTTATCATGTGTTTTCCCTCTTTTTATGTACAACGGGAATGCCGCACACGCTCTCAATCACCCAGTCTGCCTGTTCGGCAAGATATTGATTCATACAGCCGAGCGCGTGCAAATAGCGCATTGTCCCTGCATCATACGTCACGCCGTCCGTAAAAATGTCATTACTGACGACAACAACATGCTCGCAGGATGCCTGTAACGCACGAATACCGGAAACAATGCTGCGTTTCCAATTATCTCCTGCTCCGTCCGGCGAAAACATCTCATTTGCCAGTGCATTGCTCATGCATTCAAACAGCGCGGCGGTGTAGCCGCTCGGCACCGTCATCGTGTCAAACCGCTTGGCGTGTTCCCACGTCGTAAACCCTTTTCCTGCGCGCAGGGCTCGATGGCGAGCAATACGTCTTTGCGCTTCTTCGCCCTCTGTTTCCATCGCCGCCACATACAGCATCGGCTTTCCGTCTGCCAATTCGCAGATGATACGCTCTGCCAGCTCGGATTTTCCGCTGGCGGCGCCTCCCGTTACCAGTATCAGCATCGGCTCAAGAAAGCGGCTGATACGCTTCGATGTTGCTGTCATCGAACGTATTGCCATTGGTATACAGCGAAGCTGCCGCATCCAGCATACCAAACAACAGCACAGCACCGGTGCCTTCGCCTAAAGCCATATTGGCGTCAATCATCGGCTTCACATCCAAGGCCTGTTCGAGCAGCATTCCCGCAGGCTCTGCCGTATGATGCGAAGCAATGAGATATTCACGCACCGTGGGGCACAGACGCACCGCACACAGTGCCGCTGCGGCAGAAATGACACCGTCCAGAATCATCGGCAGGCCGCACAGCGCGCCGCCCAAAAACAAGCCGGTCAGACCACAAATATCATAGCCGCCTACCTTGCTCAAAATGTCAATCGGGTCGTGCTGATCCGGCTGCCATTGTTCCAATGCTTGTGTGACCACCTGAATCTTGCGCACGAGACCTTCCGAAGTCAATCCCGAGCCGCGTCCTGTGACCAGCTCTACCGGCGCATGAAGCAGTGCCGCCGTGACTGCCGCTGTCGATGTCGTGTTGCCGATGCCCATTTCGCCGGTTGCGATGACATCATAGCCTTGTTCTCGGCACAGCAAAGCAATCTCTATGCCAACACCGATGGCCTGTACCGCCTGTGCACGGGTCATTGCCGGCTGTTTGGCAAAGTTCTTCGTGCCATATGCGATTTTCCGATGCAGCACCCCGCGGCTGTGCACCTCACTCGCCACGCCAATATCTACCGGAATGACATCCGCTCCGGCGGCGCGTGCCATATGGCATACGGTAGACGTTCCCTCGCCCAAATTTTCCGTGATAATCCGCGTGACCTCTTGTCCGGTTTGGGAAACGCCTTCTTCTACCACGCCGTTATCCGCGCACAGAACGACCACTGCTTTTTTACGCAAATCCATAACCGGTGTGCGGCGAATGCCCGCAATTTTGACGAGGGTATCCTCCAAATCTCCCAATCCGTGCAGAGGTTTGGCGAGCGCATCCCAGCGCTGTTTTGCCCGCGCCATCGCCTCTGCATCTAATGGCGGAATTTGTTCCAATACTTGTTCTAGTGTCATCATTTCACCTCCCGATGATAGGTCTGACATGCCTGTAAAAATCGCTGCGCTGCCGAAACATTGCCCACAAAATGCAGATGCGGATAGCCCGCATGCAGCGTATCCGAGGCATGAATGCACTGCCAACCTCTGTTTCTCAGCGGCTTGCTTGCGGAAAAGTCCTCGCCCTGTTCCGTGCTCTGCGCATAATGAAATTCATGCGCGGTCAATATCTCACCCTTACGGCACAGCAAAGAATCTTTCTTTGCCGTCAGCGTGACATATCCAAATTGTTTCAACCGATTTCCCATTTCCGCTGTTCCACCGCAGATATTTGCCATCGGCACGCCGGTCAGCGTCTGATGCAGCAGCAAAAAGCCACCGCATTCCGCAATGGTCGGCATCTTATTTGTAATCGCCGCGTGAATATCCGTCAGCATAGAGCGATTTGCTCCCAACTGCTTGGCATACAGTTCCGGATACCCTCCGCACAGATACAGGCCGTCCAACTTTTCCGGTAAATGCGCATCGTGCAGCGGAGAGAACGGCACAAGCTGTGCGCCCATGCGCGTCAATACCTCCAGACTGTCCGCGTAATCAAAGCAAAACGCCTCGTCGCGGGCAATGCCGATGCGCAGCCCAGTCTCGCAAGCGGGAACCGGCGGCAGCTGTTCTTGTAGCTCCAGCGCAGTGCGAGCCAGGGCAAGCAGCGCATCCAGCTGCAAGCCGTCGCGCGCGTGCTGGGCGAGCGTCTGCATTTTCTGTTTGAGATCCTTGATTTCCGCCGCGGTAACCAAGCCCAAATGGCGGCTTTCCACCGCACATGCCGGATCGTTCGGCATCGCGCCGAAAACAGGCAAGCCTGTGTTTTTCTCGATAATATTCGCGTAATAATCCGTCATCATCGGAGAAATTCCGTTTAAAATGACACCGCGAATGGTGTTATCCTCAAATTGCATTAATCCGCGCAGCAGTGCCGCAATGGTCAGCGACATACCCTTTGCCGATACGACAAGCACTGTCGGAGACTGCGTGAGCCGCGCGATGTCCGCCGTCGAGTTTTCACTGCTCGTTCCGGCAAGGCCGTCATAGTATCCCATGACACCTTCTATCACGGAAATATCACGTCCCGCACGACGTTGCAGCAGAGCAGGAACCGTGTCCCGTCCGCACAAAAACGCATCCAGATTGCGGGAGCGCGCACCAATAATCCGGCTGTGAAACATCGGATCAATATAATCCGGTCCGCATTTAAAAGCAGCCGTATCCAATCCTTGTTCGACAAAAGCCTGCAGCAGGGCACAGGTAATTGTCGTCTTTCCGCAGCCGCTTCCCGTACCGCCGATGACCAGCCGCGGTGCACACGCACTCATAGATTGCCTCCAATCAGATAGACCGGATTCTGCGCCGTCATCATGTGATAGCGTGCGACCTTCTTCGCCCGCGAGACATTAACACAGGAGATTTCCGCCGGAACCCCGTTGCTCTCCAGTGCTTCTATCGCCTCATGTAGACTTTCCAGCGCAATCGCCGTGATAACGATACGAATCTTGGGATTCTTTTGCTTCAGTGCACAGACAATCTCTGCCATATTGCCGCGGCTGCCACCGATAAATGCACAGTCCGGTGTTGGCAGCTGCTCCAAGCCGTCCGGTGCCATCGCCTGTACAATCTGCGTGTTATAGCAGCCTGTATGCATGCGATTGCGGTGCAGCAGTTCGATCGCTTCCGGCTTGCACTCCACGGCATAGACCATGCCGCGCGTGGCGTGTCGCGCCAGCTCCATCGTGACGGAGCCAGTGCCTGCGCCGATGTCATACACAACCTCATCCGGCTTGACAGACAGCAGACTGCTCGCCAGCCAGCGCACCTCTTGTTTGGTCATCGGCACCTCTCCGCGCACGAAATCACTATCGCGCAGTGCGTGACTGCTGTCTGTCGGGCATTCGTTTTGCGTCATCAGTACACACAAATCGCCAAACTGCTCGCGCGCCAGCTGTTCCGGCGTGCCGGAAGCCAATCGTTCGGTCTCTGCGCCGAGATTTTCCGCGATAGACACCGTGAGATGCGTCAGCCCCGCATCGACAAGGCGCTGACACAGCACATGGGCTTTGTTTTCGCCGCCCGTGAGCATGATAACCTTCCGGTTGTAGCTGACAGGCGCCAACAGCGCGCCGGAACGTCCGTGCAGGCTGAGCAGGACGGCATCATCGTACGAAGTGTGAAACCGTGCGCAAAACAGCTGAATGCTGCTGATGCCAGGCAGGACTCCCACCGTGCCGCTGCCGCGCAGTTTTTCTGTCAGCGACTTCGCCGCGCTGTAAAAACCGGTATCCCCGCTGAGTAAAATCGCAACCGTTCCCGTGCTCTCTTGTGCCCGCTGCGCCAGCTGGGAAAACGCCACCGTCTGCATATCTGTGCGGACAGCTGCCAGACCATCCGCCAATCTGCCGGTAGACAGCACAATATCCGCGCTGTGTATGGCTTGCTGCGCCTGCTCCGTGAGCATTTGCTCTGTGCCCATACCGGCACCAATCAAGACATACGTGTTCATGCGTTTGCCATAGCAGCCAGTGTCTTTTTCGCAGCCGCTACCGTTGCATCCAGATCCGCCTGCGTGTGTGCATTGCCGACAAACATAGCTTCAAACTGTGCCGGAGCCAGATAGATCTTCTGCGTCAGCATATGGCGGAAATACTCGGCATAGCGTGTCACGTCACTGGATTTTGCACCGGCAAAATTGGTCACCGGCTGTTCGGTGAAGAACACGCTGAGAAGCGATCCGATCTGATTGACCGTTGTTCCCGCGTGATAGGTCTCTTCCAGCTCGCGCAGCTGATTGGCCAGCCAAGTCGTGTTTTCTTCAATCTTCGTATATACTTCCGGATGCTCATTGAGGTAGGTCAGCTGCGTAATGCCTGCCGCCATCGCCACCGGATTGCCAGACAGGGTGCCCGCCTGATAAATCGGGCCGGTCGGAGCAACCTGTTCCATCAGCTCACGGCTTCCCGCAAAGGCACCAACCGGCATACCACCGCCGATAATCTTGCCAAAGGTCACGAGATCTGCTTTGACACCAAAGTATTCCTGTGCGCCGCCGCGTGCCAGACGGAATCCCGTGATGACTTCATCAAAGATTAACAGCGCATGATATTCGTCACACAGTGCGCGCAAGCCTTCCAAGAAGCCCTCTGCCGGCGGCACAACGCCCATATTGGCAGCTACCGGCTCGACAATCACTGCCGCCACCCGTTCCTTGTTGGCCTGCAGCAGACGCTCTACGCTGTCCAAATCGTTGTATGTCGCCGTCAGCGTGTCTCCTGCCACTGCCGCCGGAACACCGGCGGAATCCGGTCTGCCGCCGGTCAGGGCACCGGAACCGGCTTTGACGAGCATGGCATCTGAATGTCCGTGATAGCATCCCTCAAACTTGATAATTTTATCTTTTCCGGTTGCACCGCGTGCCACACGAACCGCACTCATCACCGCTTCTGTGCCGGAATTTACCATGCGAACCATCTCAATATTCGGCACCATAGAGACAACCAGATTCGCCAAATCCGTCTCACGCTCGGTCGGTGCGCCAAAGCTCAATCCATTCTTCATGGTCTGCTCGACGGCGCGAAGCACCTGTGAATTGGCATGTCCCAAAATCATAGGGCCCCAAGAACCCACATAATCAATATATTCTACACCGTCCACATCCGTGACATAAGCACCTTTTGCAGACTGAATAAAGCGCGGTGTCATGCCAACGGCGCGATAGGCGCGCACCGGACTGTTCACGCCGCCCGGCATAACCTTTTGCGCCTGTTCAAACAGCTTCTCCGAGGTATCCATCAGCCAATATCTCCCTTCTTCATTGCCTGTGCCAATTCCTTGGCATAGTAGGTAATCAAAATCTCTGCTCCGGCACGATAAATGCTCAGCGCAGACTCACACATAATGCGGTACTCATCCACGAGATCTGCCGCTGCTGCCGCCTTAATCATAGCGTATTCGCCGCTGACAGAATACGCGGCAAGCGGCACATCAAAGCGTTCCTTTGCCTTGACAATGACATCCAGATAGCTGAGTGCAGGCTTGACCATGATGATGTCCGCGCCCTCCTGAATATCCAGCTGGCATTCCAGCATGGCTTCACGGCTGTTGTGCGGGTCCATCTGATACGACTTTCTGTCGCCAAACGACGGCGCAGAGCCTGCGGCATCGCGGAACGGGCCGTAAAATGCCGATGCGTATTTGGCTGAGTACGCCATAATCGGAATATTGATAAAGCCATTGTCATCGAGAATCTTACGAATTGCAGCAACACGGCCGTCCATCATATCAGACGGCGCAACCATATCGGCACCCGCCTGTGCATGAGACAGTGCAATCTTCGCCAAGCATTCCAGCGTCTTGTCATTGTCCACATAGTGGTCGCACAGAATGCCGCAGTGACCATGTGAGGTATACTCGCACATGCAGACATCGGTAATCACATAAAAATCCGGATACTTTGCCTTGATGGCGCGAATTGCCTGCTGCACAATGCCATCCTTTGCCCAAGCACCGGAACCGATCTCATCCTTATGTGCCGGAAGTCCAAACAAAATGACCTTTTCCACCCCGGCTTCGATGCATTCCTCAATGGCCTCACAGATGCGATCCGGAGACCATTGGAACTGACCCGGCAGCGATGCAATCGGATTTTTGATGTTCTCGCCCTCAATCGCAAAAATCGGATAAATCAGGCTGGACGGAGACATGCGTGTCTCCCGCATCATCGAGCGAAGTGTCGAGCTAGTGCGCAATCTGCGCGGACGATTGATTAAATTCATGGTTGTTGTCCTCCAAAAGTCGAGACAGCATGGCGTCGATTGTTGCGCTCTTTGCTGTGATTGTTTGCATACCGGCGGATTTTGCCGCCTGTTCCGTCATATTGCCAATGCACAGAGCACGGAAACCGGAAAAATCTGTCCCCTCTGGCAAGCTGCTGACAAAGCCCTGTACTGTCGATGCACTGGTAAACGTGACATAATCTATTTCACCGGCAACCAGCTTTTGTGCCATGCCATCACTATTTTCATTGCGATATAAGGTCTCATAAATCGGCACATCGTCAAACGGAATACATGCCTCTCCCAGTTGTACCGGCAGTTCCGCAGAGCCTTGTGCCGCACGCAGCAGCAAAACGCGGTCTCCCTCACCGACCAGACGGACGAGCCCCTCTGCAAGATGTACCGAATCGTAAATGGCTGGAATATAATCCGCCCGCAGTCCATGCGCCTTGAGCGCTTTCGCTGTGGCAGAGCCGATGACAGCGAGCTTCATATGTGCCAGATTGCGCATATCCATATCCGCCGCATCCAGCAGCCGTACCAGCATTTCCACGCCGGTTGGGCTGGTGAGCACCAGCCAGCTGTACTGATCTATCGACGCAAGAGCTTCGACAACCGGCATATTCGGCCAAATAATCTTGGTTTCAATACACGGATAAGAGATCACCTGTGCGCCGAGCTTGCGCAGTTTGTCAGTCAGTGTACCCGCACGATTTTTCGGCCGCGTAACGGCAACCGTAACGCCGTGCAGCGGCGTATGACTGAACCAGTCAAACGAATCGGACAGCGCACAAACCGCACCGACAATCAAAATCGCCGGACTGGTAATGTGCTCCTCCTGCATCCGCTGAGAGAGTGTACTGACGGTTGCCACCAGCTTGCGCTGATTTGGCAGTGTGCCGCGCTCAATCATCGCCGCGGGCATATCTTCCGCCATGCCCGCCTGCATCAAGCCGGACAAAATCATCGGCGTACTGCTGACGCTCATCAAGAATACCAGCGTGCCCTTATGCCGGACAAATGCTTCAAAATCCAGATTGAGTTCCCCGTTTTGCTTGGCGTGTCCGGTGATAATATGCACGGATGAAGTAAAATCCCGATGTGTGACCGGAATGCCCGCATACGCAGGCACGGACAGTGCACTGGTCACGCCGGGCACAACTTCAAACGGAATATCATGCTGCTCGAGCAGCTCCAGTTCCTCACCGCCGCGGCCGAACAAAAAGCAGTCTCCACCCTTGAGACGCACGACGCGTTTGCCTTCCTGTGCTTTTTCCAACAAAATCTCATTGATACGCCATTGCGGCACTGGATGGCAATTGCTCTTTTTGCCGACATCTATTTTTTCGGCGCTCGTCGGCATCAGCGCGAGAATTTCCGGCCCTACCAGCCGATCATAGACTACCACTTCCGCGTCCAAAATCGCCTGTCTGCCCTTGACGGTGAGCAAGCCCGGATCTCCCGGTCCCGCACCGACCAGTGTTACCTTACCCATGCTCGTTTCCTTTCATCTCTTGCGCCATCCGCGCCGCACGTGCTTCCGCCTGCGCTCTTGGACAGGTGATGGTCTTGCGTGCAGAATATTTTCTGTCCTCTGACACGTACAATCCTGTCAGACGCATCGTATCCGCGTCAATGAGCTGGGCAAATGCCGCGACTGGGGACGAACATCCGCCGTCTAGTGCACGGATAAACGCGCGTTCTGCCATGGCGCAGTCCCAAGCCTCCGCATCATGGAAGCCTTTGAGACAGGCTGTATCAAAATCCTTTCTCGTCTGCACAGCGAGCACGCCCTGACACGCCGATGGAATCAGTTCTTCCGGCGTGAATACGCGGTAAATGCGATCGTCTAATCCCAGACGATGCAATCCCGCCTGTGCGAGAATCAGCGCACCGTATTCGCCGCTGTCCAGCTTGCGCAGGCGCGTCTGAATATTGCCGCGCACCGGCTTGACGGTAATATGCGGATACAGTGCTTGAATCTGCACCGTGCGCCGCGCAGACGCGCAGCCGACCGGCTTGGTTTGATCCCACTCCGTGCAGCCCTTCGGCAGCACCAAGACATCATACGGTGTCTCGCGGCTGGATACCGCCGCCAGCGGCAGATCCGGATGCAGCTGTGCCGGAAGATCCTTCATAGAATGCACCGTGAGATCTACCTCTCCCACCAGCAAAGCGCGGTCTAATTCCTTGACAAACAGTCCTTTTCCGCCCACCTTGTCCAGTGTTCGATCTAAAATCTTATCTCCTGTGGTCTTCATTGTGACCAGTTCTATCTGAATCAAAGGATCACAGGCACGAATGGCTTGTATCACCAATTCACTTTGAATGACAGCGAGTTTGGATTCTCGGCTGCCCACGCGAATGATTTGGCTCATTCCTGTTCCTCCTTGAGTATTGCTTCTATTTTTTTTGCTGTTCGAGCGGTCTTCTTGTGGTCACTGCCATCAGACACCAAGCCGACAGATAGCCCATTTCCCGTGCGAACCGCAGGAAAGAAAAACGAGCAGGCATTTCGGTCATCCGCCGTGCTGATAAAAATATGTTCTCGCTGACACAATTCGTAAATCTCGTGATTGAGTGTGCGATTGTCGGTCGCAGCAGTGACCAGAAACGCGCCGCGCACATCCTCCGAGGTAAACGCCCGTCTGATGTGTTTTGCGCCCGTCGGTGCATCGCCTTCCGGCGCAACAACTACGACATCAGCGCCGTATCGCAGCAAAACTTCGGCGCGATGCGCACCAATGTTGCCACATCCCACAACAACACATCGTCTGCCAGTCAAATCGACAAACAGGGGAAACCGAGGCGGCCTCCCGCCAATCAGCAAATTGCGCACAGCGTCCGGCGTCATACCGTCTTCCTGCGGTCGATCAATGAGCAGCACACGGCAGCCGCACTGCTTCGCAGCTTCCAATTTTTCCGGCAGACCGCCTGCTGCACCGGTATCCTTGGTCACCAGCCATTTGGCATGACTGGCATGAATCAGTGCGACATTCATTTCTGTGGAAAACGGCCCCTGCATCAAAATCAAATGTGCTGCCGGAAAGCCAAGCTGCTGGCAAATTTCCAACGATTTTGCCGCGGGCAATACGCGCGACCACAGGCGCTCTTGATAATTTTCCACTGCCGTAAAGCACGCCAACTCTTTGCTGCCGACCGTCAGCAGCACGGAGCCTTCGGTCTGAGACAGAACCTGCGCCGCTGCCTCGGCAGACGGCACATGCAAAACGCCCTCCGCCTGTGTTTTGGGGCGCAGCAGGCGAATATATCGGCATGATACCTGTGCACATGCCGCGCGGATATTTTTGCTCACTTCCACAGCATATGGGTGCGTCGCATCAATGACAATCTCTGCGCCGCGCAAAAATTCCGTCATTTGTTGGGTCGTCATGCGTCCGGTATGTACTGTGATGCCGGAGAGTTCCGGCATCACCTCTTTTCCATATTCTGTCGCCACACAGACCTCCGCCTGCAAGCCTGCCTGCGCCAGTTGCTGACACAGCGTCTTTCCCTCACTGGTGCCGGAAAAAATCACCCGTCTCATTTGTTCTCATATCCTCTCGGCGTCACGAGCTTGCCATGAATCACACGGGTCTGACTATTGCCGATAAACACCGTGGTAAACATGTCAACCTTGGTATCACGCAGCTGTGCCAAAGTGTAAATCTCTCCCTGCTCGCCGTCACGTCCAATGTTGCGAACCGTGCCGCACGGTGTTTCCGGCAACTTGCTCTTGAGCATAATGTCACAGGCTTTTTGCAGGTAATCCGCCCGCTTGTGACTGGACGGATTGTACAGGCAAATACAAAAATCTGCCTGCGAGGCAAGATCCAATCTCTTGGTAATCGTCTCCCACGGTGTCAGCAAATCGCTCAGGCTGATAACCGCAAAATCATGAATGAGCGGTGCGCCGAGCACCGCCGCGCCGCCGCAGGCGGCAGTGATGCCCGGAATCACTTCAATGTCAATTTCCGGATGCTGCTCACATACCTGATACATGAGACCTGCCATGCCATACACACCGGCATCACCGGAACAAATCATAGACACAGTTTTGCCAGACAGGACGGCATCCCGCGCCAGATTGCAACGGTCAATTTCCTTCCTCATCGGGGTCTGCAAAATCTCCTTATCCCTGATGATCGGACGCACAAGGTCAATATATGTCGTGTATCCTGCGATAATGTCACTATTTTCCATCGCCTGACGAGCGCGCGGGGTCATCTGATCTGCGCCGCCCGGTCCGATTCCAATTACATAAAGTTTCATATGATGCTCCTATCCCGCAGCTGCGGTGCTTTGCGCAAAATCGCCTCTCGGCAAGCATCCAGTGCCGTGTCCGTCAGCTCTTTCTGCATGCCGGTCAGCAGCCAGTGTACGGCTTTATCTGCCGCCAGACGCGCTGCCGTTTCCATTTTTTCTGCGGTCTCCGGTTCTTCTCCTTCCGTCAAAACAGCAAGATCATAGTCTCCTGCAATGCGTTCCGCCATCAAAACGCTCAGCTCTTCCATGCGCGGCAACGCATGGCGATAGGTTTTCCAGCGGTCAAATTCCTGCATCTGCTCTTCAATGATGTCCTCTACCTGCTGTCTGTCTGCCGCATTGACATGCGCATCGCGTCCGCCCATGTTATCCATATCAAAAAAGGTACAGACGCCGGTCATATGGCGAATCGCAGGATCAATATCTCTCGGCATAGATAAGTCACAGACCACATAGGGGATTTGTTCCATCTCCTCTAAATCGTCTCTCGTCACCGTATAATGCGGGCTAGTTGTCGCACTGAGCAAAATATCACACTGTGGAATCAGCGACATGCGTTCGTCATATGCAATGGTGCAGCAGCCTGCCGGTACGATCGTCTGTCCGTGGCGATAGGAGCGCAAGGTCACTGTTACCTGACATCCTTTCGCCGCCAGCAGAGATGACGCCAATCGTCCCATCTCGCCATTGCCAATGACCAGAGCACGTGTGCCGCTTAAACTGCCCAGCTTCTCTTCTATGAGTGCAACGGCTTGTCCGGCAACCGACAGCGGCGCTGCGGACAGACGCACCTGTGTGCGGCTCTTTTTTCCTGCTGTCGCAGCCAGTCGAAACAGTTGGCTGAGCGCGGCATCTGTTGTCTGCGCGTCATGCGCGATGGCATATGCCCGCTTAACCTGCGACACGATCTGATCTTCTCCCAAAATTTGTGAGCACAGTCCGCATGAAACGCGCATAAGATGTCGCTCGGCATCGCGTCCGCGGCGCACCGTGAACAGCTCCTCCGCCCCCTGTACCTGTGCCGCCTGACACAGCAGCATATCAGGCTGCAAGTCCTCCGCGCCGCTCAAATACAGCTCCGTCCGATTGCAAGTGGACAACAAAACACAGCCTTCCGCACTGGATACCTGCGGAATGGTTTGGCACAGGTGTTCCACCTGACTGCCGGTAAAGGAAAACGCCTCTCGCTTGTCCATGTTGGCATTTTCCCAATCAATTCCTGCCATGCAGATACTCAAAATTCCGCCCTCCACTCTTTTTCATAAATCGAAATCGTCATGCCGTCTTGTGCCGTCTTGGCAAGCAGACAGCGACCGTTTTCCGATGCCTTTGCCGCCGCGCGCTGGCACACATTGTCGGTTCCCGTTATGCTGCGCACAAATGCTGATGGCGGAAACTCCCCTTTGACCTGTTCCAACTCCTGCGCACTGTAGAACTGTGTGTGAACACGCCACGACTTCGCCAGTTCCAATACCGCCGGCTCTTCCTTCTTTAAATCAATCGAAGAGACCGAAGCTACCGCCTGCGGCACGATGTGCAGTTTCTGCAAGATACTGTCCGCCCACATCCGTAGGGCACACGGATCGGTTTGTTTCTTGCATCCCACACCGACATGAACGATGTGCGGCACAAGCTGAACCGTGTGCACAAACGGTGCCTGTTTTGGCTCCCGTATCGAAATCAAAATGCCGCAGTCTTGCGATGCATCCAGCTGCACTCCATCGGGCAGTGCGCCACAAATCGGAAAGTCACTGCACAAGCCTACCTGTTCTCTGCGCAGCAACGCGCCGGAAACATGCTTGATTTCCCGAATGTCTTTGACACTGCAATCGTGCCGGACGCCCCAGCTGTCCACAGCGAACACACCACACCCATCCGTTGCCGTCGTGATAACCGGAATTGCGTGCAGCGTATCCGCTAATCGCTGTGCCCATGCATTTGCGCCGCCGATGTGACCGGACAGCAGAGAAATGACATATTTTCCGTTCTCATCTATCACAAGTACAGCAGGATCGGTATCTTTACTGCACACAAACGGCGCAATGGCACGCACGGCGATTCCTGCCGCTCCGATAAACACAAGCAGATCTGCCTGTGCCATGCCTTCTTCAGCAAAAGTACGCACAGAGGCATACGGCAGAAAGCCAGCTGCCTTGGCGTACTGCTGTACCAAATGATCTGACAGAGATGCCGCAAGGGTCTGGCTCAATGCCTGTCCGCGGTCAGTAAAGGAAATGATGCGAATGTTCACTTGCTTGCCTCGCGGCAGCCATGCGCAAATGTCGGGTCATACAGCTTGGAGCGCTCGTACTGATCGCCCAAAAAGCCTCCAACTGTGATGAGGGCTGTCTTGTGAATGCCGTTTTCTTTGGCAGTCTGCTCCAGCCCTGCGATTGTCGTGCGGAACACCCGTTCATCCGGCCATGTCGCTTTATAGACAATTGCCGCCGGTGTCTCCGGTGTATATCCGCCCGCAATCAGTTCTTCTGCCAGCTTGCCCAGCATTCCCGACGACAAAAACAGCACCATTGTGCTGCCGTGTGCTGCCAGCTTACGGATAGATTCCCGTTCCGGCACCGGTGTTCTGCCCGCCATGCGGCTCAAAATGACCGTCTGGCTGACATTCGGCAGTGTGTACTCTGCGTGCAGCGCTGCCGCTGCGCCGCAGAATGAGGACACGCCCGGACAAACAGCATATTCGATACCCTGCTCGTCCAATATATCCATCTGTTCCCGAATTGCGCCATAAATAGACGGGTCACCCGTGTGCAGACGCACCACCAGCTTTCCCGCCTTTGCCGCCGGAATCATGACATCCATGACTTCCTCCAGCGTCATAGAAGCGCTGTCGTAAATCTGACAGCCCGCTTTTGTCCGCGCCAAGTGCGCCGGATTGACCAGCGAACCGGCATATACAACGACATCCGCCTGTTCCAGCAGCTTCGCACCGCGCACAGTAATCAAATCTTCTGCGCCGGGACCAGCTCCCACAAACTGAATCATCCTTGTCTCTCCTTTTCTCTTCGCGCCGCGACGCACGCCTGCGCGCCATCTGACTGCATCAAAATACCATACTGATTGGTAAAAATCACATACTCAATGCCAATCTGCTTGCCGGTCTTGCCGCAGACGCGGTGCACGAGATGTGATCGAATTTTTTGTGAAATAGACTGTAAAACCGGTTTATCCAAATGGGCGGCCTGCAAAATGTCCAAGCAGGCATCCACAGTCACTGCCACCATCAATTTTCGGATCGTCTCCACCTCGGCGCCGCACAGTGCTGCGTGCGAAGCAAAAATTTCCTGTCGGGCATCCGCATAGGCGGAATGCGTCTGAAACACACCTGCCGCCAATTTGATGAGCTTTCCCGCGTGGCCGACAAGCAGAATATTGGAAAATCCACGATATACCGCGTAATCCAGTGCTTCCCCGATAAAATTCGAGCACTTGACGCCGCGCGTAATATCCAGTCCCAATGTATCGCGGGCAAAATCCTCGCCATAATTTCCGGGACACAGCAGCAGCTCCCGCTGTCCGTCCTCATACCGGCTGTTCATGTCAATATGAATCGTATCAATCAGTGCCTGCTCGCTCATAGGCTCGACAATGCCGCTCGTGCCGAGCACAGACAATCCGCCGGCAATGCCCAGCGTTGGGTTAAATGTCCGCGCACCCAATTTCTTTCCTTCCGGAATCGAGATGACAACAGAAAATCCGCCGGTATAGCTGTATTTCTGTGCGATGTCACGCACTGCATGCGTGATTTGCTCGCGCGGGCCCGGATTGATTGCTGCGGTGCCGACCGGTTGCGCTAGGCCGGGCTTTGTGACACGCCCGACACCCTCTCCGCCATCTATGATAATATCTGTCGCAGTCTTTCGCACATCCGCGTAAATCAAAATGCCATGTGTAATATCCGGGTCATCTCCTGCATCTTTGCGCACGGCACAGCGCACCTGATCCGGTGTGCGGGTCATGTCTTCAATATCCAATGTCAGAGCGATTCCCTTGGGTGTCATGAGCCGAATCTGCCGCACTGGCTGACCGCTGAGCAGAGCTTCTGCCGCCGCCTTCGCCGCACCCGCAGCACAGCTGCCGGTCGTATAGCCGAGTGCCAGCTTTTTCTGATTTTTTACGACATACTGTTTCATTCCTGATTCATCCGCGCCTCTGCCAGCTCAGTCAGCTTGGCGAAGTCCTCCAAGCTCAGCTTTTCGCCTCGAATCCGGGCATCAAATCCACAGTCCGTGATAAGCTGCACGATGCCAGTCTTGCCCAAAGAAGCTCCCAGCACGCCATTGAGCGCATTGGCCAGTGTTTTTCTACGCTGACCAAACGCCGCTTTAATCAACGTAAACAGCAGCTTTTCATTGCTGACCTGTACGGTCGGCTGCTCACGCGGCACGAGACGAACGACCGCAGAATCCACTTTCGGCTGCGGCACAAAGCAATCGCGCGGCACATCAAACAAAATCTCTGCCTGTGCATAGTAAGCAATATAAATAGAAAATGCGCTGTAATCTGAGTTGCCCGCCGACGCGCAAATGCGTTCTGCAACTTCCTTCTGTACCATAACGGTAATCGCGGAAAACGCCTTGGATTCCAGCATCGCTGTGATTGCCGGTGTCGTGATATAGTACGGCAGATTGGCACAGGCATACACCGGCTTTTCTCCGAACTTTTCCTGACAAATACCCGCCAAATCACACTTGAGTACATCACCCTGTACAATTTCCACATTGCTGCAGTCTGCCAGTGTTTCCTCTAACACCGGAAACAGCGCACGATCCAGCTCAATCGAACACACTTGACTCGCCCGCTTGGACAACTGCTCGGTCAGACAGCCCATACCCGGACCGACTTCCAGTGCACAGCTGGTCTCATTCACACCGCAGCTCTCAGCAATGCGTGCCGGAACCCATGCCTCCGTCAAAAAGTTCTGTCCCAGCGATTTAGAAAAATGAAATCCATGCCGCCTCAGCACAGCGCGTATTGTATCAATATTACAAAGATCCATGAAACACCTTATCCTTTATCGTTTTTCAAAAAAATGATAATCAATTATAATCAGTTGTATTATACACTGTTTGCGAATGGCTTGCAATCGGGTTTACGCAGGTTGTCAATCGCGTTCAAAGCTCTCAAACATTTCTGCCGTAGAAATGCAAAAAGTTCCGACCTGAAATCAGGTCGGAACTCTCATTTTCTTTTTTTGGGGTGTTAGCCCAGAACGTATACGGTAACATTGCGGCGTCCAAAGCTGTTGCACTGGGACTCGCTGTCCATGTACAAGTCAATGCGGTTACCCTTGATTGCTCCACCGGTATCTGCTGCCACTGCATAGCCGTAGCCTTCAATATACAGGCGGGTGCCCAGCGGGATGACGCTCGGATCAACTGCTACGCGGCCAACTGCTGCCGCCATACCGCTTGCCGTGGTGCCGCCGCCGGAATATGCAGTAGCTTCCATGGTGATGGTGCGGGAAGAGCTAGACGGTGCGCTGGATGCGCTGGAAGAAGATGAAGAAGTCGAAGATGTGGTAACTACCGGCTCCTTGGTGCCGTTCTCAACAATCTTGTTGACCGGCTGCTCCAGAACCTGAGAACCTGTCTGTACAACAGATACCTGTACGCCGTCATGATAGGTGTACTCCAGAGTAATTTCTTCCTTGCCGTTGACGCCTTCCTGTGCTACGCGGCTCTTGCCCTTTTCCAGCTCGCTGGTCTCACGGGTCTCGGTCGAGTAAGCAATGTCCTTGGTCTCCGTCGTGGTCTTGGTGGTGACGCGGGTGACCTTGATGGCGGTTGTCTCGGTCAGCTCGGTATCCTGTGCCGGCTCCACGATGTCGTTCTCGCCGACTTCTACGCCAGCCTGACGCAGGATATCGGAAACACGTGCATCGCCGGTATGAATGGTCTTGGTCTTGCCATCCGCCGTTACTGTGACATCATACTTTGCCTTGACGGAAACGGTGTAGCCGTTCTCGTCCTCTACTACAGAGGTGATGTTGTACTCGCCAGCGTCAAAAGAGGACTGACGCAGGGCGGTCTCCGCATCGCTCTCGTGCAGAACAACGGTATCGGTATTGATACCATCCGTGACGGTGTAAGTATCCATGCCAACCGCGATAACCGGGAAGGTCATGCTCGTGGTCAGAACCAGAGCTGCCAGCGGAATCGCGCGACGCTTCAGATGCACGCGGGTTACCGTATGATGAAATGTTTTTACTGTATGAAGAAAACTCATAAGACTCCTTTCGTCTCGCCATGTACGTAAATTTCGCGTATATGGTATCCGCCTCGCGTGCTGCGTCAGCGGATGAAAATTACAACTCAAATGCATTTTGATTACATTTCGGTTACAGCACTTAATTTACGAGCATTCTAGCGCAGATATTCTTGGAAGTCAAGGTTTTTGCGAACTTTTTTACCACTCTTTACACTTTGTTCACAATTCATTCATATTTCATTTGACAACATAGATAAAATAGTTTTTGATTTTTTGCTTTTCGTTGTGCATATTGAATTTTCTTACATTTATCTATATTTTCATTTTTCTTCGCCTATTTTCACTTTTATTTTTGCATTTTACCAATTGTTCTCTGGCTTTTTTTGCGATTGCGTGTACAATAAAAAGAGAGAGTTTTTTGTATTGAGAAGGGAGGATTCTGTATGCCGAATCTACTGACCACGTCCACGCTGCCCGATGTCGTGTACCACTATTGCAGCGTAGACACCTTTTATCAAATCATCACCAATCATACGCTGCGTCTGTCCGACATCGAAAAGAGCAACGATTTCATGGAGAAAAAATGGGCGATCCGTCAGTGCTTGGAGCACATTAAAAACAACCTGACCAATCCCGCCTATTCGTGCAGCAAGCATCCGGAGCTTGCCGCCAAGCTGCTTGCCGGTATGGAACAGCAGTTCCAGCGATACAACACGATGATTCTCGCCGCCTGCTTCTCCTCTGAGCGCGATCTGCTCAGTCAGTGGCGCGGTTACGGCGATAACGGCTATGGCGTATGCATCGGCGTCTCTTCTGGCACAGCATTTGCCTCGGCATTTCGCCGCGCCCAGCGGTATCTCGGACTCAAGGGCAGTGCCCGCGACTTGCCGGACGGACTGCTGTTTCACAACATCCAATACTCCACAGAAAATATTGAATCCATCTGTATGCGCATGTTCTGCATCCACATGCAATGGTTACCTCTGCGCGTTTCCATTGAAATGGCTGCCGCCGAGTTAGTCCGCATGATGTATCCGGTTTTGCCGTTTTTCAAATCCAAAGCGTTTTCTGAAGAAGCTGAATGGCGCTGTGTGTACTATCCGCCGCTCCCCGCGCCGCCGTATGAAAACGAAACCTTTGATGAAGGCGCTTTTGACGAACAACTCACCCAGCAAATTACCGAACAGCAACTCGACCATTTCCGTATGCTGCCAATCAATTATCGTCTGCGCGAGAAAAATCTGGTGCCATACCGCGATATGTCCTTCTCTGCTCCGAATCAGTCCTTTATTCGCAGTGTGACAATCGGCCCGAAATGCCCGCTCGACCGAGAAACTGTCAAGTTGTTTTTGGAGCGCTATCGTATCCCGATTAACATGAGAGATATTTATCTGTCCGATGTATCATATCGATAATACATAAAAGTATCCCCTGCGTATTTCTGCGCAGGGGATATTTTTCTTAACACATATCAAAAATTTGTACTCAGTTGATTCGGCCGCAGAACGTACACACACGCATCACGCTTCCCTTAAGTGCACCGCCGCAAAATTGGCACCGATCCTCCAAGCACCAAACAGTTGGACATTCCCAAACCAACTGTGTTTCTTCCTGCAAACCAAGATAGTCTCGAAGTGCTGCCGGACGAGTCAGCCGTTTCCCGTCCGCATCTTCTACTTCACCCCAGATTTCCACTTTCTTCAGCATAGAACAATGTTTCAGCTCATGCTGTGCACAAAACTGCGTATAGTTTGCTGAAATCGTCAGTCGTTCCAGGATATGATTTTCTCCAAATGCACCAGCGGCAATACAGCAAACTTCTGCCGGAATCGTCATCATCTGCTCTTTTCCCGCCTGTATGAGCGTCTGTCCTTGTAATTCCATCTATCTTTCTCCTGCGTGTTTTTTCTCAGTATAGCACGGGCACGCAGAAGCTGCAACCGAAAATTATTCGCCCAAAATCGCCTTCAAATCCTCTTCCGGCGTACTGATCGGCGCAATATGATAGTGTTCTACCAAGAATTGCAAAACATTGGGAGACAGAAATGCCGGAAGCGTCGGCCCAAGGCGAATATTCTGAATACCGAGATACAGCAACGTCAGCAGGATGCACACCGCCTTTTGTTCATACCAAGACAGCACCATAGACAGCGGCAGTTCATTGACCTCACAGTCAAATGCCTTTGCCAGCGCAACGGCAACCTGAATTGCGCCATAGGCATCATTGCACTGTCCGACATCCATCAGCCGCGGCAAACCGCCAATCGTGCCGAGATCCAAATCATTAAACCGGTACTTTCCGCAGGCAAGTGTCAAAACCACAGTATCCGGCGGGGTCTGCTTAACAAACTCCGTGTAGTAATTTCTGCCCGGACGTGCACCGTCACAGCCGCCAACCAATAAGAAATGGCGAATCGCGCCGGATTTCACGGCATCCACAACCTGATCGGCAACGCTCAGAATCGTGCCGTGTCCAAAGCCGGTTGTCACTGTGTGTCCGCCATTGATGCCGGTAAACGGCTGATCTTCCGCATAACCGCCCAGCTCCAGCGCTTTCTCGATAACCGGCGTAAAATCGCGTTTTTCATCAATGTGCACCATTTCCGGATACGAAACTACTTCCGTGGTAAAGACACGGTCTGCATAGCTTGGGCGCGGCGGCATCAAGCAGTTTGTCGTAAACAAAATCGGGGCCGGAATGTTGTCAAATTCCTTTTGCTGACTCTGCCATGCCGTGCCAAAATTTCCCTTCAAATGCGGATACTTCTTCAGTTCCGGATAGCCATGCGCCGGCAACATTTCTCCATGTGTGTAAACAGCAATCCCCTTGTCCTTGATCTGTTCAAGCAGGCATTTGAGATCGTATAAATCGTGTCCGGTGACAACGATAAACGGACCTTTTTCTACTGTCAGCGGAACAGTTGTCGGCGTCGGTGTGCCATAGGTCTCCGTATTTGCCTTGTCGAGCAGTGCCATGCAGGCAAGATTTTTCTCGCCAACTTCTAAAACAATCGGCAGAAGTTCGTCCATGCCCCATGTGTCCTCTCCAACTGCACACAGTGCTTTGACAAAAAATGCATCCAGCTTTGCATCTGTATAGCCCAAAATCATTGCATGATAGGCATATGCCGCCATGCCGCGAATGCCGAACAAAATAAGCGATTTTAAGCTGCGGATGTCTTCCTGTGCATCCCATACCTTTTTCATATCATAATCTGCCGTTCCCGCCGGAAGCTCTCGATGAATGGCATCAATACGCTGCTGAATGGTCACATCGTTGAAATTGACATTGGTGACGGTTGTAAACAAACCATCTACGATCTGTTTGCTAATTTGCGCTGAAATGGTTTGTTTACCCTGTATCGTGCGTGCCAGCGCAATCAGTGCGCCGGTCAATTCATCCTGTAAATTGGCAGTATCTGCCTGCTTGCCGCAGACACCAGCTCTTCCCGTACATCCGGTACAGCCAGCCGTCTGCTCACATTGAAAACAAAACATGTTGTGCTCCATGATAATCCCTCCTATTTGATGTTGCCTTTAGTATACCCAGAAAGAGCAAAAAAGTCCGTTGGAAATCCAACAGACTTTTTCTTTTTTTGATTTTTACAGCAACGGTGCAAACAGACGCAGGAACATTTGTCCCAATCTCAAAATGCGTCCACGTCCGGTCGTATATTCTTCTGTGACTTCTCGACACTCCAAAAATGTCCGTTCAAAATCCTGTTTTGTCTCCAATACAGACGGATGGTCGATGTACAGACAGCCGTTTTCAAAATGGTGGTACAAGCTGCGATAATCCAAATTGATGGTGCCGCACGTTGCCGCTTTGTCGTCCATGACACACATCTTACAATGGCAAAACCCCGGCGTCCATTCATACACACGCACACCGTTTCGCGTCAGACTGCTGTAATACGAGCGCGTCACCTGATACACCATCTTTTTGTCCGGGATACCCGGCGTGACGACGCGGACATCCACGCCGCGCTTGGCGGCCAATCCCATCGCGTGAATCATCTCATCTGTCAAAATCAGATACGGCGTGATAAACCAGCAATATTTTGTCGCTTTGTTAAGCAGGCTGATGTATACCTCTTCGCCTACCTGTTCATCGTCCAGCGGGCTGTCTGCATACGGCTGGATAAAGCCGTGCAGTTCCGGTTTTGGCGAAAATTCCGGCAGATATGCAGCGATGTTTGGCTCTGTATGCTGCGCATCCTCCTTGAGCTTGACAGCGTGCCAGTTCTCCAAAAAAGTGACGGTCAAACTGCGAACAGCTTCTCCGCACAGCTCGATGCCGGTATCCTTCCACTGTCCATACGGATGCGTCAGATTAAAATACTCATTGGCAAGATTGTACCCGCCGGTGAAACCGACGATGCCGTCTACAACGGTAATTTTTCGATGGTCGCGGTTATTTAAGAACAGATTAATGCCTGGCATCAGCGGATTGAAAATCCGACACTGAATGCCCAGCTTTTCCATACGCTTGACAAAATCCTTGTTGATAAAGCCGATGCTGCCCATGTCATCGTAAAACACACGGATTTCCACACCGGCTCCGGCACGTTCCTCTAAAATTTCTTGGATGCCGTGCCATGCTTCCGCATCCTCAATCGCATGATACTCCATAAAAATAAAGTGTTTAGCCTGCCGCAAGGCTTGTTTCTGTGCTTCCAAGCCTTCTTCCGCACAAAAATACCGCAGTTCGGTGTTTTGATACACCGGATACTTGCTGTTTCGCAGCAAATATGCAGAGACATTTGCCAGCTGTGTATCCTGTTTTTCCAATGCCTGCATGGCAGCCTGTGTATGCCGTCCCGTTTCGCCTTCCGTCAAGACGGGATACAGCTTGCCGTCAATCTCTTCATATCGCTTACGCATCGCCCACGTGCCGCCATTTAAGCCGACGAGAAAATACAAAAACACACCCAAAACCGGAAAAATCAAAATTAAGATAATCCACGGCGTCTTCATACTGGATGTCTTATGCTGTGCATAAATTGCCAAAACCAGCAATCCTCCGACCAAATAGGTACACGATTGAATCCATGATGCATACCGATTGAGTTTGGTAAACAGCATCGCAACAAAGACTACTTCCAGTAAAATCGCCAGGGCACAAAATGCCAACCGTCCAATGCTGTTCTTCACAGCAGTCTTACTCTCTACCCGTGAGTTACTCATTATTCAGCCCCTTTCTGTTTATATTGCTCTATTATATCGTATTCTCGTAATTTGTCCAACTATATATAAAAATTTTATATATACCCTTGACACCGAGACTTTCCGTGCTATACTAAATATATAAAAAATTTATATATAAAGATTTTATATACTATCGCAAAGGAGTTGATCGCATGTATTTTCCCGTATCCTCTCTGCTGATTGAATATCTGATTCTGACCATTGTGGAAACGCAGGATTCCTATGGCTATGAAATCAGTCAGACAATCAAGCTCGCGGCGGATATTAAGGAATCCACGTTATATCCGATCTTAAAAAAGCTGGAAAAATCCGGCTATCTCACCACCTATACCCAGCTGTATCAGGGACGCAAGCGCAAATATTATTCGATCACAGAGAGTGGAAAACAGCAAATACAGCTATTACACCAAGAATGGGTGTCTTACCGAGACACCATCGACGGTATTATTGAAGGGAGGCTTCGGAAATGACCAAGCAAGCATATCTTGACCAGCTGCGCAAATACTTAAAAAAATTACCTGCTGCCGATTATGCAGATGCGATGGAATATTTTACCGAGTATTTTGAAGAAGCAGACGAAGAGCAGGCACAGCAGCTCATGCGTGAGCTGGGCACACCGAAAGAAGCGGCACGGGACTTGATTCAAAATCTGCTCGACAAAAAAATTACAGAGCAGGCAACAAGTGCCGCTCCAAAAAAGAAATCGCATATCTTTTGGATTGCGCTCCTGTCCATCTGTGCCGCACCCATCGGCATTCCTCTGCTCATTGCGCTGCTGCTTATCCTATTTGCCTTGTTCATCTGTGCCGCGGCAATTGTATTTTCCGTCTTTTGCTGCGCACTCGCTTTCTTTCTCGTGGGCGGCAAACTGATGATCCGCGGTCTGCTTGCCATTCCCTATTCGCTGTCTGGTTCATTCCTGATTGCCGGAAGCGGCTTTTTGACCGTAGGCATCGGCATTCTTGCCGTTGTGCTTGGTATTTATCTGTGCAAGTGGTGTCGCATGTTATTCGCTAAGCTCGCTCGCTGGATTTCGCAGAAAAGGAGACGATAACTCATGAAAACTTGGTTAAAAACCACTTTGATTTCCGGTATTTTGTGCTGTGTGGTCGGCGTGGTTCTGTTTGCCGCCGGAGTTGTCACCGGTGGAAGGGAATATGTACAGAATGCTGACATCAACACCCTGCGCGGCGACGCCCGTAAAGATGACAGCAGTCATATTGCTGTGTTAAACAAACAAAAAATATCCAATGTGCAAGCACTGGATATTGCACTGGATTCTCTAGATTTGAAGATTGTTCCATCCGACGATGACTCCTGTTATCTTTCCTACCGCATTGCAGCCAACAAAGGTGAAAAACCGCTCACTTACGCGGTGCAAGACGGTACCCTGCATCTCAAAGAAAACGGCGAAGCAACTTCGTATGCTCATATTGATATCGACTTTCTAACAGATTTGCTCACATCCGGCAGACTGCCGGAAGAAGATGACACCCAAACCGTTATTTTATCCGTTCCTCAGACTCAGCTCAAGCAACTGAACATCCATTCCTCCTATGGTGACATTTCTATGCGCGGCATTGCAGCGGACAACAGCTCTATTCAATGCGCAAACGGAAATATTGAACTAGAGAGCTGCCAGCTGTCCCAATTGAAGCTCAACAGTGACTACGGCGATATTGATTTTAACCATTGTACGGTAAACACCGCAGATATTTCTTTATCCAATGGCGATTTCGATGCAGAATCCACAAGCTTTTCCGGCGAAAACAGCATCTTGAACAGCTACGGAGACGTTTCTGTTTCTGACACCTTGGCGAACCTGCAGGCGCTGACCATTCAGGCAACCACCGCATACGGAGAAATTTCCGTTCCGGATAGATTACAGGCGCAAACCAAACAGACCACGGACGATGACCTGACGGCCTATTGCCATGACGGCACAGTCGGCTCTCTGCGCGTGCAGGCGAACAATGGAGACATTGAAATTTCCGATGACTGATTGACAAACTCATAGATTCTGTTATAACTAAAAATCCACCGATTCTGTACAGAGCCGGTGGATTTTTCTTTACTTGTTATCCGATTCCCATTCAAACTCAATCTGATCTGCGTGGATGCCAACGCCCAAACTGCCGCCGTATGTAAAGATCACTTTATCCGTTGTAAACGGAATGGCAATATTGGTTTTGAACAGCTTCTTTCCCTTCTCATACGTCATATCCTTTTACAACACCTTTTGACACATGTTCCCGATTCATGACAAAAAGAGATCACCTCGCGGTGATCTCTTTTTTATGTGAATAGTATCTTACTTACTTCAGATGCACGGTGTTGATGTCAACCAGCTCGCAGGACTGGATGCGGGTATCGCCCTCCAGGCAGCGCAGCAGTGCCGATGCTGTATCAATGGCAGTCAGGCACGGGATGGCATGCTCAACAGTAGAACGGCGAATCTTAACCGAGCCAAGCTCCGGATGACGGCCCTTGACAGAGGTTGCGATAACGTAATCAATCTCGCCGGACTCAATCAGGTCAATCATGTTCGGGGACGGCTCATCGACATTGCGTACCGAGTTGGTCGCTACCATATGGCGGTTGAGGACGTTTGCCGTACCGCTGGTTGCATACAGATCAAAGCCCAGCTCGGCAAAGCGCTCGGCAATATTGATGATTTCCTGCTTGTCCGCATCACGGACAGAAATCAGAACCTTGCCCTTCTTCTTCATCTGGTAGCCTGCGCCCATCATGCCCTTGAGCAGTGCTTCGCGGAACGACGTGGATACGCCCAAAACCTCACCGGTGGACTTCATCTCCGGTCCAAGCTGGGTGTCCAGATCGCGCAGCTTCTGGAACGAGAATACCGGAACCTTTACTGCGTAATGGTCACCCTCCGGATACAGGCCAGTGCCCCAGCCCATGTCCTTCAGCTTCTCACCGAACATGCAGCGGGTAGCCAAATCAACCATCGGCACGCCGGTGATCTTAGAAATATACGGAATAGTACGAGAAGAACGCGGGTTAACCTCGATGACATATACTTCATCGTTGTACAGAACGAACTGAATGTTAACCAGACCGATAACTGCCAGTTCCTTTGCCAGCTTTTTGGTGTAGTCAATGATGGTTTCCCTGTGCTTTTCCTCAATCGTGATGGACGGATAGACGGAAATCGAGTCACCGGAATGGATACCAGCGCGCTCCAGATGCTCCATGATGCCCGGAATCAGAATGTCCTCGCCATCGCAGATTGCGTCAACTTCGATCTCGCGACCCATCAGGTACTTATCGACCAGTACCGGATTTTCAATCTTGGTACGGGTGATGACGCGCATATACTCACGGATATCCGCTTCCTTGTAAGCGATTTCCATGCCCTGACCGCCCAATACATAAGACGGACGAACCAGTACCGGATAGCCCAGACGATCCGCAACCTCAACAGCTTCTTCTTCTGTAAATACGGTGTCGCCCTTTGCGCGCGGAATGCCGGTCTTATTCAGGATGACGTCAAACTTTTCTCTATCCTCGGCAGCGTCGATGCTCCATGCCGGTGTGCCAAGAATCGGCACGCCCAGAGATTCTACATGCTCTGCCAGATTGATTGCGGTCTGACCGCCGAACTGCACGATCGCAGCATCTGGCTTTTCTGCATTGACAATGCCGGTAATATCTTCCGGTGTCAACGGCTCGAAATACAGACGGTCTGCGGTGTCAAAGTCGGTGGATACGGTCTCCGGGTTGTTGTTTACGATGATGGTCTCACAGCCCAGCTCCTGTAATGCCCATACAGAATGTACCGAGCAATAGTCGAACTCGATGCCCTGACCGATACGAATCGGGCCAGAACCCAAAACCATGATCTTCTTCTTACCGGTAGACGGCTTAACCTCGGTCTCCTCGTCATAGGTGGAGTAGTAGTACGGGGTCTCTGCCTCAAACTCTGCGGCACAGGTATCAACCGTCTTGTATACCGGCAGACGGGACAGCTCGCCAACCGGCTTGCCGTGCAGACGCTCAATGACCTTATCGGTAAAGCCAAACTTCTTTGCTGCCAAATACAGCTCCGGTGTCAGCTCTTCTGCATTTTCCAGTGCGTGCTCCATGTCGATAATGCGCATGAAGCCATTGAGGAACCACTCGTCAATCTTGGTAATCTCGTGAACCTCATCGATGGTCATGATGCCGCGGCGGAACGCCTCGCAGATGGAGAAAATGCGCTCGAAGTCACAGGTCTTTACCTTCTCAACGACTTCTTCATCGCTCAGCTTGCCAATCAGCGGCATATACAGCGAATCTACCTTCATTTCGATAGAGCGAACAGCCTTCATCATGCCGCCCTCGAAGCTGTTGGAAATTGCCATAACCTCGCCGGTTGCCTTCATCTGAGTGCCCAGCGTCTTATCTGCATATACAAATTTATCAAACGGCCAGCGTGGGAACTTGACAACGCAGTAGTCCAGCGTCGGCTCGAAGCAAGCAGCGGTCTTGCCGGTAACGGCATTGGTCAGCTCGTCCAGACCATAGCCAACGGCGATCTTCGCTGCGATCTTTGCAATCGGATAACCGGTTGCCTTGGATGCCAGAGCAGAGGAACGCGATACACGCGGGTTTACCTCGATAACGGCATACTCAAAGGAGTCCGGATGCAGAGCAAACTGTACGTTACAGCCGCCCTCAATGCCCAACTCAGTGATGATCTTAAGAGCAGAAGTACGCAGCATCTGATACTCATGGTCACACAGCGTCTGGCTCGGTGCAACAACGACGGAGTCGCCGGTGTGTACGCCTACCGGGTCAATATTTTCCATGTTACAAACCGTGATGACATTGCCCTTGCCGTCACGCATGACTTCATACTCAACTTCCTTCCAGCCTGCAATACACTTCTCGACCAGAATTTCGTCTACACGAGAGTACATAATACCGGAAGCTGCGATCTCACGCAGTTCATCCCAAGTATAAGCAATACCGCCGCCGGTGCCGCCGAGCGTATATGCCGGACGAATGATAACCGGCAGACCGATCTCCTCGGTAAATGCAACGGCATCTTCTACGGTGTGTACAACCTTCGATGCGATAATCGGCTCATGGATCTTCTCCATGGTATCCTTAAACATCTGACGGTCTTCTGCCTTATCAATGGTAGTCGGGTTTGCGCCCAGCAGCTTAACACCGTACTCATCGAGGAATCCGCTTGCTACCAGATCCATCGCGATGTTCAAACCGGTCTGGCCGCCCAGTGTCGGCAGAATCGAGTCCGGACGCTCCTTCTTGATGATTTCTTCCACACACGGAATGGTCATCGGCTCGATATATACCTTATCCGCCATTGCCTTATCGGTCATGATGGTAGCCGGATTGGAGTTTACCAGTACGACTTCCAGACCTTCCTCGCGCAGAGCACGGCAAGCCTGTGTGCCTGCATAGTCGAACTCAGCAGCCTGACCGATAACAATCGGGCCGGAGCCCAGTACCATTACCTTATGAATATCCTTGCGCAGCGGCATTACTGAGCGCCTCCTTTCTTCTCATCCATGAGTGCAATAAACTGATCGAACAGATATGCCGTGTCCTCCGGACCCGGCTTTACCTCCGGATGATACTGAACGGTGAAGATCGGCGCATGGAGATGCTCGACGCCCTCACAGGTATTGTCGTTGATGTTGATGTGGCTGACACGAGCAATTTCCGGATTGACGGTCTCGCCTAAAACAGCATAGCCGTGGTTCTGGCTGGTGATATAGGTGCGGTCGTGCGCCAGATCCTTGACCGGATGGTTGACGCCGCGATGACCAAAGACCATCTTCTTGGTCTTAGCGCCGATGGACAGAGCCAGCAGCTGATGTCCCAGACAGATGCCAAAGATCGGCATGCCGGACTTGGTCAGAACCTTCAGATTCTCGATGATTTCGGTGTTTTCCTGCGGGTCGCCAGGGCCATTGGACAGCATGATGCCATCGTATCCGCCGTTCAAAATATCTTCCGGCTTGGTGTATGCCGGCAGAACGGTAACTTCACAGCCGCGTGCACACAACTCCCGGCGAATATTGCGCTTGACGCCGAAATCCAGCAAAGCAACGCGATGCTTCTGGGTCTCTGCGGTGGTCGGATAAACTTTCGGCTCAGAAATGGTAACCGTCTTTACCGCATTGGTTACCTTGTATGCCTTCATTTCTGCAATCTGTTCCTCTGTCGGTTCATAGCCTTCAGAATACAGAATGCCGTTCATAACGCCGCTGTTTCTCAGGATGCGGGTCAGACGGCGAGTGTCAATGCCAGCCAAGCCAACAATACCCTCGCTCTTGAGGTATTCATCCAGCGAGCGGTCACAGCGCCAGTTAGACGGATATGCACATGCTTCACGCATAATAAAGCCGGAAACCCAGCACTTGCGCGACTCAAAATCCTCCGCATTGAGACCATAGTTGCCGATAAGCGGATAAGTCATGCAGACAGACTGTCCATAGTAGGACGGGTCAGTCAGGACTTCCTGATAACCTGCCATGCCGGTATTGAATACGATTTCCGCAATAGATGCGCCCTCTGCACCGACGCTGACGCCTTCAAACAGCGTGCCGTCAGCCAGCAGGAGATAGGCCTTCTTCAAGTTCCAAACACTCCTCTTCTATTCAAACGATGTTGTTTCTACTATCTACTATAATCAAAAAATTTGACTTACTTGATTGCACTTACGATATCATCACGCATACGAATGGCTTCCTTGCGTGCTGCTTCCTGATAATCCAGATCGCACTTCTTCCAAGCACACATGATGCCGCGAGAAGAATTCACAATTGCACCCAGACCGTCGTCATTGAATGCATTGGCGATGTCCTTGGCGGTTGCACCCTGTGCGCCGTAGCCCGGTACAAGGAAATAGCTGTGCGGGATAAGCTGACGGATGATCTTCTGCTCTTCCGGATACGTTGCGCCGACAACCGCACCGACCTGCGAATAGCCGCATTCAGTCATCAGACCTTCGCCCCACTCAGCAACCTTTTCTGCCATGCGAACGTACAGCGGCTGATCGCCCATCAGCTTGTTTTGGAACTCGCCGGAGGACTTGTTCGAGGTCTTAACCAAGACATAGATGCCGCGGTCACGTGCTTCGCACTCATTGAGGAACGGCGTGATGCCATCGGTGCCCAGATATGCATTGACGGTACACGAATCACAGTTGTACACCGGCAGGCTCTCACCGCACACCTCGCTCTCTCCCAGATATGCCTGTGCATAGGCGGTTGCGGTCGCGCCGATGTCATTTCGCTTGATGTCCGCGATGACGTACATGCCCTTCTCATGGGCATACGCGATGGTATCGCGCAGAACAATCGCACCATCCGGTCCCAGCAGTTCATAATATGCTGCCTGCGGCTTGATTGCCGGTACGATGTCGTGCAGGGCATCAATCAAGCCTTTGTTAAACTCCATCATGCTGGCAGCAGCTGCCTTTAGTGTTTTGCCATACTGTGCGGTGTACTTTTCGGTGATATACGCCGGAATATACTCCAGACGTGCATCCAGACCAGCAACGGTCGGATTGTTTTTCTCACGGATCTTGCGAACCAGTGTATTTACAGACATGACTCTTTTCCTCCTGTGTTCGTATCTTACTCATTCAAACGGATTGTGCGCCGGTCAAAATAACCACGCTGTCTTTTCCGTCATATTCTTTTACATATACCCGCACCAATTCGGATCGGGAAGTCGGTAAATTTTTTCCGACAAAGTCCGGACGAATCGGCAACTCACGATGTCCACGGTCTATGAGAGCTGCCAGCTGAATGCGCTGAGCGCGTCCCATATGTAGCACCGCTTCCATCGCCGCACGAACTGTGCGTCCTGTGGACAGGACATCATCGACAATCAGCACTGTTTTTTTGGAAATATCGTCGATTTCCGGCAACTGACAGGCGATAGCATCCTCTGGATGATCATCTCGAAAGCCGGTAATATCCAGCGAGACAACCTGCGGCCGCATTCCTTCCACCTCTGCAATTTTATCCGCCATGCGCTCCGCCAGATACACACCGCGCGTGCGAATACCGGCGAGCACCAGATCTACGGCACCGTGATTTCGTTCAATCACCTCGTAGGAAATGCGGTTAATCGCCCGCCGCATTGCGCCCTCATCCATAATCTCGGCTTTTTTCTGCTCCATCGCTGCCCTTCCTTCTGTCGAACAACAAAAAACGGCTTCTCGCACCTGTGGCGGGAAACCGAAAATCTACAGAGCGAGTATGGGTATAGTTACCGTGTGCTCTCAATCAACTTTATCCGAACGCCTTGCTGCACTCACAGGAACAGCTTAAAGGTGCAAAATATCTGGTATTCATTATATACCTTCTTTAAATTTTTGTAAACCGGATTCTTCGTCAAACTTCCCGTCGGAATGCACAGGATGGTACTTTTTTTCTATAAAATTTTGTTCATGTGTCAAAACTTGTCCAGGAATAAGTTTTTCCAGGGATTTTTTGCATATTTCTGCGGGTTTTCGGGCAAACTTTCGACAAAACACAAGGAAAGGTGGTCGCATGATATGAACTCTGGAATGTTTGCCATCGGCGTTGTCACAGGACTCGTCAGCGCAGCCACAGCGGCTGTTGCCGTCAACTGTTGCCTTGCCGAAACCAATTTGGGGTGCTCAATATCCCGCACTGCCCATCACACCGCTGGCATGGTCAGCCGCGCCGCGCACGAGGCAGCGGATACAGTAGACCGCATGATTGACTGACGTACCGGCACACAAAGAGGCGGCAAATATTTGCCGCCTCTTTTTTTATGCATTAAGAACGCACTGGAACATCACATCCAGCTCATCGACAAGAACATCCACTGCCATTTCATTGCTGTCCTCCAGCCAAAGATTAACGCAACCCATGACACCGCTCGACATAAAGCGGCTGTGATAATGTCTGCTCTTTTCGCTCTCGTTGATTTCCAGCACATCGCGTGTGTTGGAAATAACTTCCTCCAAGACAGTCATGACTTTGTTCTGCAATCCACTGCTTGAACTGCTGCGGAAAAACGTGCGGAACAAAAATTTTTGACTCTGCACATAATCAAAAGACTTTTTTAGCATCGGGCGCAGCGAAAACTCTGCTTTGGTTGGCTGAAATTCCGCAATGGCCTCCTGCAGCTCTGCAACCAACTCATCTTCAATCTGATTTCGCAGATCATAGGTATCGGTATAGTGAAAGTAGAATGTACCGCGGTTGAGATCTGCTCGATCTGTAATTTCCTTGACAGTAATGTCCTTGAATTCCTTCTCGTTCATAATCTCCGCCAGTGCTTGACGCAACAACCGTTTGGTTCTTCGAATTCTGCGATCTTCCTTCTGTGCTGCCATTTCTCCATCCTCCCGTAGCGTTTGCTTTCTTTGCAGATGTGGTATAAATGTATTATACTATACAGCATGTCCTAAATCAACACCAATTTTCGCTTGCATTCGCAGACGCACTGTGCTATCATACACATAGTACGCAGGTATAGTTCACCGGTAGAACGGCAGCTTCCCAAGCTGCATAAGCGGGTTCGACTCCCGTTACCTGCTCCATACAAAAAAGCCTTGAAAGTTACGCAAAACGTGCTTTTCAAGGCTTTTTACTTACTTATAATCGCGTAAAAATACAGCTGTTTTTGATGAAAAATTTTCAGTCTGTGTCAATTTTCATCAAAAGTTGCAAAAAATTGGGAAGTAGAGAGGGAACTAAAGAAGGAAGTAAAACAGTTTACTTATTTCCCGTACACTTGCTCTATTTCTTCCATGCTCGCCATCGCCGCTCCCATCTTTCCGATGGTCAAGGCGGCGTAGTCCGCAGAGAAGTTCAGAAATTCTGTCAATTCCTGTTCGCTGATGGTATCCAAATCCTCAACACCATAGCCAGCTCGTGCAAGCTGAAACAGAAAGGAGCCGGCAAATGAATCACCTGCGCCGGTCGTATCCACGACTTTTTCGACTTTTCGCGCCGGAGTGTGGGCAGAAGTCGTGCGTGTATATACGCTGGAACCATTTGCGCCCTTGGTCAGAATGACCATGCGACACTTGCCTTGCAGCAGCTGATGCACTGCTTCCAATTCGCTGCGGCATCCCGTGACAAACTCTACTTCATCATCAGACAGTTTAATAATATCCGCCAGCGGCAAAAATTCCCGAATCGTTTTCTGACATGCTTCGGCAGAATCCCACAGCGGAAGCCGTACATTGGGGTCAAAGCTGACCAATAAGTTTTTCTCTTGTGCCAGCTGAATGAGCTTTTCGTGAGCTTTCTTCACCGGCCAGTCTACCAAATCGACCGAACAAAAATGAACAATCGCGGTATCTTCCAGCATATCCTGTGTAATCTGTTCCGGAGAGAGGAACAGATCCGCGCTTGGATTGCGGAAAAAGGAAAATTCCCGATTTCCAGTGGCATCCAGAGAGACAAATGCCAGACCGGTATTCGCTTTTTTTGTATGAAAGACATACGAGGTGTCCACGCCGTTGTCGGCCAGGACATCACAAATATGTTCACCGAAGGCATCTTCTCCGACCTGAGAGACCATAGCACCGCGTCCGCCGAGACGGCTAACCGCTGTGACGACATTGGCAGGAGCACCGCCTGCTACACGCTCAAAATGGGTGACTTCTTTGAGTGCGCAGCCCTTTTGCTGCGGTACAAAATCAATGAGCAATTCGCCAATCGCTGTGACTTTTTTCATATTTGCTACCTCCCGTTATACCTGCGCCCAGTGAAATGTCATCGGCTGAAGTGTATCACTTTGCACTTCTCCCTCGCCGTGCAGGGTAATAGTTCTGTTTTTCTGTTCCTCGCCCTGCGGATAAAAGCGCGTCGTCATGGTCTGCTCGCCGTCATTGACAAACAGCTCCAACGAAGACGTATCCATCAAAAGATGCAGGGTATCCAATTTCTGTGTCTGGATATATCGTTTGGTTCTGCCGTATCCCGCCTGCTCGCTGAGCGTCAGAGACAGCAACCCATGTGACCATTCTATCACAGCACTGCTTCCTATCGCAATGCGCAGATGTTCGCCTGTATTGCGAATGTGCAGTTCAGCCATGGCACCAGTATTTATTATCGCGGTTTCCTGCAGCGTTTGCCGTTTGCTGTCCGTCCGCAGCTTCTGTAATTCTTTGATCGGCTGTGCTGTCAGTCGTTCGCCATTCCAATGCAGCTCACGCGGCACGCTCATGCCGTGCTGCCAGCCGCTCCAATCTGCCGTCGGATTGGTATAGTCCGCATCCGGCATACCCATCCAGCCGAGCAAAATCCGTCGACCATCCGGCGCTTCAAAGGTCTGTGGTGCATAAAAATCAAAACCGGCATCCAATTCCTGATAGTCTCCTAAGGTGTATTCAGAACGAAAATCACCATACAGCGGGAAGTATCCGCAGGAGTACACATTTTGATACCGATACTTCTCGTGCGCAATGCCTTGTGGAGAAGTCATGACAATCCATTGTCCATCGACACAGAATAAATCCGGGCATTCCCACATGAATCCAAACGGCTGTGGGGTCTGAATCGTATTCAAATGCTTCCAGTGCAGTTTATCCTCGGAGGTGAACACGAGAATTTCACCGACATCCTGTCTGGTGCGTGCACCGAGCACCATGTAATACGCGCCGTCCTGTTTCCATACCTTTGGATCTCGCACATGACAGCTGAGATTTTGTGGGTAATCCTTATTTTCCAAAATACAACGATTGTTATCCGCCGTGACACCATCACGCGTGATTGCCAAGCCGACATTGTGCCCGCGTCCCTCATAGATATAATCATAATTGCCAGGATACTTGACATTGCCGGTGTAGTACAGATACAAACCGTCTTTTTCTGCCAGGCCGGAACCGGAATACACGCCGTTTTTGTCCCATGCATCGGTCGGATATAAAAAGACCGGATGCTGTGTCCACGAGAGCATATCCGTGCTGCTCCAATGCCCCCAGAAAATCTGTCCTCTGTGAGCATCCAACGGGCTGTACTGATAAAAGACATGATATTCACCCTGATACCAGCACAGACCATTTGGATCATTCATCCAACCAGAAGGAGGCATCAAATGAAAACCAAAACGATAGGGATCCTTCGCTCTCTGTGCACTCGCTTCTGCCTCTGCCTTGAGAATTTTTTGCTTGAGTTCCTCTCGCTTTGTCTGCATATGATTGCCTCCTAAAGTATGGATTGAAATTATTTTTTCACTGTCAGCAGGGTTTCTCCTGCTTTTGTCTGCTTGCCACTGTGTGTCAAAACGTCTGCATAATCATCGGCATTGGTCACGATAACCGGTGTAATGGTTTTAAATCCTTCTGCCTGAATGGCCGCCATGTCAAATTCCATCAGCAGGTCTCCAGCCTTTACATGCTGTCCCTCTGTGCAATGCGGTGTATAATGCTTGCCATTCAGTTGAACCGTATCAATGCCAATGTGAATGAGCATCTCAACGCCGTTTTCACCGGTCAAACCAACGGCATGGCCCATCAGTGTTTCTACGGTTGCATCAAACGGTGCGTATACCTTTCCTTCACTCGGCTCAATTGCCGCGCCCTTGCCGAGAACCTCTGCGGCAAATGTGTCATCGCCAGTATCTGCCAGGCTGACTGCCTTGCCCTGCATCGGAGACAGAATATTCAGCTTACTCTGTACTTCCTTCGGCTCTGTGAAAATCGGTGCAGTTTCCAATGTTTTTTCTGTTGTTTCCGGTGCACCGTTTGCCGTCTGCGGAGCGTTTTTATAACCAAATATCCAAGACAGTACAAAGGCTACACCTGCGGAGATTGCGAACATCAGAATGTACTTGACCGGTGCATTGAGGCACAGCAGGATGCCAAAAATACCTGTTACACCGGTGCCGGTAGCACCCAGAGAAGTAATCGATGCGAACATCGCACCGCAGCCACCGCCGATACACGCGCACACGAACGGGCGGAAGAATCGCAGGTTGACACCAAAGATTGCCGGTTCTGTAATGCCCATAAATGCAGACAGTGAGGACGGCAGTGCCATTGCCTTGAGCTTCTGATCGCGGGTTTTCAGTGCGACAGCCAGTGCAGCTGCGCCCTGTGCGATATTCGCGGAGGATGCCAGCGGCAGCCAGTAAGTACAACCAAACTCCTTAATCTGTCCGAGGTCGATAATGGTATACATGTGATGAATACCCGTGACAACCGTTGGAGCATACAGCGCACCCATAACCAGAGAACCAATGCCAAACGGCAGAGAAATCAAAGTCTGAATGCCGTTAATAATGCTGCTCTCTACGATATTGAACGCCGGTCCGATCATAGTCATGGTCAGGAAACCGGTTACAAAGACGGATACCAGCGGGGTAACAAACAAATCCAGCATTGCCGGCACACGCTTGTGCAGCCACTTTTCAATATTCGCCATAACAAATACAGCGATGATAACCGAAATGACATGTCCCTGATAGCCAACAAGCGGTACTTTCCATAGTCCAAATACGTCTAAATATTCGTTCACGCCGCCTGTCATCGTCCATGCATTTTGCAGATTCGGATGCACCATAATCATACCGATAACGCCGCCAAGGAACGGATTACCGCCAAATACCTTCGCACCGGAAAAACCGATCAGCACTGGCAAGAACACATATGCTGTGTTCGAGAACATATTGGCCAGCACGAACAGCGCGCTTTCGTTGGACATATGGATGTAACCGTTGTTAATCAAGAAGTTCAGCGATTCCATAATGCCCATCAAGAATCCGGAGGCTACAATGGCCGGAATAATCGGCACGAAAATATCGCCCAGAGTCTTGATAAACCGCTGAAATGGATTGGCTTTGCTGGCTGCTGCCTGCTTGACATCTTCCTTCGATGCCGCCGTGATGCCTGCTATCGCAATGAATTCATCGTATACTTTGTTCACAACACCTGTGCCAAAGATAATTTGCAGCTGACCGGATGCCTCAAAAACACCTTTTACGCCTTCTGCGTCCTCTAACGCTTCTTTGTTTACCTTAGTATTATCTGCGATGACCAGCCGCAAGCGCGTTGCGCAGTGTGCCGCAGACACGATGTTGTCTTTGCCGCCGATATACTGTATCGTCTCGGCTGCCGCTTTTTTGTAATCCATAGAGCGAACCTCCATTCATCCTACCTCTTTGTGAAACCATTGTGAAACACATATGAAATATTTCATCTTTCTGTTACACAGTATATCAGATTCTTCCAGTTTTTCAAGCGTTTGATTTCACAAAATTTTCATATTTTTTCGTGCATGTTGCCCAAATATTTTTCAAACTGTGCTGTTTTATCCCTATTTTGTCGATGTGTTTTGCTTTTTTTGATGCAATTCTGAGAAACTCTCCCATGTGAAACTAAGTTTCATATACGAGTAAAACAAAAGACACCCTCCCATACAGAGAGAATGTCTTACTGTTTTAACAGGTTTCCTGTTCAATGACCTCAAAACCCATTTTCAATTTTTTCTTCATGTCAATGCCGCTCTCTATCATCTTGACCAGCATATCTGCGCCCTCCATGCCGGTGGATTTATAAAACAGGTGGGCGGTTGTAAGATTTGGCTCCACAATTTCCGTCATGCGCGAGTGTCCGATACCGGTAATACCGATGTCTTCCGGAATACGCTTGCCGATTCCCTTCAAATACTGCATAGCACCAATGGCAATAGTATCTGTGGCACATACAATACCATCAATCTCCGGCGCTTGTTCCAACAGCTTTTGTGCAGCATCATAGCCGGATTCCAGTGTAAATTCCGAATACGTCACACGACGTTCCAACAGTTCCATCTGATTTCGCTGCAGCGTGTCCAAATAGCCATGCATACGCGAATCTCCGGCAGCGCGATCTTCAGAAGTGACCATAATCGCACCAATGTTCTGATGTCCCGCCTGAATCAATCGTTCTGTCATCGCAGCAGAAGCACCGTAATCATCATGAAATACACAGGAAAAACCTTCCACCTCTTGTGATACAATGACAATCGGCATCCGCATAGATTGCAGCAAGCGAATATGCTCATCGGTTAAAATCGTGGCACTAAAGATCATACCTGCTAATTCATCCTGCTGAAACGATTTCAGATATTGCAGCTCTTTTTCCACACTATTTTCCGTATTGGCAAGCAGCATCCGATAGCCAGCCCGATTGAGCACCTGTGAAATTCCTGCGACCATACGTGAAATACTCTCTGAACTGATTTTCGGAATAACAATGCCAACAGTCGGACTTTTGCCTAGTGCGGTCTGCTGAGAAGCACGGTTGGGCACATATCCGGTCTGTTCCACAACTTTTCGGATTTTTTCTTTTTTCTCCTCGCTGACATATCCATGATTGAAATACCGCGACACGCACGCCTTCGACACATTCGCGAGCTGCGCAATTTCTGTAATCGTCATACAAGTCCCTCCGTTCTATGTTAATTTATTGTACCAAATTCCCGCGCCGCTGGGAAGAGCATTGCACTTTTTTAACAGTTTCCGTCACTGCCCTGTCCTTTCCCGGCTTTTTATGCAATAGCCTTGGTATTCCGTTTTAGGTATAAGAAAACCACGGTGCGTGTGCATCGTGGTTCTTAAATACGACCTTGTTTTCTCAAATTTTTACTTTCTTCTGCTGTGAGCTTTTGAGGTTTTCCCGGCATCGAAATTCTATCTTTAAAATTTTCATATGCATCTTTTTCCGTTTGCGTTACCATGGTGTCTTTTTCGTTCTGAATGTGTTTGTGTTCTTCATAGGCTTTCAAAATATATTCATAAGCTTCCTTGCCCGAAAGTTTATCTCCATCCAGCATGAGACATTACCCCTCTCGATACCGTAAGTATGGCCATTCTTAATCCGTAGACGGTTGAAATAATTCGAATATTTTTGAACTTTTTATCGGAAATCGCTTGACTTTTATACGTTCGTATGTCATGCTATAAACATAGAAAGGAGTCCTGCAAACAAATGTCAATAGCTGAAACGAAAAAAGTCCCGCAAAA
>CAVFAY010000014.1:0-70497 GCA_963620595.1 Anaerotignum sp. | reverse complement strand
CCGGGAAGATAAGTCGATGCCTACACAGATAGCCGGAATTCATTTTGGATTCCGGTTTTTTGCTTCATAAAAGGAGTGACAAATTATGTCAGAGACACAAAATTATTTTGAGACACGAACAGAACTGACGTTGGATGAATATAAACATTTTGACACATGGATGCATAAAAATTTGACCGGTATGAATCGAATTTTTACCATCGCTAAGATTGTGTTGATTGCATTATGTGTTGTTCTGGCGGTTTTCAGCTGGAATAAAGGCGATGTTGTTCGTACAGTTGGTGAGTTGATTCTTGCTGTACTGATTTTTCCTGTTTTTGCATTGGTGCATACTATCTCTGCTCGGCGCACCTATCAGATGATTCATAAACAACAGGATGGAGCTGTACAAGTATATCGCTTGTATACTGATCATATCGAACAAGTGCGTGCGCAAGGAAATACGCAGATTGCCTATGATAAGCTGTATAAGATTGCAGAGACAAAAACGAATTTCTATTTAATGCTTAGCAAGATGCAGGGCATTATCTTAGTAAAAAAGAATTGCGATGAGCAAACCACTGAGTTTTTACATACACTTGTTCAACAGTAAAGAGAAGAGCATAATATTCTGTTTTCAAATCAGAATATTATGCTCTTTTTCGTTTATTTACTCATTTGCTGTGATTTTTTTACGCAGGTATCAATTGCATCAATTACTGCTGCGCGCAAGCCGTTTACTTCCAGAGAAGCAACTGCTTCAATGGTTGTGCCGCCAGGAGAACAAACGTTGTCTTTGAGTTCACCGGGATGCATACCGGTTTCCAATACCATTTTTGCAGAACCGAGAACGGATTGTGCGGCAAAGGTATAGGCCTGCTTGCGTGGCATACCGTGCAATACAGCGGCATCTGCCATCGCTTCAATGAACAGATATACATACGCTGGAGAAGATCCGCTGACACCGGTAACGGTGTCCATAAGTTTTTCAGGAACTTCTTCTGCTTTACCAAAGCTGTTGAGCATTTCCATAACAAGATTTCTATCTTCCGGTGTGATATTGGCGTTAAAGCAAACAGCAGACATGGCTTCACCGACCAGAGCGGGGGTATTCGGCATGACGCGGACAAGTTTGACAGGCTTGTCAAATCGCGCTTCATTTGCAGCAAGCGTCTGTCCGGCAGCAATCATCACAACAATCGTTTCCGGCTGAATGACATCTCGGATTTCAGCGATTACTGTTTCATAGAGATACGGTTTAACGGAAAGGACAAGAACATCAGCTTGCGATGCCGCAGTTGTGTTGTCCTGCTGAAAGGTTTGAATGCCGAATTCTTCTTTTAATGCGTCGAGCTTAGGGGCAGATGGATTGCTTGCCAGAACACAATCTGGCTCAGCAAGACCAGATGAGAGAATGCCGCCAATCATGGCTTTTGCCATGTTTCCGGCACCAATAAATGCATAGCGTATACTCATATAGATTCCTCCGTTGTTTGAATTGTCTGTGCGATATGCCGACACAGATCTTGTGTAGCGTGCGGTTTTGCGATGGCTTGGATGCTTTCCCGTAAGCGATCAATTCGTCCCGGACACTGAAATAATAGATGAATGGCATCGGAAATTTGCCATGTCTTGGTAATATATATTGCCGCACCATTGGCTTGCAGAAACTCTACATTGCGGTCTTCTACGCCTGGGAGCGGATGAATCATCAACATCGGTAAGCCTTTGGCTAATGATTCACTGGTCGTGATTCCGCCGGGTTTGCTGAGCAGACAATCCGCTGCATCCATGATTTCATCGACGTTGCTCACGTAGCCAAAGACTTTCATTGTATTGTGTGTCTGCAAAGCATGGACTTTTTCAAAGAGCTTTTCATTTTTTCCACAAATTACAACGATTTGTACGTCAAAAGGAAGTTCTTCAATGGATGTAATATATTCCGGCAAATCGCCAAAGCCCATGCCGCCGCTCATAAGTAAGATAGTCGGTAGTGTTTCATGCAGACCGAATTTTTTCCGCATTTCCAGCTTGTCATGTTTGGTTTGGAATTGTTTGCGGATAGGAATGCCGAATGGTAAAACGCGAGAAAAATCAATGCCACGACGCATAAACTGTGGCTGTAAATATTCGCTGGGCGCAACGATATATTCAAAATATTCGACATCTTCCCAATAATTTTGCACAGTAAAATCTGTGATGATACCGTAGCAAGGACAGGTAATTGCACCATGTTCTTTAAGTAGATCCACAGCCTGTGCAGCATAAACCATAGTGCACACGATACAGTCCGGTGCATACGCATCAATGGCATGCCGTAGACGTGAAGCCAGAAAAGCATCTGCCAAACGGGATGGCGTGTATTCGTTAAAATCTTTTTCATCCTGTCGCGTATACGCATTGGAAGCCATATCATGAAAATGCGAAAGAGTTTTCATAGAGAGAAAGTATCCGCTCGCCGTTGCCTTTTTTAAGTGTGGACTGATGTATTCGTACATGTCCAAAATTTCGCAGGAAGCGTCTGGGTATTGTGTGGTAAAGCAATCAGAAATCGCTCTGGCAACGGCATTATGCCCATTGCCCAACGGCGCGGTGATAATCAATAGTTTCATAGCAGTCTCCCTGTATCTGTAAGTATTCTATCTATAAGTATACGGCAGAGAAAGAGAATTGCAAGTCAATGAAAGAAAAAAAGAAACGTATCCCAACAGAGTTGAGATACGCCTCTTTGCGTATACGATATTATACCATAAGTTTCATGGTTTGTGCAACATCGTTGCAGGTCATCAGACTGGACATGATGCAGGCGCCTGCTGCTCCTGTTTGCAGGACAGCAGGATAGCGTTCGGCATTGATGCCACCGATGCCAAATACCGGCAAATCTGTTGCCTGACAGACCGCACGTAAAAAAGATAATCCGCGCGGTGGAATGCCGGCTTTGCAATCGGTTGGAAACACATGTCCAGCCTGTACATAGGTCGCAGGGGTATCAGCGAGCTGTACGGCCTCCTCCGGCGAGTGCAGAGATACACCAACACGAGAAAAATCTGCGAGATCCTGTTTGTGCTGCATGAGCAGATGAAATGGCAAATGAATGCCATCACAGCCGATGCGCCGTGCCACAGCGATTTGTGAATTTAAGTTGAGCGGAACGCGGTGCTTTTCGCAGATGCGCAGACAGTCTCGCGCCAATGCTTCATACTCGTGCTCAGATAAGTCTTTTTCACGCAGAACAATAGCATATGGATGCTGAGCGGCAATGCGGTCAAGCCGCTCTAAAAAATCGTCCGGACATAGTAGCCGGTGTGTCACACAGATCAGCATCAGCCTGCATAAATGTAGTCGGAAAATACCGGCTGCAAGCCCTCATCAAGGATGGCCTGACGCACTTCATCGACATCTCTGCCGTCCGAGATGATGAACTGCGGATCGCCCTTGGAATCCTCATCTTCGATGTGGTCACCGATACCGGTCGAAACACCGGCAGAGATTTTGGTTGCGGCGATGTTGATAATACCGTTGCGATAACCAGCGCGTTCACGAGTGGAAATAGTAATGCTGGCGAACGGCATAAATAGACGATACGCACAGATAATCTGTGTCAGTTGCGTCTCATGGACATCTTTCGGATTGATTTTATCATTGTTGATAATCGGGCGCAGCCGCGGACAAGAAAACGCAATTTCTGCGTGAGGATACTTTTTCTGGATCAAATAAGCGTGCATACCGGTTGCAAACGCATCCTTGCGGAAGTCATCCAGACCGAGCAGAGCGGCGAAACCGACACCGCGCATACCGCCGATCAAAGCACGTTCCTGTGCATTGACACGATACGGGAAAATACGCTTGTGTCCACCTAGATGCAGGGTCTCGTATTTGTCAGGGTTATACGTTTCCTGAAAAACTGTGACGTAATCGACACCGCATTCATGCAGATGACGATATTCATCGGAATTGAGCGGGTAAATTTCGACGCCAATGACCGTGAAATATTTGCTAGCAATCTTACATGCTTCGCCGATGTAATCGACAGGAGACATGGTGCGGCTTTCACCGGTCAGAATCAGAATTTCCTTCAGACCGGATTCTGCGATTGCTGCCATTTCTTTATCTATTTCTTCCATCGTGAGCTTGCCGCGACGAATCTTGTTGTGGCAGTTAAAGCCGCAGTAAATGCAGTAGTTTTCGCAGTAATTGGCGATGTAACACGGCGTAAACATCATGACAGAATTGCCAAAGTGCTTGCGTGTTTCCTGCTGGGCGCGCTTTGCCATCTGCTCGACATATGGCTGTGCTGCAGGAGAGAGCAGCGCGGCAAAATCTTCCGGTGTCAGAACATCTTTGGACAGGGCGCGAATGACATCAGCAGCAGTATATTTGGTTTCATCGTAGCCTTCGCGGGCTTCGAGTACCTGTTCCATGATATTGCCCGGCACAATTTCCATGCCCGGCTGATATTCCATGTGATTGGTCTCGCGGGTGATATATTTTGCGTTGATAACTTCACTCATCTCTGTTCCTCCTTAGTCTGCCAAGAAACCGGTCAGCGGGGAAGAAGCAGAGGCTTTTTCGAGAATACGCCCCATGCCGGACAGATAAGCGGTGCGACCTGCCTCAATGGCCTGCTTAAATGCGCCAGCCATAGCCGGAATATCACCGGCGGTTGCAATCGCCGTGTTGGACATCACAGCGGCACAACCCATTTCCATTGCCTCACATGCCTGACTCGGCTTGCCGATGCCGGCATCGACGATGATTGGCAGATCAATTTCATCTACCAGAATCTGAATAAATTCCTTGGTAACCAGTCCCTTGTTGGTACCGATTGGTGCGCCGAGCGGCATGACAGCAGCGGCACCTGCATTGACAAGATCGCGCGCTGCGTTCAGATCCGGATACATGTACGGCAGGACAACAAAGCCTTCCTTTGCCAGAATTTCAGTTGCCTTGATGGTCTCATAGTTGTCTGGCAGCAGATACTTGGATTCGTGAATACATTCGATTTTGATGAAATTGCCGCAGCCGACTTCACGAGCCAGACGCGCAATGCGGACAGCCTCTTCGGCGTTGCGGGCGCCGGAGGTGTTCGGAAGCAGTGTCACGCCTTCTGGAATATAATCCAAAATGTTGTCAATACTGCCGAGGGTTGCGCGGCGCAGTGCCAGCGTGACAATCTGTGCATCTGCGTATTCAACAGCAGCCTTGATGAGATCCAGAGAGTATTTGCCGGAACCGAGAATAAAGCGGGATGTAAATTCGTGTCCGCCGAGGGTAAATGTATCAGCCATGATGAAAAGTTCTCCTTTGTTTCGATAAAGATGAAATCAGAATAAAATTACGGTTCTTCGATGCCGAGCAGCAAGCGAAGCACCATGTTTGCCTCGTGTCCGGCACAGACAGTCACGCGCGGGGACATCAGACCAACGCCGTTTGCGGCAGCGGTTTCTCCATCGCCGCAGACGTAGAGTCGAGACATACGTTTGCGTGTGACGATGGAATTGGACGAGCCGTATCCTGCCATGCCGGAACCGGATACGATGCGAATGGTTTCGGATTCACTGAGCAGGGTAGAGACAAGCTCTGCTTTGCAGACCGGGTTGTCAAATGCTTCGCACACGACATCACAATCCGAAAATAATTCCATAGCATTGTCTGCTGTGATACGAACAGTATGCGTCTCAACAGAGATAAACGGATTGATTTGATGGATGAGAGAAGCGGTTGCCTCAGTTTTGTACTGGCCGAGATGCGAGACAAAATAATTTTGACGGTTGAGATTGCTTGGTTCAACAACGTCAAAATCTGCGAGCACCAACTGTCCCACACCGGTTCGGGCGAGCATTGCGGCGATGTTGGAGCCAAGTCCACCGAGACCGGCGATACCGACGCGAGCGCGGCGCACAGTTTCATGGACTTTGGGAGAATGCCGTGCTGCCATCATATGCTCCAGCACATCGCGCGGCGGCAAAACGCCCTTTTCGATCAGGGTGATGCTGTCGCCATCCTCTAAGATACAATCTTCATTGGTTTGAAACCCATTTCGGATTGTGACCGAAGCGGTTGGCTGCAATTGCTTTGCCGCCTGCTGCAAGCCGGTGCCGTTGGGCAACTGTACAGGTTTCCCGTTGCAGATGATATGAAGCATATTAACCGCCTCCTACAAAGCAGACGATTTCTACTGCGTCTGCATCGTGCAGCGCAAAGGTATCGTACTGTGCTTTCGGAACAATGGTGCCGTTTACTTCTACCGCAATACGGGTGAGTGGATAGCCCTGCTGTTCCAGAAGGGTGTGAACAGTCATGCCTTCGGTTGCAGGAACTGTATTTCCGTTTACTTTCATCGGGTATTTCCTCCTTTTGATGCAAGATAGACATGAAAAAGACCATCGACTTTGGAAGTCGATGGTCTTACCTGTGTTTGTCTTGTTCAAAACTAGTAAATAACCTCGAAACTCCCTACGTCGGTACTAACCGGACAGGTTCAATGAGTAAGGAGGCAGTATCTCCACTCTCAACCGCTTCGCGCGGGTCCCCAGTTCGAACAAAGTCTTCAATTGTCTTTTCGTGAGCATTATACGACAGAGAAAATAGCTTGTCAATTATTTTTTTCATAGCGGTTCACAAAAACACTAAAACATCGGTTGACGAATATGCGCAGAAATGCTAAACTGAACCTAGAAAACCGTGCGTTTTTTGTGGAAAAGGAGAGAATATGACGTACACAATCGAAAACGAAAAATTTTCTGTTAGCATAGACAGCAGTGGCGCAGAGCTGTGCTCTATGCGCTCAAAGCAGACGGGTATCGAATATGTCTGGCAGGCAGAGCCAAGTATTTGGGCACGCCATGCACCGGTGCTGTTTCCGATTATCGGACGACTGAAGGACAAGACCTATTCTGTCGGCGGAAAAAGCTATCAAATCACCCAGCATGGCTTTGGCAGAGATTTGGAATTTGCCTGCGCAGAGCAGACAGACACTAGCATTGCCTTGATGCTGACGCCGAACGAATATACCAGATCGATGTATCCGTTTGATTTTGCGTTTACCGTGCGGTATACACTGGAGGGAAATACTCTGAAAAAACAGCACATCACGACCAATTGCGGCGATACAGATATGTACTATGAGGTCGGCGGTCATGATGCATACAACGTTGCGTTAGAACCCAATGAAACCATGGAAGATTATTACGTGGATTTTGGCTCCGGAGATGCCATTTATCCGCTCATCAACGATGATGCGCTGATGATTACCAAGGATAAACGCACCGTGCCTCTGAAAGACGGAAAACTGTTTTTGTCCGGCGAATTATTCAAATTAGATGCCTTGATTTTGGATGACTGCCAGCCGAGAACGGTTAGCATTCGCAGCAAAAAATCCAAACATATGATTTGCATGAAATTTGAGGATTTTCCATATTTAGGCATTTGGAGCAAGTACACGGGAGCGAATACAAATTATGTTTGTATCGAGCCGTGGAGCACTCTGCCGGATGCAAATTATCTGGATCACGCGCTGGAAAATAAGATTGGCGTGCGAAAGCTCGCACCGAAGAGTAACGAAATCTTGACATTTACAACAACGATTGAGGAATAAAAAAGCAGAAGCTGCCCTTGCAGCTTCTGCTGGAAAAATCAAAAACGGTTTACTTGGCGCGATACATTGCGGACAGGCGGGTGTGTGACAGCACATGACCGCGCAGGCCGTGAATCAGTTCATTGAGATAGAAGCCCGGCTTCAGGTTCAGCTTACAGTCCAGCGCATAGACGGACAGATCGTATTGATGATCTTTATCCGGAGGCGCCATGCCGCCGTAGCGCGATGCTTCTTCAATGGATTCATCGGATGCCACACTGTGGAAACTGGTGCAGCCCTGAATCAAAGAGGGATTGTGTCGGCTCGCGTCCTCCGGTAGTTCTGTGACGGTCAAATCACACAGTGCCCAGTGAATCCATGTAAATCCGCACACCGGAATAGAATCTAAATCGTCCAGCACAACGGCGAAGCTGACGGTACCTTCTGGTGCGTCCTCGATTTTAAAAGGAATTGAGCGCAGCGGCGTTCCTTCGGCGGAAAGCTCCGTGCCGAATTTGCCAAAGCGATCCTCCCAGTAGCCATTTGCGATACCCGTACTTGTTACTTTCATAGGAAAATACCTCCTGTTCCTTGGGTTTCGGTTTTATTATACCAGCATTCGTGGCTGGCTGTAAACAAATCTTATGGGAATAAGGGAAAAATGCTTGTATTTTCTTCTTCGATTGAGTATAATTGTAGTATTGTATTTCGATGGGAGGTGTAAATCCTATGAACTTTTTACTGGATACAGCTATGCCGAGCGCGGGTGCGTATGCATCTGTACTTCCGATTATCCTGCTGATTGTCCTGTTCTATTTCCTGCTGATTCGTCCGCAGAAGAAACAGGAGAAGAAGGATAAGGCAATGCGTGACAGTCTGGTGGTAGGCGATCATATCTGCACGATTGGCGGCATTGTCGGTAAGGTCGTAAAGATCGATGATGATGAGTTGGTAATGGAGACCAGCGGCGGTACTCGCATGCGCTTTAAGAAGTGGGCAATCCGTGCCGTTACCACCGAACAGGATGAGCAGAAGGCATAAGGATGCATGATGGATGCTCTTTCCGCGTAGCATAGTGCAAACGACTGCGCGAGGAGGAACACGCATGAAACATACAGAATCGACAGACAACGCGGTTTTCTGGGCAGCACCGATGCTGCTCGGGATGCTGATAACCTTTGGAGGATTGCTGATCGGTGCTTGTTTGCTGGCGAGCGGAACTATGGGAATGCAGATAAGACCACTCATTGTATATCTCCCGTTTGCTGTGGGAACGATGCTCGCTGCCGGTTGGAGTGCACGGCGTGCGCCTGCCAACCGACTGGGGGCGGGAATGCTGACAGGGATTTCTCTGCTGGGATGTCTGTTTCTTCTGAGTCTGACGCTGCGCGAAGCAGCGTTTCAGGCAGTGGCAGCTGGAATGCTTTCCGGCATTGCCATCGCAAGTTCGCTGACAGGAGCGATTCTGGGAGCGGCTGCAAAAACGAAAAAACGGCGCAGATAATCTGCGTCTGATATTTTAACACGAAAGGAGCAATTGATTATGTCTCACATTAAGACTTTGAACACCTGCACTTTTAAGGAGTCCGCTGCACACGGCGGATGTGGCGAGTGCCAGACCTCTTGCCAGTCTGCATGCAAGACTTCCTGCACCGTTGCAAACCAGAAGTGCGAGCACGAGAAGTAAGTCTGATTTGACAGAATAAACAGGCTCGGGACTGACATGTGTCAGTCCCGAAATTTTTTCATAGGAGTTATTTGATTATGATACATCGTTTTTCCATGAAGGGTATCAATATCCTGATGGATATTAACAGCGGCTCGGTTCATGTGGTAGATGATGCTGCCTATGCGCTGTCCGCTGTTGTCGCACCGGGAATGACAGAGACATGTCCGGAGGACATTCTCCGCAGTCTGTCCGACCGCTTTACTGAGGAACAGCTGCAGGAAGCATATCATGAGCTGTACGAACTGGAGCAGAACGGCTATCTGTTCGCAGATGATGATTATATCAATATTGCCGCAGCCATTCCGACCGGCGCACCGATCAAGGCACTGTGCCTGCACGTATCGCACGACTGCAATCTGCGCTGCAAGTACTGTTTTGCAGATACCGGCGATTTCGGCATGGGCAAGCGCATGACGATGGACTTTGATGTGGCAAAGAAGGCAATTGATTTTGTTGTCGAAAAGTCCCATGCACGCCGCAATATCGAAGTAGACTTCTTTGGCGGTGAGCCGCTGATGGCTTGGGAGACCGTCAAGAAGACCGTAGAATATGCCCGTTCTCTGGAAATGGAGAAAAATAAGAAGTTCCGCTTCACCATCACAACCAATGGTCTGATGCTGGATGATGAGAAGACCGACTACATCAACGAGAACATGGACAACTGCGTTCTGTCTTTGGACGGCAGAAAGTGCATCAACGATGAGATGCGCCCGACCGCAGGCGGCTGCGGCAGCTATGACATCATCGTGCCGAAGTTCAAGAAGCTGGTTTCTCAGCGCAGCAAGGACAAGGATTATTATGTTCGCGGCACGTTTACCAGCAAGAACCTCGATTTTACCAATGATGTGCTGTCTATTGCCGATGAGGGCTTTGACCAGCTGTCTGTCGAGCCGGTAACCAGTGAACCAGGCACCGGATATGATATCAGCGAGAAGGATCTGCCGCGCATCGGTGAGGAGTATGAAAAGCTGGTTGACATCATGCAGCAGCGCCGCAAGGAAGGCAGAAGCTTTAACTTCTTCCATTTCATGGTGGACTTGCAGCAGGGTCCGTGCGTCATCAAGCGTCTGCGCGGCTGCGGTGCCGGTTATGAATATGTCGCTGTGACGCCGGACGGGGAAATTTATCCGTGCCATCAGTTTGTTGGTCATCCGGAATTCCTGCTGGGCACGTTGGACAATGGCAAGTTTGATATGGATATTTCCGATCACTTCTCCCGCCTCAATGTATGTACCAGACCGAAATGCAAGGATTGCTGGGCAAAGTTCTATTGCTCTGGCGGCTGTGCAGCGGCAAACTTTAACATGAATGGCGATATTGAAACACCGTATGAAATGGGCTGCGAATTGCAGAAAAAGCGTTTGGAATGTGCAATCTACCTCAAAGCGGCGCAGATGATGGAAGAATAATCCGTCAACACGACAAAAAATGAGGGCTTTGTCAAAAATGCTGTTGAATTTTAACGAAATCGCTCTATAATGATGTTATAAATATCGGATTCTGCTCACAGGAATCCATCTCCGATTCGCTGCTTTCCCCCTTGTATTGCGGACGGAAGAAATAAAGATGAGGTGATTTTTATGCCGCATAGTATTGGACTTGGTATGATCGGCAGCAGCGAGCTCTCCGATCGCCTTCTGAAAGGAATTTTACGGGATCATGTCGTAGACGGAAGCCGTATTTATATTGCAGAGCAGGATGAACGCCGCCGCAATTATTTTGTGGGTTTGGGTGTTAACTGCATTCCGGATGTTTCGGCATCCATGCTCCGCTCGGAAATTATGGTTCTGTCTGGAGAGAAGCGAGAATTTTCCACGCTTCTGTCCTCAGTTTGCGGAACGACGCGCGGTCGCATTCTGGTATCGACAATTCCGGGACGGGATTGTGCGTACATTCAGGATCGTGTCGCAAAGGCAACTTATGTTGTCACGGTAGAGAGCGAAGATACCGAAGACGGGAAACATATCAGCCATCTGACATATTCTCCACGCTTTCCGAACCACATGAAATCTGCAGTAGAAGATATGTTCCGCACCATCGGCGAAGTCAAGACGGAACAGCTTACGTAAAAACGCATAACATGGATAAGCCGAGAATATCTTACTAGCAGGGAACCGGAAAGGGGACGGCTATGAAACGGGATATTCTTGGCTTTTTACTTGTCCGGCGGCTGCGGCAGTCACCGGCATTTGCGTTTTTGGTGGCGGCTTTGCTGTGCGGGGTATTTGCCGGAGGCTTTACCGGTATGTATATTCCACAGTCGAATGGGAGTTATGTGCAGGAGTTGGCAAGACTCGTATCCAGCAATGCCGCCGGACGGATGCCGACTGTTCGCACCGTGCTGACCGGTGCGGCAAGTACGTTTAGCTGGATCACGGCAGCGGGATTGCTTGGTGCGATTCCGGGGCGGGCGCTGTGGATGGCATTGCTTCTGGCGATGCGTGGATTCTTTTTGTCATTTGCAGCGGCGGCCGCATTGGTGCAGTCAGGCTTATGGGGCGTATATATTGCGTTTGTTTCCATTGGCATCTGCGCTGTTTTTTGGCTGCCAGCGATGCTGTTGATTGGCACGGCTGCATTGGAAATTGGTATGCAGCACGGCAAGTATTTTGCTGCGTGGAAGCAATATGGCGGGCTGTGGCTGCTGTGCATACTTCTATTGTGTGCATCCATCCTCTGGCGGCTGCTGCTTGTTCCGGTTCTGATCGGTCTATTTTAACGGATAAAAGCTGTGTATGTTCCTCAACAGAGCAAACATACACAGCTTTTTTATATATCGAAGAGTGACAACTGTTGGTCTGCCAGATTATCAATGATGAGATGATGCCTGCGTGCATAATGCACCGTATATGCTGTGCCTCCCGGCGTCCCGTCAAAGAAGCAGATACAACGGGAACTGCGTTCCACCAGAAAACGATCACGAACGGTATAACATTCGGGTGTATAACGAGGAAAGATGCAAAAGGTGCGAGAGGCTTGCGCCAGTGTATGCTGATACCGTGTTCGCCAGATGAACTCCCAATGCATATGCATGTCTGGAAATGCCACGGCAGCCCATAATTCAATCGGCAGTCCTTCCCCACGCAAAGCAAGAACCGCTTGTGCTGCCCAGAGATCGAAGCCGCGGCTCATGCCGGACAAAAAATGCCGACAACCGTGAATATACGCTCGGTGAATGGCTTGGCAGAGCTGCACCTGCATGTCACAGAACAGGCGAGATCCTTCTTGATAGCCGGACGGCATTTTTTCTGGTCGATAGCCAGTAAAACAACAGACAGATGTGCGCATAGAAAGTCCTTTCTTCGCCGAGAATTTTGATTGTGTATCTTTATTGTAGCAGGTGTGCCGCGCAATTGAAACAGGCAATTGGGTATGCTATAATAAAAATAATCAGATACGCCCGAAACCAAGAGGAAAGGATGGGAGAAAGATGCTGATTTGCCCGCATTGCGGTGCACCGTTGGTGCGAAAGGAAAAGGCTTTTTGCTGTGAATCAGGACACAGCTACGATATTGCAAAGGCTGGTTACTGCAATCTGTTGCAGACCAATAAATCCGGCGATCATACCGGAGACAGCAAGGAAATGGTGGCGGCTCGCCGTCAGTTTCTAGACCAAGGCTATTATGCTGGGCTGGCCAAGGCTATGTGCCAGCAGGTCAAACAACTGACCAAGGACAAGGAAAAGATTCACTTTGTCGATGCCGGATGTGGTGAAGGATATTATACTCGCCAAATGGTACAGGCTCTGTATGAGGAAGATAAGCTCAAAGAGAGTATTGGCATAGATATTTCTAAATCTGCGACACAGTACGCAGCAAAACGCGATTTACATACCCAATATATCACGGGCAGTGCCTATCATATGCCGCTGGCAGATCATTGCGCGGATGTCATCTGTTCGTTGTTCGCACCAACGCCGGAAGAAGAATTTCTGCGTGTACTAAAATCCGATGGTGTTGTTGTGTGCGCAGTACCGGGAGAGGATCATCTGTGGGAGCTGAAGTGCGCAGTTTATGACAAGCCATATCAAAACCGCGAGGAAAAATACCAGCTGCACGGATTTCAGCGAATCGGCAGACAGAAATTTACATATCGCGTCCATCTGGAACGTCCGGAGGATATACGCACCCTGTTTGCCATGACGCCGTATTCTCATCGCACCTCCAAGGTTGGTATGGCGCGACTGGAAGCACTGAAAGAGCTGGATGTCACGCTGTCGTTTGTCATTCTCGTATTTTCTGCGAAAGAAACCAAGTAGATCACTTTTTTCACGATAGAAAGTGTGATATACTGTACCGCATACTCTATATTTGAAAAAAGAGAGAGGGGGAACTCTTCTGTCAACAAATAGAAAACCGGAATCCGCAAGAAAAAAATGGATCAAGCAGATTTCCGGAGCGATGGTGCGCAGTTATTTTGTGGACAGCATTCCCAAGGCATCAGCGGAGCTGTCGTATTATCTGCTGTTTTCCATTTTTCCGTTGCTGCTCGTTATGAGTACGTTGATGTCTGCAATGAAAATTTCGCAGGTGACGATTTTAAATATTCTCAGCCTGCTTCCGGGAGACATTCAGCGCGTGATTTCTCCGATTATCACACGATATATCGGTTCGATGTCACCGTTTACCTTTATCAGCCACATTTCTGTGTTTACCATTTTGGGGATTTATTTTTTGAGCCGAACCATGAGTTCACTCATGCATACTGTCAATCGCATTTATGGAATTCCCAATCGGCGTGGCGGTATAGGTCAGCTGATTTTTGAGGTTTTGACAGCAGCGGGCTTAATTTTTGCCATTGTATTTACCTTTATTCTGTGGATTTTGGGACGATCCATTCGCGTTCTTGTGCTCAGATATCTTCATATCAGCTTGCCGGAACAGCTGACATGGCTGTGGGGATGGGGACGATTTTTGATTGCAATCGGCCTCATGTTCCTGTTTATCTTGATTTTGTGTTATCTGTGCCCTAACTGCATCATGAAGCTAAAAGAAGCTTTGCCGGGAGCGTTGTTCACCTTGATGGCATGGATTATCTGCACCGTTATTTTTTCCTTTTACATCACCAATATCAGCCAGTATGATGCGCTGTACGGTTCGATCAGTGCAATTATGATTTTGATGCTGTGGCTGTATTTGACTGGTATTGTCTTGATTTTAGGATTTGAGCTGAACTTTATTTTGATGAAGCGCAAACGCAAAAATTTTATTTGCAAACAAAAACCGTGGTATGCCAAAGCAATTGATGGGGAAACCACGCGGTCACGCAAAAGAAACAGAAGAAGAGTTAGGAGGAAACGAAGATGAAAGTAGTTGCATTTAACGGCAGTCCGCGCAAGGGCGGCAATACTGAGATTTGTCTCAATCTCATCGAAGAGGAACTGAACAAGCAGGGCATTGAGCTGGAAATCATTCAAGTGGGGGCACGCGCCAAGCCGTGCACCGCTTGCTATCAGTGCTTGGAGCGCGGAGATGGTCACTGTATTCAGAACGATGAAGTCAATGCGTGGATTGACAAGATGGTGGAAGCAGACGGTGTTATTTTGGCCTCTCCGGTTTATTATGGCGGCATTGCAGGCGGCATGAAGTGCTTCCTCGACCGCGCCTTTTTGGCAGCAGGTCCGAAGCTGCACCACAAGGTCGGTGCAGCGGTTGTCACGCTGCGGCGTTCCGGCGGTTTGGAGACCTATCAGCAGCTGAATGCATACATGAACACGATGGAAATGGTCATGGCAACATCTGACTACTGGCAGGCAGCACATGGCTTAGATAAGGGAGAAGTCTGTCAGGACACCGAGGGTGTAGAAGTCATGCAGAAGCTTGGCAGAAATATCGCTTGGCTGGTCAAGCTCATTGAACACGGCAAGGGCACGGTGGATGCACCGGAAACCGGCGCGCGCACGATGACCAACTTCGTTCGCTGATGCAGAATGCAACAAAAGTTGCGTGCAAAAATTGGTCAATTTGTGGAAATTTTGCTGTGGCATGCAGGAACTTCTAAATTCATCTTTCAAAAAAATGTGCTGTATGTTATAATATAGCCATTGGAAAATGGATTTGCGGTGCTGTCACCCGTATGAGCACGCAAAAATGTAAAATTCTCAGGAGGTTTTTCACTATGACTAAGGCAATTCGCGTAAAGAATACCGAAGACATTCAGAAGATTAACAAGATCGTTACCCAGTTCCCGTTCGATGTATGGATTCACGGCAAGTCCGGTATGGTAGACGCAAAGTCTCTGCTGGGTATGTTCCTGCTCAGCCTGAATGAGCCGCTCAAGCTGGTTATTGAGGACGACATTGAGTCGAATCAGGTAAAGAAGCTGTTCCGTGAACTGGAAGACTATCTGGACATTGATGACGACGAATAATTCGTAAATACAGTCAAACAGCGGAGTGCTTGGCACTCCGCTGTTTTTTTATCGTTCTAAACGGTCGCGCATAGCGTGCCGAGCGCGCAGATAGGCGATGAGTGTTGGCGTTTTATGGTCAATGTCATCCTGCGAGACACCGCGCATGACGAGCAGTTCTTCGCGGAGCAGTTCGGAGCCGGTCACGAGACAATACCCGGAGTTGGTTTCGGCACAGATGCGTACCGGCATTCGTCGCCAAACCTGTCCGGAACCGGCGGTGCGCTGTTCGTATTGGATGCGCTGTTGCTCATATAATGCGTGTCCGGTGCCCTCGTCTCGGACTTCCGCGCAGAACAACTGCATGTGCAGCGTTCCTGTCAGTCCGAGTGCTTGCTCCAGTCGACCTTCCCAATCGTGCGAAAGATACTCAGCATCTTCCGGAAAATCCGACTCGATGACAGCGAGCGCAGTTTGTGCATAATGTGTACTTTCCTTGGGGAGAAGCGTGAGCGGATATTTATCTGCGAGCTGAGAAAGCACGGTGCGCAGCGGGCAATCGCAGGGCTGCAAAGACGGCAGTTCCTGCTCCAGCAGTGCATCGACCAAATCGGCGGTTTCACTGTCAATGCGTTGCTGTATTAGCATATCGAAATAGTCCATGAAACATTCCTCCTGTTTTCTGTCTTTCAGTATAGCAGAAAAATAAGAGGAGGAAAAGTCGCGTTGACATTCTGATATAGGTGTGCTATGATTTTTTAGAATCAAAGAAAATTGACCGTTTGCGTGGGGAAAACGGCTGTTCAGATACGTTTGGCTATCTTGCCAAAGGAGTACAAATGAAACATACGCACAAAAAGAAAACGCGCAGAGGTGCTGTGATCTGTGGTGCATATGGCAGGGGAAATGCCGGCGATGATGCTATTTTGCGTGCCATTTTGCAGGAGATGCGGCAGTTAAATGAGACCATGCCTGTGCGGGTCATTTCCAGAAATCCGGCTGAGACAAGTCAGCGATTTGGTGTGACAGCATGTCATACCTTCCATTTTAGAAAAATCTGGCGGGCTGTGGGAAAGGCAGAGCTGTTTGTCAGCGGCGGCGGAAGCCTCATCCAAAATGCAACGTCCAGCCGCTCGTTATATTATTATTTGATGACACTGCTCATGGCGAAGCTGCGCGGCTGTAAGGTCATGATGTACGGCAGCGGCATCGGGCCGGTATACGGCAGATTTCATCGCTGGGCAGCGGGAAAAATCATTGATCACTGCGTAGATGTAGCAACATTGCGCGATGAAGATTCACGAAGAGAACTGGGATATATGGGTGTCAAAACACCAAAAATGCTGTGCACCGCAGATCCGACTATCAGCATTCATAAGTTGCACACAGAACAAGGAGCCAAATTGCTGGAATATTTGGGTATTCCTGCGGACGGCATGTATCTCGGTCTCGGCTTGCGGCAGTGGAAGGGCTTTGATGAAGCTGTGGAGAGCATGGCAGAGGCGCTGGAATATGCGTGGAAAACCTATGGTCTGATTCCGGTATTCGTGCCGATTGAATATCCGAGTGATTGCCAAGCGGCAAAAAAGGTCATAGAGAAGCTCAATTGTCCGTACTATCTGATTTCGGAGCAGCTGGAAATCAGTGAGACCGTATCCGTACTGGCACATATGAAGGCAATGATCGGTATGCGGCTACATTCCTTGATTTTTGCTGTAGAAAACGGCGTGCCGAGCGTTGGCGTTTCCTATGATATGAAGGTAGACGGATTTTTAAAATCTATAGGCTGTTCCGATGCCCTGCTGCATATCGAATCCGTGACAGCACGGCAGCTGCAAAAACAGATCGACCGTTGTATGCAGGCGCAGGAGCGCCGCAAGTGGCAGCAGGCGGCACAAAAGCTGATCGACGAAGAGGGTAAAAATCTCCATGAGGTGCGCGAACTTCTGTATGGCACGTGTACCTATCAATCCAATCAAGCAAGTGAGGGACAGAAGACAATGAGACAGCAGAAAAAACGAATCGCGATTTTCCAAAGTGATCTGCATGTCGGCGGCATACAGAAATCATTGGTCAACTTAATGAGTCTGAAAGCAATGGATCGGTATGACGTAGATGTCTATCTGTTCGACCGAGATGTATTTTTTGATCTTTCGGATATTCGCCCACACATTCAGATTCATTATCTCAAGGCGTTTCCATATTATTTCCGTCTGGTTCCGTTTGGTGCAATTATGAAACTGATGCCGCGGTTTAAATTTGCCACGACAGAGCCGTATGATGTGGCCATTGATTTCAGTAATTATCAGCAGGATTGTGCATTCGGTGCATTGACAGTTCCGGCAAAGAAGCGCGTTATGTGGATTCACAACGATATGGAGATCAAATACCGCGAAGAAAAGAAGTACCGCATTTTATGGACGTTCTTCCATTCCAAATTCCATCGGTTCTCAGAATTTGTCGCAGTGTCTGATGGCATTATCCAGCCGTTTAAAAATAAGACGGGGCTGAAAGATGCCAAAGTGACGGCGATTCCGAACCTGATTGACACCCATGAAATTTTTGAAAAGTGCGATAAGCCGATTGATTTTGAGGTCGATCCCAATAAATTAAATATTGCTTCTATGGGACATCTGTATCATCAGAAGGGCTATGACATCATGCTGGAACAGCTCAAGACGGTCTGTGAGACGCGAAAGGATCTCGCGGTATATATCTTTGGTGACGGTCCAGATCATCAGGCACTTGTCGAGCAGGCAAAGCGCAACGGACTGGAACATATCGTGCATTTTATGGGGTATCAGTCTAATCCGTATCCGTATTTGAATAAAATGGATGCCTTTTATTTGGAATCTCGCTATGAGGGACAAGGCATGGTTTTGTGGGAGGCAAAGGCACTCGGTCTGCCGCTTATTTTCCCAAAACGACTGGAAAAGTACAATATTTCCCTCAAGGGAACCGAAAATATTCAGGATACTCTCCTGCACATGCAACGTGTACCAAAGACCAAGAATGATCTGCACGAGTATAATGATGAAATCTGTCACCGCTTGATCCACTTGATTGAGTCGGATTGATGGAAGCTGTCAAGGCAGCGCAGCGGGAAAACAGTATAAAAAAATGACGAACTTCCTCGGAAAAGGTTGGTCATTCTAACAAGATTTTTACATAAATCAAACTTGCTATTGAACTTGCAGGAACTCTGTAATACAATAAGAGTGAGATAGCGATCCCCTTTTCCATCATGAGCAGAAAGGAGCCGGTAATATGTTCGCAGCAAGCCTGAACGACAATGCAATTGCAAGAGGCGCATCTTGTGTGCAGCAGTGTTTTCGTTGCGAACTTTCTGCGTCTGTATGGCTGGGGACTACTGGAAAATAAAGCAATGATTACACAGGACATCGTATAAGCAAAATACGGTGTCCTATTGTTTTTGTCAAATCTCAGTTTGGAACAGTATCATAAAGGAGCATGATCATGAAAAAAGTATGCATTGTTATGGGTTCTGACAGCGATCTGAAGGTAATGGAGGGCTGCATCAATAAGCTGGATGCCTTCGGCGTTCCGTATGATGTCCGCATCATTTCCGCACACCGCACACCGACAGCGGCTGAAGCTCTGTCCAAGAATGCAGTGGCAGACGGCTACGGTGTCATCATCGCGGCGGCAGGTAAGGCGGCACATCTGGGCGGCGTTCTGGCAGCACAGACAACCCTGCCGGTTATCGGCGTTCCGATCAAGTCATCGTTCATGGATGGTTTGGACAGCCTTCTCTCTATCGTTCAGATGCCGACTGGCATTCCGGTTGCAACTGTTGGCGTAAACGGCGCAGAAAACGCTGCAATTCTCGCCGTTCAGATGCTGGCACTGAGTGAGCCGGAACTGGCTTCCAAGCTGGATGCATTTAAGGCCGAAATGGCGCAGAAGGTAGAAGCAAAGGACGCAAAGATCCGCGCAGAGTACGCAAAGTAAACATAGGACACGCCCGTTCTTTGGGGCAGGAGGATAACACTCGTGGAAAAGAAGGATTTGCTGTACGAAGGAAAATCGAAAAAAGTATATGCGACCAATGATCCAGAGATGCTGATTGTTGTCTACAAAGATGAGAAAGGCGTTGTCAATAATCATGTCTCCAATGAAATCATGCGGATGCTTGAACGCAAAGACGTTCCAACGCATCTGGTACGGCAGCTCTCCGAGCGGGAGACTGCCGTCCGAAGGGTGCGCATGATTCCGTTGGAGATTATTGTCCGCAATGTTGTTGCTGGCAAGCTGTCCACGCTGATTGGGCAGCCGGAGGGCACTCGTCTCCGCTCTCCGGTACTGGAATACCGTTACAAGGCAGCATCGCTCGGCAATCCTATGATAAATCGGTTTCATGTATTTGCGCTGGAGCTGTGTACACCGGAAATACTGGATGAAATCGATCAACTGGCGTTCCGAATCAACAAAATTCTCAAGCAGCAGCTACTCAAGGCGGGGATTCGTCTGATTGACTGCAAGCTGGAATTTGGTTGTTTGTCGGATGGCTCGGTTGTATTGGCGGATGAAATCTCTCCGGATACCAGTCGCTTATGGGATGCCGAAACTGGCAGAAAGCTGGGCAAAGACCGCTTTCGCCGCGACTTGAGCAATACCGCGCAGGCGTATCAGGAAATTCTGGATCGCTTGGAGCGGATTTCTTGCGAATAATTTACAACAAAGTACCTATTACTTGGCTTTTGAATGAAGGGTTTTATGAAGTATAGAATGAGAAAAGCAGCCTGTACGCCATTTATTGGACAGGCAAAGCTGCATGAAGAATGCGGTGTATTTGGCGTTTACGTCAACAAAGAAGACATTGGTAAGATCAGTCCGGCACATGATGCTTATACTGCACTGTTTGCGCTGCAGCACAGAGGTCAGGAAGCATGTGGTATCGCAGTAAACAACAACGGCGTTATCAAATGTCATAAGGATATTGGTCTGGTAAATGAAGTGTTTAATCAGGAGATTCTGGACAACCTGCCGGGAACTATCGCAGTCGGTCATGTTCGTTACTCCACCACTGGTCAGCCGGCGCGTGAAAACGCACAACCAGTATGTATTACCCATTGTAAGGGCAACTTGGCTGTTACCCATAACGGCAATCTCGTCAACGCAGGCGAACTGCGCCGAGAGATCGAGCTGGATGGCGGTATTTTTCGTTCTTCCAGCGATACTGAAGTGTTGACCTATACTATCGTGCGTGAGCGTCTCAAGTGCGGCAGCATTGAACAAGCAGTACTCCGTTCAATGAGCAAAATTGAGGGCGCATATTCTATTGTTATCATGTCTCCGCGCAAGCTGATTGCAGCGCGTGACCCGCATGGTTTCCGCCCGTTGTGCATCGGCAAGCTGATGCATTCCTATGTGATTGCATCGGAATCCTGTGCACTGGATGCATTGGGCGCAACCTTTGTTCGTGATGTAGAACCGGGCGAGCTGGTTGTCGTTGAAGATGGCGAACTGCGCTCGATGAAGTGTAATATTTCTTGTGATCATACGACCTGTGTCTTTGAATACATCTATTTTGCCCGTCCGGATTCCGTTGTAGACGGCGCGTCGGTTGCGTTTGCCCGTCAGGAGGCAGGACGCTATCTGGCAGAGGAATATCCGGTAGAGGCAGATGTAGTTGTCGGTGTACCGGACAGCGGTATCCCGGCTGCGATTGGTTATTCTAAGGCATCAGGCATTCCATATGACGTCGGTCTGATTAAAAACAAATATATCGGCCGAACCTTTATTCAGCCTGGTCAGGACAAGCGCGAGCGTTCTGTCCGTATCAAACTGAATGCACTCCGAAACAATCTGGAGGGCAAGCGTGTCATCCTCGTTGATGACTCTATTGTCCGCGGCACGACTTGTGCGCGTCTGGTAAAGATCCTCAAAGATGCCGGTGCAAAGGAAGTGCACATGCGAATTTCGGCTCCTCCGTTCCTGCATCCGTGCTTCTTCGGCACAGACGTACCGGATCGAGAGTATCTGATTGCGTATGGCAGAACAGTAGAGGAAATCCGCGAGCTGATTGGCGTGGATTCTCTGGGTTATCTGTCTCTGGAGGCAACAAATAAAATTGCAGTCGGCGCAACATGCGGCTTCTGCAACGGATGCTTCAGCGGAAAATATCCAATCGAAGTTCCGGACACCGTTGAAAAGAATATTTTTGAAAGTGGGATTGGTGAAAATGGTTAATAGTCGTTCTGAAAGTTACAAGGCAGCAGGTGTAGATGTTACTGCAGGTTATGAAGCTGTCAAAAAGATGAAGCCGTTTGTCGAAAGCACTTATATTCCTGGCGTACTCGGTTCGATCGGCGGCTTCGGCGGCATGTTTGAACCGCCGGTGCAGGGAATGGAGCATCCGATTTTGGTTTCCGGCACCGATGGTGTTGGCACCAAGCTGAAGCTGGCATTCCTGATGGACAAGCATGATACAGTTGGTATTGATTGTGTCGCTATGTGTGTCAACGATATTGCGTGCTGTGGTGCACAGCCGCTGTTCTTTCTCGACTACATTGCTGTCGGCAAGAACTATCCGGAGCGCATCGCTGAGCTGGTCAAGGGTATTGCAGACGGCTGCCGTCAGGCAGGCTGCGCACTGGTCGGCGGCGAGACCGCTGAGATGCCGGGCTTCTATCCGGTAGATGAGTACGACATGGCTGGTTTCTCTGTTGGTCTGGTAGATCGTGATAAGATGATTGACGGCTCCAAGCTGGCAGCTGGCGATGTTCTTATTGGCGTTGCTTCCTCTGGTGTACATTCCAACGGTTATTCTCTGGTGCGCAAGACACTGGGCATCAATGAGAAGTCGGTACAGCGTTACATCTCTGAGTTTGGCAAGACATTGGGCGAAGAGCTGCTGACCCCGACAAAGATTTACGTCAAGACGATTCAGTCTTTGATCGCAGCAGTCGATGTTAAGGCAATGAGCCACATCACTGGCGGTGGTTTTTATGAAAACATTCCGCGTATGCTGCCGGATAACATTTGCGTTTCCATTGAAAAGGCTGCTCTGCCGACACCGGGTATCTTCAAGATGATTCAGGAAGTTGGCAAGATTCCGGAGCGCGATATGTACAATACCTTTAACATGGGCGCAGGTCTGGTTGTCGCTGTTCCGAAGGAGCAGGCTGACAAGGCGCTGGAGGCAATCTCTGCAGCAGGCGAGACCGGATATATCATCGGTGAGTGCAAGTCCGGCGAGAAGGAAGTTCAGTTATGGTAAATATCGCTGTTTTGGTATCCGGCGGCGGAACCAATTTACAGGCGATTCTCGATGCACAGGCACGCGGGGACATTCACAACGGCAGAGTTTCTGTCGTTGTGTCCTCCAATGATACGGCGTATGCGCTGGAACGCGCCAAAAAAGCGGGCGTTCCCGGCGTTGTGCGCCGCAAGAAGGACTATGCCTCCGGAGCGGAATACTGTCGGGCACTTGCCGATTTCCTGCATGAGCAGAACATTGGTTTGATTGTTTTGGCTGGTTTTATGACCGTGCTGGATGAAGACTTCTGCAAAGAATTTGAGAACCGCATCATCAATGTACATCCATCGTTGATTCCGTCGTTTTGCGGAGATGGCTTCTATGGTCTGCATGTCCATGAAGCAGCACTCGCAAAGGGTGTCAAAGTGACCGGCGCTACCGTACACTTTGTCAATGCCATTACAGACGGCGGTCCGATTATCGCACAGAAGGCAGTAGAGATTGAGCCGAATGACACACCGGAAGTTTTGCAAAAGCGTGTCATGGCACAGGCAGAGCATATTTTGCTGCCGCGCGCAGTCTCTCTGTTTTGCGAGGGCAAGCTGTCTGTTTCGGATGACGGTATTGTTTCGATTTCTCAATAAAACGCAACGATATAAAGGAAGATTTTATCATGGAAATTTTTGATCTTGGCGCACTGCTGCGCGAAAACAGCTATCCGGGCCGCGGCATCGTTCTGGGCCGCAGCGCAGATGACAAAAACGCAGTGATTGCATATTTCATCATGGGACGCAGCGAAAACAGCCGCAACCGCATTTTTGCGGAGACGGAAGACGGCATCCGTACAGAAGCCTTTGACCCGTCTAAGATGGTTGACCCGTCTCTGATTATTTATCATCCGGTTCGCGCATTCAATGGTGCAACCATTGTCACAAACGGCGATCAGACCGACACCGTTCGTGATGGTCTGGCAGCAGGCAAGAGCTATATTGAGGCACTGCGCACCCGTCAGTTTGAGCCGGACGGTCCGAACTACACCCCGCGCATTTCCGGCGTTGTTGAGCCGAATGGTGCGTATGAGCTGTCTATCCTCAAGAGCTTTGACGGCGATCCGGCGTGCAACAAGCGCTTTTTCTTTGAGTATGATGCACCGCGTGCAGGTTTGGGGCATTTTATCCATACTTACAAGAACGATGGCAATCCGCTGCCGTCCTTTGAGGGCGAGCCGGAGACCGTTCGCATTGAAGGCGATTTACAGACCTTTGCCGATATGGTGTGGGATAACCTGAACGAAGAGAACAAGGTTTCCCTGTACGTAAGCTTCATTGATCTGGAAACCGGCAAGGCTTCCAGCATCATCCGCAATAAGCACTGCTGAGAGGAGTTTCCCATGACTGAGCTTGAACTGAAATATGGTTGCAACCCGAACCAGAAGCCGTCCCGCATTTATATGGAAGAGGGCGAGCTGCCGATCAAGGTACTGAACGGCAGACCGGGTTATATTAACTTTATGGACGCATTCAACAGCTGGCAGCTGGTACGTGAGCTGAAAGCTGCCACCGGTATGGCTTCCGCTGCTTCCTTTAAGCACGTCAGCCCGGCTGGTGCCGCTATTGGCAATCCGCTGTCTGATGTTGAAAAGCAGATTTATTTTACGGATACTCTGCCGGACGAAGAGCTGTCTCCGATTGCGTGCGCGTATATTCGTGCCCGTGGTGCAGATCGTCTGTGCTCTTACGGCGACTGGGTTGCTCTGTCTGATGAGTGTGATGCACAGACAGCAACATATCTGAAGTATGAAGTATCTGACGGCATTATTGCACCGTCTTATTCTGAGGAAGCACTGGAAATCCTCAAGACCAAGCGCAAGGGCGGTTATACGGTCATTCAGATTGACCCGACCTATGAGCCGGCTCCGATTGAGCGCCGCAATATCTTTGGTATTACCTTTGAGCAGGGACATAATAATCTGAAGATTGATGAAAACATGCTCACGAATATCGTAACCGAGAACAAGGAACTGCCGAAGCAGGCAAAGCTGGACATGATTGTCTCTCTGATTACTCTGAAGTACACTCAGTCCAACTCGGTTTGCTATGTCAAGAATGGTCAGACCATTGGTGTCGGTGCAGGCCAGCAGAGCCGCATTCACTGCACACGTCTGGCTGGCAACAAGGCAGATAACTGGATGCTGCGTCAGCATCCGAAGGTTCTGGGTCTCCAGTTCGTTGACGGCATTCGTCGTCCGGATCGCGACAATGCGATTGATGTATACATCTCAGATGAGTACGAGGATGTTCTGGCAGATGGCGTATGGCAGACCAAGTTCAAGGTAAAGCCGGAGCCGCTGACCCGTGAGGAGAAGAAGGCATGGATTGCAACGCAGTCCGGCGTAACCGTTGGTTCGGATGCATTCTTCCCGTTTGGTGACAATGTAGAGCGCGCAAAGAAGTCCGGTGTGGCATACATCGCACAGCCGGGCGGCTCAATTCGTGATGACAATGTTATCGACACCTGCAACAAGTACGGCATCGTGATGTCGTTCACCGGCATTCGTCTGTTCCATCACTAAGAAGCAAAAGATAATAAAAGTCAGGTGCGTCGCTGGGCGTGCCTGACTTTTGGCAGTTATAGAAGGAGGATTTCCAATATGAAAGTACTGGTAATCGGCAGCGGCGGACGCGAACATGCAGTCTGCATGACACTGGCAAAAAGCCCGAAGGTAGATAAGCTCTGGTGTGCACCGGGCAACGGCGGCATTGCGGATGTTGCTGAGTGCGTAGACATCAAGGCAACTGATATTGACGGCGTTGTTGCTTTTTCTAAGGAAAACAAACCGGATCTCGTTGTTGTGACACCGGATGATCCGCTCGCACTGGGCATGGTTGATGCACTGGAAGCTGCAGGCATTCGTGCTTTCGGCCCGCACAAAAATGCAGCGGTCATTGAAGGCTCAAAGTCCTTTGCAAAGGATTTGATGAAGAAGTACAACATTCCGACCGCAGGCTATGCTGTCTTTGAAAACAGTGCAGACGCGATTGCATATATCAAGGAAAATGGTGCGCCGATTGTCATTAAGGCAGACGGTTTAGCACTGGGCAAGGGTGTTACGGTTGCTATGACCGAAGAGGAAGCCATTGCCGCTGTCCATGATGCGATTGATGACGGCAAGTTTGGCGGCGCTGGCGCTCGCGTTGTCATTGAAGAATTCCTGACAGGTCCGGAGGTTTCGGTTCTGGCATTTGTTGACGGAAAAAATCTGTCTACGATGCCGTCTGCACAGGATCACAAGCGTGCCTATGACCACGATGAAGGTCCGAATACTGGCGGCATGGGTGCATTCTCTCCGTCCCGCTTTTATACCGAGGACATTGCGCAGACCTGCATGGATACCATTTTCCGCCCGACCGTGGATGCTATGGCAGCAGAAGGCCGTCCGTTCAGCGGTGTTCTGTACTTTGGTCTAATGCTGACACCGAAGGGCCCGAAGGTCATTGAGTACAATGCTCGTTTTGGCGATCCGGAGACCCAGGCTGTTCTGTCGCGTTTGGACAGCGATTTGTTTGACATTATGAACGCGGTGATTGACGGCAAGCTGGATGAGATGAACATTCAGTGGGCAGATAATGCGGCTTGCTGCGTGGTTATGGCTTCCGGCGGTTATCCGGTTGCTTATGAAAAGGGCAAGGAAATTCATGGTCTGGATGATGTGACAGAATCTGTCGTTTTCCATGCCGGCACTGCCAAAAAGGACGGCATGATTGTGACAAACGGCGGCCGCGTTCTCGGCGTAACCGCTACAGCTCCGACGCTGGATGAGGCCATTCAGAAGGCATATGCTGATGTCAAGAAAATTTCGTTTGACAAGGCACATTATCGTCTGGATATTGGCATTAAAAAGGGCTAAGAGGTAGAGAGATATGGAAGATTTGAAGACAAAAATCATCTCTTGTATGGCGGATGTCATCAAGCAGAATGGATTCCGTACCGAGTTTTTTCCGGCTGAAAACGGTCAGCCGCCGATGACTCGCATTGAACTGAGCCGCTTGGGCAAGGTTAAGCAGGATGTTATTGTAGATATGTGGTTCCCGCCGGCAAAGATGGCACGAGAGGAAACCGCTCTGTTCCAGTTGCACGCAACAATGCTGCAGGTAGAGGCAGATGCTGTTGCCCGCAATCTGCCGGAGCTGAAGCGCGCACTGTTTACCATCAACAATTTCTGCACGATTGGCCAGTTTGGTCTGTTCGAGCAGGACGGTGTAGTATATATGCGCCATAACATCGTGGTAAACATGAAGGACGATCCGGAGCGCATTATCACGGATATTTGTGATTATTTCTCGTTGATGCTCAGCAGCATTCAGCGCTTTGTTGATGCAATTGCACAGATTGCTGTTGGTGCGGTCAATATCGAAGTGGCAAAGGAAATGGATCTGATTCCGAATATTTGATCGGAAAATATCGTATCTTAAGAGCGTGGCGTTGTGCCGCGCTCTTTTTTCACCCATTTGGACAAACTTGGCTCCAATCGGACAAATCTGTGAGACGGTGTTGACAGATACCCATAGTGGGTATACAATCAAGGTACCCCTAGGGGGTATATGAACTCTGTGAGGTGAAATGAAATGGAAGACAAGTCCTGTTGCTGCGGCAAAAAGACGAAAGAGCGTTCGGAAGAAGAGTACAAGAGCTTGATTCATCGACTCAATCGTATCGAAGGACAGATTCGTGGCATTCGCGGCATGGTGGAGCGAAATGCCTATTGTCCGGATATTTTGGTGCAGTCAGCAGCAGTTACGGCAGCGATGAATGCGTTTAATCGGGAACTGCTGTCCAATCATATCCGTACCTGTGTCGTCAAAGATATTCAGGCGGGAAATGAAGAAGTGATTGACGAGCTTGTTGCAACCTTGCAAAAGCTCATGAAATAAATACAGGAGGTTCAAATTTTATGGGTACCGTAATTATTGTTGTTATTCTCGTTGTGATTGCTGTCATTGCTGCGCGTTCCGGCATGAAACACATGAAGGGCGAAGGCGGCTGCTGCGGCGGTGGCGGAGATGTTGTTCTGGAAGAGCATAAGACGCTGGAAGGTGCAAAGCTCGGCGAAAAGACCGTGCATATTGAAGGCATGATGTGCGACAACTGCCGCAAGCATGTGGAAAAGCAGCTGGATAAAATCGACGGCGTGGTAGCACATGCCGATTGGAAAAAAGGCATTGCTGTTGTAGAGTATGACCGCGATGTGAGCGATGACGCGATTCGACAGGCACTTGCTTGGACGGACTACAAGGTCACCAGCATTGAGGGGAGCAAGTAACATGGAACAGTATACAGTGACCGGTATGAGCTGTGCTGCGTGCAGCGCGCGCGTGGAAAAGGCTGTATCTCAGGTTCACGGTGTGACAAGCTGTTCTGTCAGCTTGCTGACCAATTCTATGGGTGTGGAGGGCACGGCATCGTCGCAGGACATTATCAAAGCGGTGACAGATGCAGGTTATGGCGCCTCTGTCAAGGGAGCGAACACCAGCACTTCTCGTTCTGCGGCGGCAGATGCGCTGGCAGATCATGATACGCCGGTATTAAAACGCCGGTTGATTGCATCCATTGGATTTCTGCTCGTGCTCATGTATTTCTCCATGGGACATATGATGTGGGGGTGGCCACTGCCAAAGTGGTTTGAAGGCAATCATGTGGCAATGGGCTTGGTACAGTTATTATTGGCCGGTATTATCATGGTTATTAACCAGAAATTCTTTATTAGCGGCTTTAAAGGACTCATTCATCGTGCACCGAATATGGACACGCTGGTAGCACTCGGCTCGATGGCCTCCTTTGTGTGGAGTGTATACGCGCTGTTCATGATGACTAACGCAGTTGTCCGCGGTGATGATGCTGCGGTAATGACGTATATGGACGAGTTCTATTTTGAGTCAGCTGCCATGATTCTGACGCTGATTACTGTTGGAAAGATGCTGGAGGCGCGTTCTAAAGGCAAAACTACAGATGCGCTCAAGGGACTGATGAAGCTCGCGCCAAAAACAGCTGTCATCATGAAAGACGGCAAAGAAGTAGAAGTTTCCATTGAGCAGGTCAAGAAGGGCGATATTTTTGTTGTGCGTCCGGGCGAGACGATTCCTGTTGATGGCATTGTGCTGTCCGGCAGCAGTGCCGTCAATGAAGCAGCACTGACGGGTGAGAGCATTCCGGTTGATAAGGCTGAAGGAGATTTAGTGTCTGCTGCAACGCTCAATCAGTCTGGATATTTGCAGTGTGAAGCATCTCGTGTCGGTGAAGACACAACGTTGTCGCAGATCATTCAAATGGTCAGCGATGCTGCGGCGACAAAAGCTCCGATTGCTAAAATTGCGGATAAAGTATCCGGTATTTTTGTTCCGGCAGTCATCACCATTGCCGTGATTACGTTTGTCGTTTGGCTGCTTGTCGGACAGACTTTCAGCTTTGCCCTAGCGCGCGGTATTTCGGTTCTCGTTATCAGCTGCCCGTGTGCACTGGGATTGGCAACGCCGGTTGCTATTATGGTCGGCAACGGCAAGGGCGCAAAAAATGGTATTCTGTTCAAAACCGCTGTCTCGCTGGAGGAGACCGGCAAGGTCGCTGTCGTTGCGCTGGATAAAACCGGTACGATTACATCCGGCGAGCCGAAAGTAACCGATCTGGTTCCGGCAGAAAGTTATTCAGAACAGGATCTGATGCAACTGGCCTATGCACTGGAAAAGAAGAGTGAACATCCACTGGCACGAGCAATTGTCGAGAAGGCAGAACAAGATGGATTGTCGGCACAAGATGTGGAAGAATTTCAGGCTTTGCCGGGCAATGGCTTGTCTGCAAAGCTGGACGGTGCACAACTGTGCGGCGGCAGTGGAACATTTATGCAGAACATTTGTGAGATTCCGGCATCTCTGCAAAAACAGGCACAGCAGTTTGCCGAACAAGGTAAGACACCGTTGTTCTTCAGCCGAGACAATCAGCTGGTTGGTATCATTGCCGTTGCGGATGTCATCAAGTCGGATAGTCCGCAGGCCGTACAGGAATTGCGCCATATGGGCATTCATGTTGTCATGCTGACCGGTGATAATGAGCGAACGGCAAAGGCGATTGGCAAACAGGCGGGTGTCGATGAGGTCATTGCCGGTGTCCTGCCGGATGGAAAGGAAGCTGTTATTCGACAACTGCAAAGCCGCGGCAAGGTAGCTATGGTCGGCGATGGCATCAATGATGCACCGGCACTCACGCGTGCCGATATTGGTATCGCCATCGGTGCAGGTGCAGATGTTGCCGTTGATGCGGCAGATGTCGTGCTCATGAAGAGCCGACTGCTCGATGTATCCGCTGCTATTCGTCTCAGCCGCGCGACGCTGCGCAATATTCATGAAAATCTGTTCTGGGCATTTGCCTATAACGTCTGTGGTATTCCGCTGGCAGCAGGTGTATTTATTTCCCTGCTGGGCTGGAAGCTCAATCCGATGTTCGGTGCGGCGGCAATGAGCTTGTCCAGCTTCTGTGTCGTATCCAATGCACTGCGTCTCAATTTGTTTGACATCCGCAATGCTGCAAAAGATAAATCTATCAAGCATAAGAGAAAGGAACAAAAAACTATGACGAAGACATTGAAAATTGAAGGTATGATGTGCCCGCACTGCGAAGCAACGGTCAAGAAGGCTTTGGAGGCAATTGACGGTGTAACGGAAGCAACTGCGGATCACAATACGGATACTGCTATTGTCACACTGAGCAAGGACGTCTCTAACGATGTTCTGCGCAAGGCAGTGGAGGACAAGGACTATCCGGTCAAGGATATTCAGTAATTTCTAAATATAGAAAAACGACAGCAGGCGTTATCGCTTGCTGTCGTTTGTTATCTCTGTATATCCGACGATCTCTCCAGTTTTTACTTCAATGACTTCTGCAAATTCGCGTCCGTCGCGCGTGTGATAGTTTGGCTGGCTGTCATCATAAATGACACAGCCGTTTTCCAATTCCAGTGCCCGAAGATCTCCGTTAAAAATGCCTTCTAAAATTGGTCGTCCAAACAGCGGCTGAAGTCCTGTGCGAGCATCGGCAATTTTGTATTTTGCCATGCAAAACACCTCCATTTCGATACAACAGTATAGCATCCTAGCGGCACACTGTCCAGAGAAAATAAGGACACAACCGGTGTACATGGCATAGAATGGAATGAGGGGAATTTCCCTTGTATTTGACCGGTAGGGAGGGTCAAACGATGGCACGATTTACCAATCAAGCAACATTATCTTATAACGGTTCAGTCGTCAATTCCAATCTTGCAGTCGGCGAGATTTTAGAGGCACTGTCGGTTCAAAAGACTGCTGTGCGCGAGACGTATGTGTCCGGAGATACTATCACATATGTGATTAGTCTGCGCAATGCAGGAGCAGATGCGTGGAATGGACTGAACATTTCAGACGATTTAGGGGCTTATGCATTCGGTACGCCGGAAACAACAGTGTATCCGCTCAACTATATCGAAAATTCTGTGCTGTATTATCAAAATGGCATTTTGCAGGCAAAGCCGACAGTTAATGCGGGGCCACCGCTGATGATTTCTGGAATTACCGTTCCGACAAATGGAAATGCAGAGATTATCTATGAGACCAAGCTCACACCGCAGGCACCGATGGGCATGGAAACGTATATCACGAATACAGCAACGATTACCGGAGATGGCATCACAGCCATCACAGCGCAAGAGACCGTCAATGCGCAATTAACACCAGTGCTGTCTATTGTTAAAACAGTAGCACCGGTGCCTGTGGCAGAGAAGGGAAAGCTGACGTATACGTTTGAGATTCGCAACACAGGCAATGTTCCTGTAACTGCAGAAGATACAGCGGTCATTGCAGATACCTTTGATCCGATTCTCAATGATTTGACGGTGACGTTTAATGGTACAACATGGACACAAGACATCGATTACACCTATGATGCAGCGGGAAATTTTGCAACTGCTGATGGAAAAGTGGTTGTAGACGCCGCAGCATATGCACAGGATGCTCAGACCGGTGCATGGATCGTTACACCGGGCACGAGCACGTTGGTTGTATCCGGCATCATTGCGTAGAAAAAATGGCTGTCAGAAATGACAGCCATTTTTGTTTACACAGCAAAATATGCACATAAACTCAGCATCATCGGCATGGTGATGGCAGAGAGCAAGGTAGAAAAGGCAATCATGCGGCTGGAATACCGGTAGTTTGTTCCGTACAACTGAGCAAACATCGAGGCTGCTACGGCGCATGGTGTCGCAATACTGATAATCAGCACATGGGCGACATCGCTGTCGATGTGGAGGATCTGCATGATTAAAATAGTCAAGAAAGGAATGACCAGCAGGCGGAACAGGCATACCAAATACATGGAACGGTCTTTGACAATATCGATCAGATTGCTTTGTGCGAGATAGATGCCGAGAACAATCATTGCCAGCGGCGTGTTTAAGTTGCCCAAAAAGGTAATTGGTTCATCTAAGACGGCAGGCAGAGTTGTGGACGTCAAGAAGATAGCGAGTCCGATGAAAAAACCAATGGTTCCGGGATTTAACAGGATTTTCTGCCAACTCAGACGGATCTTGCCGCGATTGCCTGCGCGTGTCAGCAGCCAGATGCCAAACGTCCAAATGACGATATTGGTGGCAACGATATTAATGGAACCGATAAATACGCCATCATCTCCGTATAACGCTTGCAGTAAGGGCAATGCCATAAAGCCATTATTGGAAAAGATGACGCACATGCGTTTGTCGGCGTAATCTGCGCTATCCTTGCGAAAGACCAGCGTGGCAATGCCAATGCTGATAACAAGCAGCAGCAGGGAAAGCACAAAAGCAACGATGAGCTTGCCGAGCATATCTCGGTCAAATTCTCGGCAAAAAGAATGAATGATAATGGCGGGGGCGGCAAAATTGATGAGCAGTGCAGACATCTGTCCGGAGCCGGTATCTGTTACCAGTTTATATTTGTAACAGACTGCACCGACACCGATGAGCAGAAACATGACGATAATCTGCGTATATAATGCGGAAATATCCATATGTATAGACAACCTTTCTGTGAAACGACTGATTTTATGATACCACCCAGAATAGTCTCTGTCAAAGACTGATTGACAGAAAGCGACTGACAGAGATATACTAAGACTTGTTAACCAATAGAAAAGGAAATGCAGATATGTTTGAAGAAATTTTGCAAAACGTGCGTCTGAAAAAGCCTCTGACGCATTGTATTACCAATTACATTACGACCAATGACTGCGCTAATGTCGTGCTGGCGTGCGGCGCTTCTCCAACGATGGCAGAAGCAGAGCAGGAAGCGGCAGAAATTGCCGCGCAGGCGAATGGCGTGGACATCAATATTGGCAATTTGAATAGCCACACGGTTCTTGCTATGCATCGAGCGATTGCAGCAGCCAATCAGGCAAAGATTCCGGTTGTGCTTGATCCGGTTGGCGCCGGTGCATCGTCCTATCGGATGCAGACACTGCGTGACTTTTTTGCCCAGTATCAGTTTTCCGTTGTGCGCGGCAATGTGTCCGAACTGCTTGCTGTCGGCGGCGCGGCGTCCAATACTAAGGGCGTGGATGCGGGCGCAGCAGATGCCGTGACAGAAGAAAATTTGGAAGAGCGCGTGACATTTTTCAAGCAGCTCAGCGTAAAGCTTGGTGCTGTTGTTTCGGTGAGTGGTGCCATTGACATCATTGCATCACCGGAAAAGGCGTACATCTGCCGCAATGGGCATCCGATGATGTCGTGTGTCACAGGCACTGGCTGTATGCTGTCTGCGCTGACTGCGGCGTACTGTGGCGGCAATCCCGATAATATCTTAGAAGCTGCGGCAGCAGCAACCGTTGCGATGGGCGTTGCCGGAGATATTGCCTATCGAAAGACGACAGAGCAGGGCTTGGGCACCGGTTCGTTCCGCGTCTATTTGATAGACGCAATCAGCTTGATGGATGCAGAGACACTGAATGGAGGAATGAAGGTTGAAATTCGATAACAGAGAACAGGCAGTAAAGCAGGCTATGCTGTTGTACGCGGTGACAGACCGCGCTTGGGTTGGAGATCGTACCCTGTATGAACAGGTCGAGGAGAGCTTGAAGGGCGGTGCAACCATCGTACAGATTCGTGAGAAGGGTTTGAATCATGAAGATTTTGTCGCAGAGGCAAAGGACATCGTCAAGCTGTGCCATGAATACGGCGTGATGTGCATCATCAATGATGATGTGCAGGCGTGCTTGGAGAGCGGAGCAGACGGCGTGCATGTCGGTCAGGATGACATGGAAGCAGGAGATGTCCGCACTATGCTGGGTCAGGACAAGATTATCGGTGTCTCGGCACACAATGTGGAGGAAGCACAGCTCGCACAGGCGCGTGGCGCAGATTATCTAGGCGTTGGCGCCGTCCATGCGACGGGAACCAAATCGGAAGCGAAGCCGCTGACCTGGCAGAATATCAAGGATATTTGTGACAGCGTAACCATTCCGATCACAGCAATTGGCGGTGTCAAGCTGGAAAATATGCTGGAACTGCGCGGAACAGGGGTAGATGGTGTGGCGATTGTCTCGGGTATTTTTGCAGCTCCGGATATTGAAAAAGCAACCAGAGAACTGCTCGCGCAGGCGCGAAAGCTGGTGGAAGCATGAAATTGACCGGCGCAATTTTTGACTTGGACGGCACATTACTTGATTCCATGCCGTATTGGGCGTCGGTCGGCACGCGGTATTTAGAAGAACAGCATATGACCGTACCGGATGTGGAGCAGCTGGCGCTGCGCATCAAGACCATGACACTGCCGGAGGCGGCAGATTATTTTCGCAGCGATTACGGGGTACAGGAGTCACAGGAGGCCATTTGTGCCCGCATCAATCACATGATTGAGGACGATTATCGTCTGCGTGCGCCGCTCAAAGCAGGCGCAAGGGAAATGCTGGAGCAAATGAAAAAGCGTGGTGTGCGGATGTGTGTGGCGAGTGCCACAGATCATACGTTGGTCGAAGCAGCACTGCGCCGTGTCGGGGTGTTGGAGTATTTCTCGTTTATTTTGACCTGCGGTGATTTGCAGACGAGCAAAAATCTGCCGTATATTTTTGACACCTGCACAGAGAGACTTGGCACGGATAAGCGCACGACAGCGGTATTTGAGGATAGCTTGCATTGTGTGATTACAGCCTCTGGCGCGGGGTATCCAGTAGTCGGTGTGTATGATGAATCGGCGAAAACGGAGACCGAAGAAATTCGCCGTCTCAGCCGATGTTTCCTCTATCGCTGGGAAGAATTGAATGTTGACTGCTTGGAGCAGAGCCTGGCGTGAGGGCCTGATACCACAACATGTAGTGGTGTGCGAGCGGAAGGATAACAAAACGAAAAAAATTTTTCTTGCAGGATTTGAAACGTTTTGCAAGAAATGAACGGGTGTGGAAAACTTGGCATCTGTACGAAAATAAAGTTGGGAGATTTCCGTATCTCAGAGCGATTCGATGCTTTACCATCGGGAATTCTTCAGAGCGGAATGGAAAATTCTGTGGAAAACTATTTCCCATTCCGTTGCAGCAATGCAGGAGAAAAGTGAAAAACAGGAATGATTCCTGCAAGGTTGCACCTACCACAAGAACCATGCGGGCTATTGACATCTGCCGATTGGCGTATTAAAATATGAGACAGTTCCAGTCGGATGAGGCACAAGATGTAGTATATATAAGAAATGTTATGTGTATATTTTGTGTTTTGCTTGGCGGAAGAATATGAAGAAACCAGAGGTGCGGCGGCGATGATAAAGCAGATTGAAAAACGAGACGGCAGATGTGTGTTCTTTGATGTGACAAAGATTGCAAATGCTATCTACAAGGCTGCGGAGACATCCGGAGGACATGACTACCAGATGGCAATGCGTCTGGCGTTGGATGCAGCGGATTATATCGAGGCACACAGCCCGACAGACACGCCGACCGTAGAGTATGTACAGGACGCCGTGGAAAAGACTCTGATTGAACAGGGACACGCGAAAACGGCAAAGGCATATATCCTGTACCGCAAGGAGCGTTCTCGTCAGCGCGAGATGAATACCGGACTCATGAAGATCTATGAGGATTTGACCTTTCAGTCTGCCGTGGAAAATGACATCAAACGCGAAAACGCCAACATTGACGGAGATACCGCCATGGGCACGATGCTGAAATACGGTTCGGAGGGTGCGAAACGCTTTAACGAGATGTTCTTGCTCGAGCCGCGCATTGCAAAGGCGCATCGCGAAGGCGATATTCATATTCATGATTTTGACTTTTACACGCTGACGACAACTTGTACACAGATTGATCTGCTCAAGCTGTTTCAAGGCGGTTTTTCCACCGGTCATGGTTTTCTGCGTGAGCCGAATGACATTCGCAGCTACTCTGCGCTCGCATGTATTGCGATTCAGTCCAATCAGAATGATCAGCATGGCGGTCAGAGTGTACCGAATTTTGATTACAGCATGGCGCCCGGCGTAAAAAAGACATATTGGCACAACTATCGCGATAATCTGGCAAAGGCACTCGAAGCGTTTGATCTGGAAGAGGAAGGCTTGGAACCGGCAAAGGCATTGATTGCTTCGTGCGGCAAAAAGCCGGTTCTGGCGGATAATAACGGCGTGACAGAGACCATTCGGGCGCGACTGATCGAACGCGGTGCGGGGGAACAGCTCGCAGACCGTGTGATGGCGTTTACCGTCAAATATGCACGCAAAGAAACTGAGCGCGGAACTTATCAGGCGATGGAAGCACTGGTACACAATCTCAACACCATGCATTCGCGTGCTGGTGCACAGATTCCGTTCTCTTCGCTCAACTATGGCACAGATACCTCTCCGGAGGGACGGTTGGTCATGAAGAGTCTGTTGCTGGCGACAGAAGCAGGTTTGGGAAATGGCGAGACATCAATTTTCCCAATTCATATTTTCAAGGTCAAAGAAGGTGTCAATTACAATCCGAGCGATCCGAACTATGATTTGTTCAAGCTGGCGATGCGAGTTTCTGCTAAACGCTTGTTTCCAAATTTCTCGTTTATTGATGCACCGTTTAATATCCAGTATTACAAGCCGGGACATCCGGAGACAGAGGCGGCATATATGGGCTGCCGGACTCGCGTGGCTGGCAATGTCTATGACCCATCCCGCGAGATTGTAAACGGCCGCGGCAATCTGAGCTTTACGTCGATCAATCTGCCGCGTCTGGCTATCAAGGCAAAGGGGAATACAGATGTGTTCTTCCGTTCGCTGGATGAGATGCTGGATCTTGTCGTTGATCAGCTGTTAGCGCGTTTCAAAATTCAGGCGGAGAAGCGTGTGCGCAACTATCCGTTCTTGATGGGACAGGGAATCTGGCTGGATTCGGATAAGCTCGGACCGGATGATAAAGTGGGCGAGGTGCTCAAGCATGGCACCTTGACGGTAGGATTTATCGGTCTGGCAGAGTGTCTCAAGGCGTTGATGGGCATGCATCACGGCGAATCAGAGCAGGCACAGCGCATGGGTCTGAAAATTGTTTCCCGTATGCGGGAGCGCATGGATGAGGAAAGCCGTAAGACAGGATTGAATTTCTCGGTCATTGCCACACCGGCAGAAGGCCTTTCCGGACGTTTTGTCCGTCTGGACAAAAAGCGCTACGGCGTGATTCCGGGCGTTACGGATCGTGACTATTACACCAACTCGTTCCATGTGCCAGTATACTATCCGATCAGCGCATTTAAGAAAATTCGTTTGGAAGCGCCGTATCATGAACTGACCAATGGCGGACACATCAGCTATGTGGAGCTGGACGGCGACCCGACACAGAATCTTGAGGCGTTTGAAGCGATTGTCCGTTATATGAAGGAGTGCGGCATTGGATACGGATCCATCAACCATCCGGTAGACCGTGACCCGATTTGCGGATACACAGGTATCATTGACGATGTGTGCCCGCGCTGCGGACGCCGTGAGGGCGAAGCTGTCAGTGTTGAAAAGCTGCGGCAGCTCGGTGTATATAAGAAATATAACAGCGATACGATTGGCTATCATGGAGATCTCAATGAAGAGAGAGACCGTCAGCCAAATCCGCTGCATGAGATATAGGAGGATACAAAAATGAATGAACTGAACCATGTAACATACAATGAGAAGGGCGAAGCCATGGTAGGAGAAGGCGTTGGTTTTGAGCGCATTCGCCGCATCACCGGTTATTTGGTTGGCACGCTCGACCGTTTTAACGATGCCAAGCGAGCAGAAGAGCATGATCGTGTCAAGCATGATGTGCGCCGCTCTGCGTCTGACAGAAAAAGTGCATGAGCGAGATGAAGGATAAACTTCTTCGCGTTGCCGGAGTCATTGACGAATCAATCGTGGATGGCCCCGGCATCCGCTTTGTTATCTTTACACAGGGATGTCCGCATCATTGCCCAGGTTGTCATAATCCGCAGACGCATGACTTCTCCGGCGGAGAATCAGTACATTTGTCACGATTGTATAAAGACATCATGGAAAATCCGTTGGTATCCGGCGTGACGCTGTCCGGCGGAGAACCGTTTTGTCAGCCGGAGTCGCTCGCAGAGCTGGCACAGGAGCTAAAGCGTCACGGCAAGCATATCATGGCTTACACCGGCTATACATGGGAGCAGCTGCGAGATAAGCATGACGCGGCGATAGAACGCCTGCTGGTGCAGTGTGATGTTCTGGTGGACGGACGCTTTATCGAGTCGCAAAAGGATATGGCATTGCGTTTTCGAGGAAGTAAAAATCAGCGTCTGATTGATGTACAGAAGTCTTTGAGAGAAGATCACGTTGTACTTGCTGAAATATGAAAAAACGCTAAAAAATCTCAAAAAATGGTTGTGCAATTTGTCAAAAACTATTGACAAATTATCAGTTTATATTATAATAAATGTATAAAGTACAATTTCCAACAACGAACAGAATATTTGTACTGTGTGCGATAAGGGGAAAGATCTCATGCAGGATTCTGGACGATGGGTCTCAGTATTAGATGTGTGTCATTTCGGATATTCAGATCCGAAATTTGCACATGATAAGCTGTAGAAGGAAATCATGTGAGACGGTACTTTGTTGTAAAAGAAAGGCCTGTTCCAATGGAGAGTGGAACGGGCTTTTCGCTTGCTTGCAAAAGAAAAACAGCAAAGCCGATGGCATCGCCATCGGCTTTGTTGTTTCCATGCGAGAAAATTATCTGCGGTTGGAGGTTCTCCAAATCTTGAGTTTTTCTGCTTCCTTGATAAGTTCCTCACGGAACTGCGGATGAGCAACAGAAATAATTGCCTCTGCACGCTCCCAAGTTGACAGACCCTTCAGGCAAACCTTGCCGTATTCGGTAACAAGATAATGCGTGTTAGTACGGGTGTCTGTGACGGTGGAGCCCGGATTCAGCGTCGGCAGGATACGGCTCTTCAGCTCACCGCTGCGCGTTGTGAAGGTGGAAGAGCAGCAGATAAAGCTCTTGCCTCCGTTGGACAAATAAGCACCGAGCACGAAATCCAGCTGACCGCCTGCACCACTGATATGCTTTGTGCCTGCGGACTCTGCGTTGATCTGACCAGTTAAGTCGAGGTCAACTGCGTTGTTGATAGAAATAAAGTTGTCAATTTGAGCGATAACACGTGTATCGTTGGTGTAGCCAACCGGCGCACTCATCAGAGCCGGATTGTCATCCATGTAGTCATACATCTTCTGGGTACCTGCGCCGAATGCGAATACCTGACGACCCTTGTCAATATTCTTCTTTGCGCAGGACAGTTTGCCAGCAGCAGCCATGTCTACAAAGCCGTCTACATACATCTCGGTGTGTACACCCAGATCCTTCAGATCCGACTGAGCGATCAGAGAGCCAACAGCGTTCGGCATACCGCCGATGCCCAATTGCAGGCAAGCGCCGTTCGGGATTTCTTCTACAATCAGCTTAGCCACAGTCTCGTCAATTTCAGACGGAGCGCCGCCGCTGCCCATCTGACGAATCGGTGGGTTGTTGCCCTCAACGATCATATCTACATCGGTGATGTGCACGCCTTCTTCAAAGCCGCCCAAGCAGCGCGGCATGTTCTTGTTGACCTCTACGATGACCTTTTTGCCGGTCTCGCAGACAGCAGCCAGATGAGAAGCGCTCGGGCCAAAGTTGAAGTAGCCGTGCTTGTCCATCGGTGCAACCTGAATCATGACAACATCCGGCGGACAGATGCTCTCTCGATACCAGCGCGGCAGTTCAGAGTAGCGCAGCGGGGAATAGAACGCAATGCCATCGTTAATCATGTGGCGTTCAATGCCGCTCATATGCCAAGAATTCCAAGAAAAATGCTTCTTTGCGTCCGGAACCTGCGCAATTGCTAACGGCTCCAGCAATACGCCGCCGCGAATGTTGACGTCTACCAGCTCCTCTGCGCGAGCGGCCAATGCCTTATCCAGTTCTACCGGTGTGCCGGTGCACCAGCCATAATCTACCCAGTCGCCGCTCTTGACGACCTTTACCGCCTCCGAAGCAGTTGTCAGCTTACTATTATACAGTGCCTGATAATCCATGTAACAAAGTCCTCCGTTTGTCAATGATACTCAGAATGAAACAAAAAATGTTCAAAACGTACAAAAACCACTTATATCTAACCTATTGTATCAGTATCTGTCATATTCGTCAAGAACTTAACAAAAAATTGAGTATCTCACTCTTGTATTTGTGCTGGGAGTGGAGTAGGATGAAAACTAGACATTTTAGAAAGAGGTCAAGTGATGAAACAAAAAACTTGGATTGGACTGACGATGCCTGCGCTGATCTGCACTCTGCTGTGGGGCAGTGCATTTCCGGCGGTTAAGTCGGGCTATGCACTGTTTGGTATTGGTGATGAGGCGGCGTGCAAGCTGTTTTTTGCCGGTTGGCGGTTTATGCTGGCGGGCATTGCTGTGTTGGTGATTTCTGTTATTACCAGCCGAAAATTGACTGTTCCGACCAGACAACAGTGGCCGGGTATTCTGCTGCTGGGTCTTGTGCAGACAACCGTGCAGTATGTGTTTTTTTACATTGGTTTGTCGCACACAACGGGTGTCAAAGGCTCGGTTATTTCTGCCATGGCGACGTTTTTTGCCGTTGGCATCTCACACTTTTTATTTGCAGATGATCGACTGAATACGACCAAAAGCGTGGGCTGTATCTTGGGCTTTATTGGCGTGCTGATTATCACGCTTAGTTCTTTAGACGGACTGAGCGGAGGTATTTCGCTGACCGGTGAGGGCTTTATGTTTATTGCAGCGGCAGCTTCCGGCAGCGGTGCAGTCATCAGCAAATTTGCCGCCAAAGGACAGTCTCCCATGGTTGTCACGGGCTGGCAGCTGACGATTGGCGGCGCCGTGTTGTTGCTGGCGGGTATTGCTGGCGGCGGACATTTTCGGACGGTTTCGCCGCAGGCGTTTTGCCTGCTCGGCTATTTGATTTTTCTTTCTGCTGCGGCGTTTACCATTTGGACTTGGTTGCTCAAGCGCTATCCGGTGGGAAAGGTTTCCGTGTACAATTTCCTGGTACCGGTGTTTGGTTCACTGATGTCTGGTGTGGTACTTGGTGAGACGGTATTTACGGTGCGCAATGTGCTTTCGCTGCTGTTAGTATGCGTCGGTATTGTACTCGTCAATCGCAAAAAAGAATTGAAATAATAAGTCATCCGGCAATTTCTCACGAAAAAGCCGGATGACTTATTTATTAGCAGCCGAATTTCTGCGCATAAGCGCGATATTCTTCTGCCGTCATGGCTGGATGAAAGGAAGAAAGAAGAGACTTTGCCTTCGCAGCACCGTTTCGCAGCAGACGATACATCGTCAGGGCAGCGAGCTTTGCCGGAAGTAAATACGCTTTGTTTTTATCCGTGATACGGAAATCTGCACCGTGCAGCGTGCCGGAAAAACTGCCGTACGTAAAGTTGATAATTGGCATGCGGTGAGACAAATCTCCGACATCTGTAGAGGCGGCGTTGTGTACAGCTGGATCTACCGGCTCATAGGTTGCGGGCAGCAGACTGGCGGCATCAAGCAGAGACTGACACGGCTGTGTCGGAATGGTCGGCAGATAGCCCATATCATCTTGAATGGTAATGTCTGCCCCGAAGGCATACGCGGCACCGCGATACGCACGATTGATTTTCTCGTTGGCATCCTGTAGGGCGTCCCATGTTTTTGCACGGATCTGTAAGTCTACTGTGACTTCATACGGCACGACATTGATAGCAGAATCACCCATGCGGATAATTTCGCCGATGCGAATACAATCCTGGTCACGGAAGGTACTGCGCAGCATACCGATAGCACTGCGTGCCAGCGTGACGACATCTAAAGCATTGATGCCTTTTTCCGGTGCAATGGCGGTGTGGGAGGCCTTTCCTTTGATGTGGATGAGCTTGGACAGAAAGCCGCTGGTCGAATTGCATCCGAGCAGAAAATCCGATTGGCAAGATACCATGTGGGCATGCGTTGTGATAGCGGCGTCAATGTCGTCAAAGGCTCCGCGCAGTAATAGCTCCGGTTTGCCGCCGCAGCAAGTGGCGATGTGTTCCTTTCGGAGCTGTTCCAATCGGTTCATCGGGACGTGCTCTTCACAGGGGACAGCAAAAAAGACAGCGCGGCCGTCTAACTGTGCAGCGACTTCCGGCTGGCTGAGTGACAGGGCAGCACCGGCGAGCGCAGCGAGCTGCATGTGGTGCCCGCAGGCATGGGACATGCCGGTTTCCGGCACGGCAAGCGGATGCTCCGGACTGCGAATGCCGTCTAGTTCGCCAATGAGACAAATAGAAGGAGAATGCGTGCCGAGCGAAGCCTTGACGCCTGTATTGGCAAGTCCAGTCTGAACTTCTAGACTGCAGGCTGTCAGCCAATCTGTGACTTTTTCGGCGGTTCGGTGCTCGGTATAGCCAAGCTCTGCGTGGGAATAAATGTCTTCAGCAAAGGCAATGAGCTGCTGTGCGTGTGCATCTATGCAGTCACAGATGCGTTGTTCTATTTCGTTCATGTCAAAATCCTCGCATATTTCTGTACTAAAATACATGTAATTTTAGTATATCGCAGGATAAAACCAGTTGCAAGGCACAGTAGAAAGCGTATAATAGGCGTATAACAAAAGAAAATATAAGAATAGGGGAAAACACGATGAAATATTGTTATGAGTGCGGCGCGCTGCTGACAGAAAAATATTTGGAGCGCGAAGGAACCGTTCCATATTGCCCGCAGTGCAAGCAGTTTCGCTTTCCGATTTTTAATACGGCGGTGAGTATGGAAGTGCTCAGTCCGGATCAAAAGCAAGTGCTGCTCATTCAGCAGTACGGAAGACAGCGCAATATTTTGGTTGCCGGATATGTCAGTCGCGGCGAAGCGGCTGAAACAACCGTTGCGCGGGAAGTGAAGGAAGAAGTTGGCTTGGAGGTACATGACATTCGATTTAATACCAGTGAATTTTTCGAGCCGAGCAATACCCTAATGCTGAATTTTTCCTGCGTCGCAGCGACACAGGATCTCAGTCACATGACGGATGAGGTAGATAAGGCGAAATGGTTCTCATTTGCAGAGGCAAAGGATGCCATTGCCCCGAACAGCTTGGCGCAAAAGTTCCTGCTGGAATTTTTGAAAAAAGAATGTTAACCAGGAAGGTTGACAAGGTTTACAATAAGGCGTATACTATCACCAGACAAAAAAGTATTTGGGTGATCGTATATGGAACAGAAAAAAAGTCAAACAAATGTAAGAGAAATGGCATTGATTGCCTTGATGGCTGCCGTGACCTGTATTTTAGGCCCGCTGTCCATTCCGATTGGTGTGGTGCCGATTTCGTTGACCAATTTTGCCGTTTATTTGGCAATTTATGTGTTGGGCTGCCGCCGCGGTACCATTAGCTATATTGTGTATTTGCTGATCGGTCTGGTGGGTCTGCCGGTATTTTCCAGCTTTAGCAGCGGCGTTGGTAAGTTATTTGGTCCGACTGGCGGCTATCTGATCGGCTTTATCTTTATGGCACTGATTTGCGGATTCTTTATCGACCGCTTTGAGGCAAAGCTGGTACCGAGCATGATCGGCATGATTCTCGGCACGATTGTATGTTATATTTTTGGTACAGGTTGGCTGGCTTATCAGGCTGGCATGACATTCTATCAAGCGTTGGCCGCAGGCGTTTTGCCGTTTATTGTCGGCGACCTGATTAAGATGATCGTTTGTGCTGTTGTCGGCCCGCAGATTCGCCGCAGATTGCAGCAGGCAGGACTGATTCATTGAGAAAGCAAATCCATTTTATTGATTTTGGCACAGAAAAAGACGGGCTGCATGGTTGGCAGTCCGTCTTTTGTTCTATCTAACTTAGAGTTTAGTCTTCGGCACGACCGAATTCGGCAAGCTGGAGACCTTCGTTCTTGTCCAGCGCCCAGTTCAGATTCCACATGCTGGTAAACAGCAGCAGGTACCGGCCGCGATAGTCCTGTACTACCTTGGAATCCGAGGTGATTTTCAGCTCGTCCGGCTGGAAATCTTCGTTTTCAATCCAGCGCAGGTACTGATATGGCAGGTTTTCCATGATGATGTCCACGCGGTATTCGTTCTTGAGACGATACTCCAAGACTTCCAACTGCAGGACGCCGACAACGCCGACAATGACTTCTTCCATACCGGTGTGCGGCTCCTGGAAGATCTGAATGGCACCTTCCTGCGCGATCTGTTCCATACCCTTGATAAACTGCTTGCGCTTCATGGTGTCCTTCTGACGAATGCGGCAGAATACTTCCGGAGCAAACGTCGGAATACCGGAATACTTGCAGTCAAAGCCAGGGGTGCATACTGTGTCGCCAATCGAGAAGATGCCCGGATCAAAGACGCCGATGATGTCGCCGGCGTATGCCTCGTCAATGATGGCGCGATCCTGTGCCATAATCTGCTGCGGCTGCGCCAGCTGTATTTTCTTGCCAGCCTGTACATGATAGACATCCATGCCCTTTTCAAATTTGCCGGAGCAAATACGCATAAAGGCAACGCGGTCGCGGTGTGCTTTGTTCATGTTTGCCTGAATCTTGAATACAAATGCCGAGAAGTGCTCGTCAAATGGGTTGATGACTTCGCCCTTGGAGACACGTGCCGTCGGCGGCGGTGTCATTTCCAAAAAGTACTGCAGGAACGGCTCAACGCCGAAGTTGGTCAGAGCGGAACCAAAGAATACCGGAGACAGCGTGCCTGCGTGTACGCGGTCAATATCAAATTCTTCTCCCGCGCCGCCGAGTAACTCAATATCATCCTGTAGGGTTTCCCACAGGCGTTCGCCAACCATTGGCTCGAGTTCCGGATCGTCCGGCTCGTAAATTTTGATTTTTGCTTCCTTGGTACCTGTGACAGAAGCTGCCTCAAATGCCATAACATGGTTCTTCTGGCGGTCATAGACACCCTTAAATTCCTTACCGCAGCCAATCGGCCAGTTGACAGCATAGGTGTCAATGCCCAGCTCCTTTTCCAGCTCATCGAGCAGATCATATGGGTCGCGGGATTCCAAGTCCATCTTGTTGATAAAGGTAAAAATCGGAATACCGCGCATGGAACAAACCTTAAACAGCTTGCGGGTCTGTGCCTCGACACCCTTGGATGCATCAATGACCATGATTGCGGAATCCGCTGCCATCAGAGTGCGGTAGGTATCCTCCGAGAAGTCCTGATGTCCCGGGGTATCCAGAATGTTGATGCAGTGTCCGCCGTATTCAAACTGGAGCACAGAAGACGTTACTGAGATACCGCGCTGCTTCTCGATTTCCATCCAGTCGGAAACGGCATGGCGGGTGTTCTTCTTGCCCTTAACGGTGCCGGCCAGCTGAATAGCTCCGCCGTACAGCAGGAATTTCTCTGTAATGGTCGTTTTGCCGGCATCCGGATGCGAAATGATCGCGAATGTTCGGCGCTTTGCAATTTCTGATTTTAAATCTGACAAAAGAAAAAACCTCCGATCAGCAATTGTTCGTATAAAAAAAGCGCCGGACAATATGCAGGCGCATACACTATATATTTTATCACAGGTTGAAGCGGAAAACAATCACTCGTTTGCTGAAAAAGAGCAGAAAAGTGGCGCGTCGATTGGTAGGAATTCGACGCGCCATACAGTAAAGAGAGAGATATATGAAAGCACAGAATGGGAAAACTGTGCGGTGGCAGGCTATAAACCTAATTGCTTTTGGGATGGAAGCTGTGTTGTTTCCGCTCCCTTGAGCTTGACTATAGTATATCACAAAAAGACAGAAAAACAATGGACAGGATACATAAAATACGGAAAATGAAACTGGCTTTTGTATATCAAGTTAAACAATTGTCTTTGATTCACGGACAATTTACCCGTCCTGCATTCGCGAAATGTGCGTTGTTTTTTGCGGAAAGCTGTGATAAGATAAGAAAAATTACAGAAAAAGGAGATTCCAATGAATATTCAGATATTTGGCAAAAGCAAGTGCTTTGACACAAAAAAAGCCGAGCGATACTTCAAGGAGCGCCGGATAAAGTACCAAATGGTAGATCTCGTGCGTTACGGCATGAGCAAGGGCGAGTTTACCTCTGTGTGCCGCGCGGTGGGTCTGGAAGCGATGATTGACCCGAAGGCGAAGGATCCCGATGCTGCTATGCTGCCATATCTTGCTTCTGATGAAGCTAAGGTGGAAAAGCTGCTGGATAACCCGAAACTGCTCAAGACACCGATTGTGCGCAATGGCAAACAGGCGACTGTTGGCTTTTGTCCGGATGTGTGGAAGACATGGGAATGAGTGATAGACTGCCGTCTTTTGTGACGGAAACACGCGATGTGTGGACGGTATTACAGCAGGAAACGCGGCCGATTTGCCTGTATGGCATGGGTGACGGCGCGGAAAAAATTTTGCGCGTTTGCGAACAGAAAAACATTCCGATTGCCGGTATTTTTGCCTCGGATGAATTTGTGCGCGGACATAGCTTTGCCGGATTTGTCGTGAAAAAGCGCTCGGATCTCGAAAAAGAACTGGGAGATTTTGTCGCAGTGATTGCCTTTGCATCGAGCAGACCGGAAGTGCTGGCGCTCTTTGATGATTTGGATCGAACACACACGACATATGCACCGGATGTGCCGGTGGCAGAGGGAGAACTGTTTGATTTGGCGTTTGCTCAAAAGCACAGTGAAGAACTGGAACAGGCGTATGCTCTGCTGGCAGATGACCGTTCCCGCGAAGTATTTGCAGCGACGGTGAATTTCAAGCTGAGCGGCAAGCTGCATTGGCTGCGCGATTACACAGACAGTCGGGAGAGCGTGTTTGAGACGTATCTCAAGCCGACACAGCACGAGCATTTTGTCGATCTCGGTGCATATAACGGCGATACTATTCGGGAACTGCTGTCGTATACCGATGGAAAATATGATTCGATTACCGCACTGGAGCCGGACAAAAAGACCTTTAAAAAGCTGAAAAAATATGTCGAGCAAGCGCAGCTGGAGCATATTCACATCGTCAATGCCGGCGCATGGAGTGAGCCGGGGGACATGTTGTTTGGCGGCAAGGCAGGGCGCAATTCTGCGCTGACACCGGTCATGAATGAGGTATCGCATGACAAGCATACGGTTATGATTCCGGTAGAATCCGTCGATCATGTCTTAAACGGTGCGCCGTGCACGCTGCTCAAATTAGATGTCGAAGGCGCGGAACGCATGGCGCTGGAGGGTGCGCGGCAGACAATTCAGCAATATCGCCCGCGTATTTCGCTGTCTGCATATCACAGAAGCGAGGACTTGTACGAGTTGCCGCTGCTGCTGCATGATATGTGCGCAGATGTTCGGCTGGGAATGCGGCATCACCCGTATGTTCCGGCGTGGGAGACAAATTTCTATGTAACTTTTGGTTAAAAACTATGGAAATCTTGCCTAATTTGCTGTATACTAACAACAGGAAACAATGTCCGCGAGGACGAGAGATCTGTGAATGAAAAGGAGACGATTCCAATGGCAAGTTGTTTTTACTGTGATCCGGATAACGAAAACCGCAAGGCAATTATGTTCCGCGTTGGCAAGATGAGAGAGGGTGTACTGTATCTGTTCAAGGATCAGGCACACAAGGGTCGTTGCGTTGTCGCTGTAGACGAGCATCTGTCCGAGCTTTCCGATCTGACACCGGAGCAGCGTCATGCATTTATGGATGATGTCGCAGATGTTGCAGGCGCAGTAAAGAAGCTGTGGGGCTGCACCAAGATCAATCTGGGCGCATTCGGTGACAAACTGCCGCACCTGCATTTCCACATCGTACCGAAGTATGAAGGCGGTTTTGAGTTCGGCGGCGGATTTGAAATCACCAATCCGAATCCGGTACATCTGACCGAGGCTGAGTACGCTGAGATGATGGCACAGCTCAAGGCAGAACTGAATATTGTAAAGGACTAATTAAGTTTAGTTATAACCTTATCAAAGGAAAGGGCGTGGTGTGATACACTCCGCCTTTTTCTTTTCCCTGTGTCCAGTTTGTAAAATCCGCGCAGTTGCTTGAAATTTATAGGTTTTCCAGCTATACTATAATCTAACATTGAATGATTGTAGGAGTATGATATGTCAAGTTTTTTGCACAGTTCGCTGATTCAAATTTTGGTCAGCATTCCGGCTCTGTTGATTTGCCTGAGCGTACATGAGGCTTGTCACGGTTTCGCGGCATATGCGCTGGGGGATCCGACGGCAAAAAAGGCGGGACGGCTGACGTTTGATCCGCTGCATCATCTTGATCCGATTGGTACGCTGTGTATGCTGCTGTTTCATGTCGGATGGGCGAAGCCGGTACCGATCAATCCGAGCTATTTTAAAAATCGCCGCGTCGGTATCGCACTGGTATCGCTTGCCGGTCCGATGTCTAATTTTGTGTTGGCTCTCATTGCACTGTTTTTGTATTATCCATTGCGATTGACCAGCTCGCCAATTTTAACTGCCATTGCGCTGATGCTGTACATGACAGCCGTGATGAGCATCGGTCTGGGGGTATTCAATCTGATTCCGGTGCCGCCGCTGGATGGATCCAAGATTTTGCTGGCCTTTCTTCCGGCAAAATATGAGTACAAATTCGCGCAGTATGAGCAGTATATCCAGTTTATTCTGCTGGTTTTGCTGTTTGTCGGCGTGTTGGACAGACCGATCAATTTCTTTGTCAATTTGATTTATCACGCGCTCAGCGCGATTGTTTTGCTGGTGTTTTAAATGACGGAAAAAATCACCTTTCATCTGTCCGCCTTTGACGGACCGTTGGATTTGCTCTTGCATTTGATTGCAAAGAACAAAGTCAATATTTATGATATCCCTATTTCGCTGATTCTCGAACAGTATATGGAAATCCTGCGCGAAGCCCAGTCGACAGACATGGAAGTCGCCGGAGATTTTATCGCTATGGCGGCACAGCTCATGCTCATCAAATCGCGGATGCTGCTGCCGAAGGAAAAGAACGAAGAGGATGAGGAAGAAGACCCGCGTGCGATGCTGGTAGAACAACTGCTGGAATATCAGCGCATTCGTGAGGTACAGCCATATTTTAAGCGGCACAGTGATGCAGGACGCGATATTTTGACGCGCCCGCCAGAGCCGCTGGAACGAAAAAAGACGTTTGAGGGCGTGTTGCCGCCAGAAAAGCTATCGGAGGCTGCACAGAGGATGCTGTTGCGCATTGGCAAAAAAATGCCGCCGCCGGTCAGTGCGTTTTCCGGCATTGTCGGACATGAGACCGTGCCTGTACATACGCGCATCACAGCGATTTTGCTGCGATTTCGCAAAAAGAAACAGCTGCATTTTCAGGGCTTGTTTCGCGGCCTGCACAATCGTTCGGAAATTGTTGCGACCTTTCTCGCCGTGCTGGAGCTGTCAAAGACACATCGAATTCAGATTGACGGCGAGGAAGAAAATCCTACGCTGACGCTGTTTGCCGATAAGGAGCGGGAAGAAGCAAATACAGAAATTCAGGAGGAACGCATCTCATGAATGAATTGTCCTGCCTGTTGGAGGGCATTTTATTTGCATCGGGAGAACCGGTCTATGAAGAAAAACTCAAGCAGGTGCTTGGTATTGATACGGAACAGCTGCATCAATTGGCGCAGGAGCTGTCAGACAGCTATGACGCGGAAAAGCGCGGCTTTCAGCTCATCCGCCTGCAAGACAGCTATCAGATGGTTTCACGCGCAGAATATGCAGATACCATTCGCCGTGCGCTGGAAGTGCGGCGCACGCCGTCGTTGTCTGCGGCGGCATTAGAGGTATTGTCTATTGTTGCGTACCGACAGCCGGTTACCCGTGCTTATATTGAACAGCTGCGTGGTGTGGATAGCTCCAATACGGTGCTGAATCTATTGGATAAGGGCTTGTTAGAGGGCTGCGGCCGTCTGGATGTGCCGGGCAGACCGATGATTTACCGCACGACACCGGCGTTTTTGCGGGCATTTTCCATTTCTTCTTTGGATGAGCTGCCGGATTTACCGGAGCTGCGGGAATTAGAAGAAAAACGCGAGTCCGAACAGGAGGAGTCTGAATCATGATCGTACTCCGCATTCTGGGCATCGTCCTGTGCGTTGTCTTACTTCTTGGCGTGTCGCTGACAGTCTTTACCCTGTTTGCACCGGCACGGATAGAAATAAAACGGGACATGCCGGATGGACAGCTCAAGATGCGGTTGGGATTCGGCCCGATAAAAAAAGTATTCCGGCTTGGCGGCAAACGGAAGAAAACAAAAAAGCCGACCAAGAAGCAAAAAAAGAAAGAAAAACGCGAAGAACACAAGCAGGAAACCACCGCGCCGCGCTTTGATTTGAAGCGATTGCCGATAGATCGCGCGCTGGAATTGCTTGCAGAGCTGATTTATGACTTGGCAGGTGCTGTTGTGTGGGAAAAGCTGCATGTGACAGTAATCCTGCACACAGTGGATGCGGCGCGTACCGGCAGGCTGCTCGGTGCCTGTTCCGCTGTGGTCGGCAATCTCTACCCGTATTTGGAGCAGACACATGTTCTCAAGGACACAAAGATTGTCATTGATGCAGATTTTGATGCGCAAAAGACCATATGGGGATTGGACATTTCTGTGATGACACAGCTCCGATGCTATCCGGGTATTTTGTGGAAGCGGCGCAAGGAGCTGTGGGCACTGTGGAAGGCAGTGCGCCTGACGAAAGAAGAACGAAAAGCATGGAGCCAAAATCAAACGGCTTCTCAGCAACAAGTATCATAACTATCCGAAAGAAAGAGGGAATTTTAAATGGCAGAACATGGTGTAAATGGTCTGATGGCGGAGACAATGGAAAAAATCCGTTCTATGGTCGATGTCAACACAATTATCGGTGATCCCATCGTTACGCATGATGGAACCACGCTGATTCCGATTTCTAAGGTGACGTTCGGCTTTGGCTCCGGCGGCACAGATTTTAAATCGCGCAACAGTGGAGATGACGCTCCGCTGTGCTTTGGCGGCGGCGGTGGTGCCGGTGTCAGCATTCAGCCGGTTGCCTTTCTCATTGTCAGCGAGGGAAGTGCGCGGATTCTTCCGGTCAATATGCCGGCGGATAACAGCACGGATCGTCTGATTGAGCTGATTCCGGATGCCATTAACGGCGTGCAGAGCTTGTTTGGCAAGCGCGGCAAGAAGGAAGAGGCTGCCACAGAAACAGAAGTCGTTCCGACAGAAGAATAAACAAACAGAAAGAGGAGCCGCATGCTCCTCTTTTTGTTCAGACATAAAAACACACAGGACTCCGTAAAATGACTATCTGAGGGGGAATGTGTGTGAAAGCAAAATTCTGGATTTGTCTGCTGCTTGCTGTGTGTTTCAGTGTCAGCCGAGCAAGTGCGTATTCCGCGCAGGCATATGCCGTGCTGGATGCAGATACCGGCGTCTTACTGGATGGCGCGCAGGAAACACAGCGGCTGCCAATGGCGAGCACCACCAAGATTATGACGGGCTTATTGGCGGCGGAATCGGGAAAACTACAGCAGATTATCACGGTTTCCGCTGCCAGTGCGGGTATAGAAGGTTCGTCTATGTATTTGAAGCAGGGAGAACAGCTGACGCTGCAAGAGGTCTTGTATGGTTTGATGCTGTGCTCCGGCAATGATGCGGCGGAATGCATTGCAGAAAATCTTGGCGGAAGAACAGCATTTGTGCGCTGCATGAACGAACGAGCACAGCAGCTGGGGTTGAGCAATACGCACTTTGACAATCCCAGCGGGTTGGATGGGAAAACACATTACACGACAGCACACGAGCTGGCGCAGTTGACAGCAGCTGCACTGAAAAATTCGATTTTTGCTCAAATTGTTGCCACAAAGAGTCACACAGCTGGTACACGAACCATGGTCAATCACAATAAGCTGCTGCGCATGTATCCGGACGCTGTCGGCGTCAAGACTGGCTATACTCTGACAGCGGGACGCTGTTTGGTCAGTGCGGCAAAACGAAATGGGCGCACGGTTGTTGCCGTAACACTGCATGACAGGGATGATTGGAACGATCATATGCATATGCTGGATGCGGCATTTGCCTCCATACACACGCAGACCGCTGCACAGACAGGAGAAGCCGTGCAGACCATTCCTGTGCAGACGGGAGAACAACGGCAGGTGCAGGTGGTGTATCAAAAAGATTTGACGGCACAATTATTTGACGAAGAACGGACAGAGATACAAGTGTCCTGTGCAGAGTTTTTGTATGCGCCGGTGAAGAAAGGAGACAGTTGTGGAAGTGCGCAATTGGTATGCAACGGTGTTGTGTTGGATGAGACCGCACTGATTTGTGCGCAGTCTGTTGCACTAGATACCGCACAGGAAGATACCAGCTTGTCAGAAAAACTTCGGCATTGGTGGGATGCCGTGAGAAAACGAGAGGTAATACATGAAAATCACAGTCGTTTACGGACAAAATCATAAGGGCTCAACCTACCATGTTGCCAGAATGCTGGCGGAGAAATTGGATGGAGAGATCATAGAGATCTTTTTGCCGCGAGATTTTGGCGAATTTTGCGTGGGATGTGCCAACTGCATCTTGCGGGATGCAAAATACTGTCCTCATGCGGAAGCTTTGCAGCCGCTTACACAAAAGCTGGATGAAGCGGATGTCATTATTTTGGCAAGTCCGGTATATGTGTACCATGCCACAGGCTCCATGAAGGCGTTTTTAGATCATTACGGTTGGCGTTGGATGGTACATAGACCGGAGCGTTCAATGTTTCGCAAGCAAGCGGTCTGTATCTCCACGGCGGCGGGAGCGGGAATGAAATCCACGCTGAAAGACATGGCGGACAGTCTATGGTTCTGGGGTGTCGGCAGGGTGTATCGGTATGGCTTAGCGGTGTATGCCATTAACTATGGCCATATGAGCGAGAAGAAAAAACGGGACATTGACCGAAAAACAACCGCATTGGCGAAAAAAATCAAAGCGCGGGATGGCAAGGTACAGCCTTCTCTCAAGACCAAGGCATTTTTTACGATGATGCATATGGTGCGCTGCAAAAAGCCAAGCGATGATGCGGATGGAACGTATTGGAAACAACAAGGATGGACGGGACGCAAACGTCCGTGGAAGGATTAAACCATGCAGGAACGACTACAGAAAATTTTATCCGGCGCGGGCGTTTGTTCCCGCCGAGCGGCAGAGCAGCTCATTGCCAGCGGTGCCGTGACAGTGAATGGTACAAAAGCGCAGGTGGGTGATCGCGCGGACATAGATACCGATGTGATTTGCGTCAATGGAAAGCGAATTGCCGGACATGAGAGCTATCACACGATTGTGTTGTACAAACCGGCAGGTGTTGTCACAACGATGTCGGACGAAAAAAATCGAAAGACGGTAGCACAGCTGGTCAAAAACTATCCGGTACGCGTGCTGCCGGTCGGCAGATTGGATCAATATTCGGAAGGAATGCTGCTCATGACCAATGACGGCGAATTGCTCGCCGCGCTGACGCATCCGCGCAATCATGTGGATAAGACCTATGCCGTGACCGTGCGCGGCGATAAAACACGCATCCGAGAGCTGTCCAAACCGATGGTCATTGATGGATACCGAATTCGCCCAGCGCAGGTACAGATTGAGACATCCGGCGAGGATCAAGTACACGAGCTGCATATCACGATTCATGAAGGACGCAACCGACAGATTCGCAAAATGTGTGCGCAGTGCGGTTTAAGGGTTCTGCGGCTGTGCCGCATTGCGATGGGACCGCTGAAATTGGAGGAATCGCTGCGTCCAGGGCACTGGCGCGAACTGACAGCAGGAGAGATTGCCGCACTGCGCTGGGCAAGCGGCTTGAACAAAACCGACCGATGATGGAATTCTTGCGCAAATTTTGCAGTTTGCATGAGAAACACTTGCATTTTTGTTCATCAGCAGATACAATAAAACTATAGAAATGTGAAACCTATATGTAATATAAGAGGCAGAAACTATGAACGATTTGATGAACAAAATACAGAACAATCTGTCCACATTTTCCAAGGGACAGCGTTTGATTGCGAAGTATATCATTGAACACTATGATAAAGCGGCATTTTTGACTGCAAGCAAGCTAGGCTCGACTGTCGGTGTCAGCGAGTCTACAGTTGTTCGTTTTGCTACAGAGTTAGGTTATGCGGGCTATCCGCAGCTGCAAAAAGCGCTGCAGGAGATGATTCGCAACAAGCTGACGGCTGTACAGCGTATGGAAGTAACCAGTGACAGAATGGGCGATCAGGATATTCTGCGCTCTGTACTGTCTTCAGATATTGATAAAATTCGGATGACATTGGATGAAATCGACCGCAATTCTTTTCAGAGTACGGTAGAAGCTATTTTGCACGCGAAGAATATTTATATTCTCGGTGTTCGCTCATCAGCATCTCTGTCCGGCTTTATTGGCTTCTATTTCAATCTGATGTTTGATAATGTGAAGCTGATTCACACCAACAGCGTCAGTGAGATTTTCGAGCAGATTCTTCGCGTGGGAGAGGGAGACGTCGTGCTCGGTGTCAGTTTCCCGCGTTATTCCAAGCGCACACTCAAAGCACTGGAATACTCCAAAAAATCCGGTGCGACGGTCATTGCACTGACTGATAGCCAACTGTCTCCGCTGAGCCAGACCGCAGACTATACGCTGCTCGCCAAGAGCGATATGGCATCCTTTGTTGACTCTCTGGTTGCGCCGCTCAGCGTTATCAATGCGCTGATTGTGGCTATCGGTATGCGCAAGCAGAAGGAGATCAGCGAGACCTTTAATCATTTGGAATCCATTTGGGACGAATATGAGGTATATGAGAAACTCGACAATGAATAATACAATAACAGTTGCAGTGATTGGAGCCGGTGCAGCCGGTCTGATGGCTGCCGGAACAGCAGCACAGCAGGGCGCCCGCGTGCTGCTGTTTGAGCGCAATGAAAAGGTAGGACGCAAGCTGGCTATTACGGGAAAAGGACGCTGCAATGTCACCAACAATTGTGACATGCAGGAATTTTTGGCGCATGTGCCGCAAAATCCGCGCTTTTTGTACAGCGCCTTGGGCGCGTTCTCAATACAAGATACAATGGACTTTTTTGAGGGCTTGGGTGTGCCGCTCAAGACTGAGCGAGGCAATCGTGTCTTTCCGCAGTCGGACAAGGCGCGTGACATCGTCGATGCACTGTTTTTCTGGGTCAAGCGCTGCGGCGTGACAATTGTACAGGAGCGCGTGACGGGCATCCAGACTGATGAAGAGGGTGTCATTGGCGTCAAGACTGAGGGCAAACTGCACCGTGCAGATCGTGTCATTCTGGCAACCGGCGGCAAGTCGTATCCGCTGACCGGCTCGACCGGCGATGGGCATGCTTGGGCACAGGAGCTGGGACATAAAGTCACGCCGCTGCGCGCTTCATTGGTGCCGCTGGTCTGTCCGGGAAAAACCTGCCCGCGTTTGCAGGGATTGCCACTTAAAAATGTCAAATTAACGATTTTTGAGAACAATAAAAAGCTACATGAGGGCTTCGGCGAGATGCTGTTTACACATTTTGGTATCTCCGGCCCACTGGTGCTCAGTGCGTCCTCGCACATGAGAAAGTGGGACAAGGCGACCTACCGCGCGGAGATCGACTTGAAGCCGGCATTGGAAGATGCCGTGCTGGATAAGCGTATTGTATCGGATTTTTCGCAGGAACTGAACACGGATTTTCGCAATTCTCTCGGTGCTCTGCTGCCGCGCAAACTGATTCCGATTATCGTAGAGCGTTCCGGTATTGATCCGCATCAGAAGGTGAATGCGATTACCAAAAAGCAGCGGCAAAAGCTGGTGCATGAACTCAAGCATTTTACGCTGGATATTGCCCAGCCGGGTCCGATTGAGGACGCGATTATTACCTCCGGCGGCGTTTCCGTCAAAGACGTTGTGCCAAAGACGATGGAATCTAAAAAGATACCAAATCTGTATTTTGCCGGAGAGATTTTGGATGTTGACGCCTATACAGGCGGGTTTAATTTGCAGATTGCGTGGTCAACTGGCTATTTGGCGGGATTCCATGCCGGTCAGGCCGCGAGTGAATAAAAAGTGAGGAAAGATGTATGAAAACCATTGCAGTTGCGATTGACGGCCCGTCCGGTGCGGGAAAAAGTACCATTGCCCGCGCAGCAGCCGGCCATTTGGGATTTGTGTATGTAGATACGGGTGCGATGTACCGTACCATTGGTCTGGCTGTGTGCCGCGCCGGTGTTCCGCTGGGACAGACCGAGCGCATTCAGCCGGTACTGGACAGCGGCATTCAGGTCAGCCTGAAGTATGAAAACGGTGTTCAGCACGTACTGCTGAACGGAGAAGATGTATCCGATCTGATCCGCACACCGGAGATGTCCAAGTATGCTTCGTTTGTCTCTGCGGTTCCGGCGGTTCGCGCATTTTTGCTGCACACCCAGCGCGAGATAGCGCAGACTAACAACGTCATTATGGATGGCCGAGATATTGGCACCGTGATTCTGCCGAATGCGCAGATTAAAATTTTCCTGACGGCATCGGTGGAGGCGCGTGCAAAGCGCCGGTTTATCGAATTGCGAGAAAAAGGGGAAGACGTTACGCTGGAAGATGTGCTCGCGGATATGAAACAGCGCGATCACGATGATGAGACCCGCGCTGCAGCACCGCTCAAGCAGGCGGATGACGCTGTTCTGATGGATACCAGCGAACTGACGCTGGAGCAGTCGATTGAAGCGGTAGAAGCAGTCATTCGTCCGGCGCTGGAGGGATGAGCATGAAATATAACCGTACCTTTCAGGCACTGGCGATTCCGATTGTCAATATTTATGACCACCTGAAATACAATTATCATGTCATAGGACGGGAGCGTGTGCCGGATGGCGGCTGTGTGCTGGTGGCAAATCACACCCAGTGGGCAGATCCGGTATTGGTCGGCACGGCACTCGGCAATCAGTATCCGATTGTAGCAATGGCGAAAAAGGAACTATTTCAAATTAAGCTGCTCGGCCCGCTGATCTCCGCGCTCGGTGCCTTTCCGGTTGACCGCGGTACGGCAGACATCGGTGCTATCAAGACTTCGCTCAAAGCAGTGAAAGAGGGAAAAAAGCTGTTGATTTTTCCAGAAGGCGGCACGAAGCATAAAGAAGGCGATGAGGCAAAGGTTGGCGCAGCCATGATTGCTGCGCGTACTGGCGCACCGATTTTGCCGATTTATATCTCTGAAAACAAGAAGTTTCGCTCGAAGGTTTACGTGGTATTTGGCGAACCGTATGTGCCGGAAAAGACCAAGTCCAAGGAAGGCTATCGGGAACTGGCAGATGACATGATGCGCCGAATTTATGCGCTGAAAGAGAGGATCTGACGATGGTTACAGTCGCAAAGACAGCTGGCTTTTGTTTTGGCGTCAAACGAGCGGTAGACATGGCGGAGCGTGCCTGTCAGGAATACGGCAGCATTTGGGCACTCGGCGATATTATTCACAACACTCATGAGGTCAGACGTCTGGAAGAAATGGGTGTGCACAAAGCAGAGGATGTAGCGGATATTCCGGATGGTGTGCCTGTGCTCATCCGTGCGCACGGCGTGCCGGAGGCTGTGCTGCGACAGCTAGAAGCCAAGGGATGCCGCATTGTTGATGCCACCTGTCCGTTTGTCGGGAAGATTCACCGCATCGTCCGAGAAGAAAGCGAGCAGGGACGTCATGTGATTATTATTGGCTCCCGCAATCATCCGGAAGTGGTCGGCATTCAGGGCTGGTGCGGCGCGTCCGAAGTATATGAAACGCCGGAGGAACTGCAAGCGGCACTGGATAAAAACAACAAAAATGGTCAAAATTTACAGGAAATTCCAGTTAGTGTGGTTGCACAGACCACGATCAACAGGAAAATCTTTGATATTTGCAGTAAAATTATAAAAAAACAGTGTACAAACCAAAAAATATTTGGTACAATATGTAATGCAACGGACGAGCGCCAAGCCGAGGCTCGTCTACTGGCTGGCAAGTCGGACATTATGATTGTGATTGGCGATCGAAAAAGCTCTAACACAAAGCGTCTGTATGAAATCAGCACGTCACTGTGTGATCATGTGCTATACATCGAAGATGCCACTGGACTTACAGGAAATGAGATCCAGGGTATGGAGCAACCATTTATCGGGATTACAGCAGGCGCGTCCACGCCAGCTTGGATAATTAAGGAGGTCAGAAACATTATGAGCGAAGAGACAAGAATTGAAACCGGCAGCGAAGATTTTGCTGCTATGCTGGAGGAATCCTTCAAGACTTTAAATACAGGAGATAAGGTAACCGGTACTGTTCTGAAGATCACCCCGAACGAAGTTCACGTAGATCTGGGCGTAAAGCACGCTGCTTACATCCCGACCCATGAGCTGTCCGATGATCCGTCCTTCAATGCTGAGGAGAGCATCCACGTAGGTGACGACATCGAGGCTGTTGTTGTTCGCGTAAACGATGCAGAGGGCACCATTGTACTGTCCAAGAAGCGCGTTGATCAGATGAAGGGCTGGGAGTCCATCGAGGACGCTAAGGAGAACAAGACCATCATCGAGGGCAAGGTTAACGAAGAGAACAAGGGCGGCGTTGTTGCCAATGCATTTGGCATCCGCGTATTCATCCCGGCTTCCCAGACCGGTATCCCGAAGGGTCAGCCGCTGAGCCAGCTGGTAGGTCAGGTTGCACGCTTCCGCATCACCGAGATCAACCGTCCGCGCAAGCGCGTTGTTGGTTCTATCCGTGCCGTACTGCAGGAAGAGCGTCGCGCTGCTGCTGAGAAGGTCTGGAACGAGATCGAAGTTGGCAACGAGTACACCGGTACCGTTAAGTCCCTGACTTCTTACGGCGCATTCGTAGACATCGGTGGCGTTGATGGCATGATCCACATCTCCGAGCTGTCTTGGGGCCGCATCAAGCATCCGTCTGAGGTTGTAAACGTTGGCGATACCGTAAACGTTTATGTTATCGGTCTGGATCGTGAGAACAAGAAGATTTCCCTGGGCTACAAGCGTCCGGAGGACAATCCGTGGAACGTATTCACCGCGAACTATGAGGTTGGCGACACCGCTACCGTTCGCATCCTGAAGTTCATGCCGTTCGGTGCATTTGCTCAGATTATTCCGGGCGTTGACGGTCTGATCCACATTTCTCAGATTGCTAACCGCCGCATCGAGAAGCCGGAAGACGTTCTGTCCAAGGATGAAGAAGTAGAAGCTAAGATCATCGACATTGATCCGGAGAAGCAGAAGGTTTCCCTGTCTATCCGCGCTCTGCTGAACGACGACGACGAATAATTTTATTACTCGAATCAATGGGGAGCATCCGCACTGCGGGTGCTCTTCTTTTTTGTGTCACGAACAACCGCGTCTGCATAGTCTGTTTTCACAAAGAAAGGGGGCAGCGCGATGCGCAGACACGGAAATCATCGGCGAAAGATTTTACTGGTTATGTTCGCCGGACTGGTTTTGCTTCCGGCAGCAATAGGCGGTGCGCTGCGTCCGAAGTTAGTCGTCTATGCGGAAAATTATGTGCAATATCAGGCGACGAGTAAAATGGAACGCGCTGTGGCAGACTGCGCAGGACAGATGGAGAAAATCGGAAAGCTGCATCAGGATGACAGCGGAGCTGTCACGGCACTTACAACGAATGCTGCTGCTGTCAATCGTATTCGCACACAGCTTGTGCAGTGCGTATATGATGAAATTGGGGAGCTGGAACAGGCGCAAACCTCTGTGGCATTGGGCACGCTGCTCGACCCGCAGCTGCTCGCCGGACTTGGACCACAGATTCCGTTTCGCGTGGTCTCGCTGGGATGCGTGACGGCGCAAGTTGAATCACATTTTTCCTCTGCGGGCATCAATCAGACGCTGTATGAAGTGTCGGTGACAGTGAGCGCGGATTTTTCCCTTCAGCTGTTGGGTGCGGCTAAAAGCATCACCGTGCGGGCAAACTACCCGCTGGAAGAGACCATTCTTGTTGGAGATGTGCCAATGATTTCGTCAAATTCCAAATAACCTCTTTTTCTGCACGGATATTTTTGCTATAATAGATATGATTGTTTAAGAAGGGACGGATGGAATGAATATCGCACAGCAGGCAGCGGCTTTGCGGGAAGCCCTGCGTTATCACAATAAAAAATATTATGATGAGGATGCGCCGGAGATTTCGGATTTTGAATATGACCGTATGCTGCGTGCGTTGGAGACGTTGGAGGCAGAATATCCGGAAGTCGATGAACCGGATTCTCCGACCCATCGCGTGGGCGGCAGCGTCTCGGATAAATTTTCTGCCGTGACGCATCCGTGGCCGCTGGAAAGCTTACAGGATGTCTTTTCCTTTGAAGAATTGCAAGAGTTTTATGCCCGTGCTCAGGCACCGGAATATGTCGTAGAATACAAAATTGACGGTTTATCCGTATCTTTGGAGTATGAAAACGGTATCTTTGTGCGTGGTGCGACACGCGGTGATGGTGTAACGGGAGAAGATGTCACAGACAATCTGCGCGTGATTGAAGATATTCCCAAGACGCTGCACGATGCACCGAAAACGCTGGTTGTGCGCGGCGAGGTGTATATGCGCCGCTCTGTATTTGATGAGATTAATGCACAGCGTGAGCTGGAAGGCAAACCGCTGCTTGCCAATCCGCGCAATGCAGCTGCCGGTTCCCTGCGTCAGCTGGACAGTGCAGTGACCAAACGGCGAAAGCTGTCCATTTTCTGCTTTAATATTCAGAACAGCGAGGAACTGCTGCTGACATCTCATGTACAGGCGTTGGATTATCTAAAACAGCTCGGATTTCCAGTATCACCGCGTTATCCGGTGTATACTGACCCGAAAGATATTGAGCGTGAAATTCAGCACATGGGCGATACGCGCGGCGAACTGGATTTTGATATTGACGGTGCTGTGGTCAAAGTCAATGATTTTGCTCTGCGCCGTGCCCTCGGCTCGACAGCGAAATATCCGCGCTGGGCATCGGCATATAAGTATCCGCCGGAAATCAAAGAAACGATTTTACGAGATATTGTCATCACTGTCGGCAGAACCGGTGTGCTGACGCCGAATGCAGTACTGGACCCGGTACAATTGGCGGGTACGACCGTCAGCCGCGCGACGCTGCACAACCGTGATTTTATTCGGGAAAAAGACATCCGCATCGGTGATACCGTTCGGGTGCGCAAGGCGGGAGAAATTATTCCGGAGATTCTCGGATATGTGCCGGAAAAGCGACCGGAAAACACGGTGCCGTATGAAATGCCAAAGGTCTGTCCGGTGTGCGGCGCACCGGTCTTTGAGGACGAAGATGAGGCGGCCATTCGCTGTACCGGCGCAGAATGTCCGGCACAGCTGCTGCGCAATCTTATGCATTTTGTGTCTCGCGATGCCATGGACATTGACGGATGCGGACAGGCTGTTTTGCAGTCGCTGATTGATGCGGGTTTGGTGCATTCCGCCGCAGATTTGTATACACTGAAAGAAGAACAAATCGAGCCGCTTGAACGCATGGGCAAAAAATCAGCTGAAAATCTGATTGCGGCGATTGAAAAATCCAAGAGCAATGATCTATCTCGCTTGTTGTTTGCACTGGGCATTCGGCATGTCGGTCAAAAGGCGGCAAAGACACTGTCCTCGACATTTGGCTCGCTGGACGCGGTGCTCAACGCGACAGAGGAACAACTGACCGACATCCGCGATATTGGCGGCGCAATTGTGCAGTCTATTGAGGAGTGGCGTGAGCAGGAGCAGTCCAAGCATCTCGTTGAGCGATTGCGGGAGGCTGGTGTCAATTTCCAAGGCGAACAGCTCGTCAAGAGCGATAAGCTGGCGGGAAAGACCATCGTGCTCACAGGCACATTGACGCTGTTTACACGCAAGCAAGCGACAGAACGCATTGAACAGCTGGGGGGTCGTGCTTCCGGCTCGGTTTCCAAAAAGACAACCTTTGTTGTGGTGGGCGAAAATGCGGGAAGCAAGCTCAAAAAAGCGAATGAACTTGGCATTCCGGTGCTCACAGAGCAGGAATTCCAAGGTTTGATACAGGAGGATGAAAAATAATGGCTATTACAAGAGAAAATGTCGAATATATCGCCAATCTGGCGCGTCTTGACCCAAAGGGCAATGGCTTTGACAAGATCGCAGAGGACATGCAGGAAATCGTTGCCATGGTTGACCAGCTGCAGGAGTTGGATCTGGGTGACATCACCGATTGCATTGATACCGAGCGAAAGAACGCCATGCGTGAGGATGAAGTCATTCCGTCTTATGACAAGGAAGAAATCCTTGCCAATGCACCGAGCGTAGCATGTGGCGGCGTCAGTGTGCCGCGCGTCGTAGAATAAGGGAGGCAACACCATGGAATTATATCAGAAGACAGCAGCCGAGCTCTCGGCAATGCTGAAAAATAAAGAGGTAAGCTCGGTAGAGCTGACCAAGGCGGCATTTGCAAGAACTGCTGTTGTAGAGGATAAGGTCGGCGCGTATATCACGCTGACTGAGGAACACGCCCTAGAGACCGCGAAGGCCATTGACGCCAAGCGCGTTGCCGGTGAGGAGCTGTCTCCGCTGGCTGGTGTGCCGGTATCCGTCAAGGATAACATCTGCACCAAGGGCATCCGCACGACCTGTGCTTCCCGTATGCTGGAGAATTTCAAGCCGCCATACGATGCAACGGTAATGAATCGTCTGCACGATGCAGGTCTGGTTATGACGGGCAAGACCAACTTGGACGAGTTTGCGATGGGCTCTTCCTGCGAAAATTCTGCGCTGCAAAAGACGCACAATCCGCACAATCTGGAGCATGTCACCGGCGGTTCTTCCGGCGGCGCAGCAGCTTCTGTTGCAGCTGGTGAAGTTTCCATTGCGCTTGGCTCGGATACCGGCGGATCCATTCGTCAGCCGGCATCCTTCTGCGGTGTTGTCGGTCTGAAGCCGACCTATGGCACTGTTTCTCGTTATGGATTGGTTGCGTTCGCTTCCTCTCTGGATCAGATTGGTCCGTTCGCCCGCAGCGTAGAGGATGCAGCACTGCTGACAGATGTTCTGCGCGGTTATGACAAGATGGATTCTACCAGCTATCCGCGCGAATATGCCAGCCTGCACGCTGGCATGAATGTGGACATCAAGGGCATGAAGATTGGCCTGCCGAAGGAATATTTTGGCGAAGGTATTTCAGAAGAAGTCAGCAAGGCGGTTCTGGCTGCTGCTGAAACCTATAAGCAGCTGGGTGCAGAAGTCGTAGAGATTTCTCTGCCGCTGTCCAAGTATGCTCTGCCGATTTATTACATTCTGTCTTCCGCAGAGGCTTCGTCCAATCTGGCACGATTTGACGGTGTCAAGTACGGCTATCGCGCAGAGAAGTTTGACGGCATCATTGATCTGTACGTCAAGTCGAGAAGTGAGGCATTTGGTCAGGAGGTACAGCGCCGCATCATGCTGGGCACCTATGTGCTGTCCTCCGGCTACTATGACGCGTACTACAAGAAGGCACGTGCCGCACAGCGCGCAATCCGTGCAGACTACAACAAGGCATTTGAGCAGGTAGACGTCATTATGACGCCGGTAGCACCGACAACTGCCTATAAGATTGGCGAAAAGACATCGGACCCGCTGCAGATGTACATGGGCGATATTTGCACCGTTTCTGTCAACATCGCAGGCCTTCCGGCAATGGTACAGCCGTGCGGCTTTGATGCGAACAAGCTGCCGATTGGTATGCAGCTGATTGGTCCGCGTTTTGGAGAGCAGAAGCTCATCAATGCAGGTCTGGCTTATGAAAAGGCTTCTGGTCTGTCCAACATCGTGGCACTGTAAGGGAGGAATCGTATCATGAATTATGAAGCAGTCATCGGTCTGGAAGTCCATGCCGAGCTTTCTACGAAAACAAAGATTTTCTGCGGATGCAGCACCGCATTTGGCGCAGAGATTAACACCCATGTTTGCCCGGTTTGCACGGGTCAGCCGGGTGCCCTGCCGGTTCTGAACAAGCAGGTCGTACATTATGCGGCAAAGATGGGTCTGGCTACCCATTGTACGGTTAACCAGCTGTGCAAGTCTGACCGCAAGAATTATTTCTATCCGGATCTGCCGAAGGCATACCAGATTTCTCAGTTTGATGTGCCGATTTGCGAGAACGGCTATGTTGATTTTGAGGTAAACGGCGAGCCGAAGCGCGTTCGCTTTGAGCGCATTCACTTCGAGGAAGATGCAGGCAAGCTGCTGCACGATGAGGGCGAGGGCACGGTTGTTGACTTCAACCGTTGCGGCGTGCCGCTGATCGAGATGGTAACGCGCCCGGACATTCACTCCGCAGCAGAGGCAAAGGCGTTCTTGGAGACCGTCAAGACAACCCTGTCTTATCTGCAAATTTGCGACTGCCGCATGGAGGAAGGCTCGATTCGTTGTGATGTCAACGTGTCGATTCGTCCGGAAGGCTCCGAGACGCTGGGCACCCGTGTCGAGATGAAGAACATCAACTCGTTCTCTGCGGCAGAACGTGCGATTGAGTACGAAGTAAACCGTCAGATTGACGTAGTGTCTGAGGGCGGCACGATTACGCAGGAGACCCGCCGTTGGGACGATTCCCGCGGCAAGAACATGGTCATGCGTTCCAAGGAGGATGCGCAGGATTATCGCTACTTCCCGGACCCGGATCTGGTAGCCGTGGAAATCAGCGATGAATGGCTGGAACAGATTCGCTCGGAGATTCCGGAGCTGCCGCAGTCGCGCTATAACCGCTACATGGAGGAAATCGGCTTGCAGCCGAAGGAAGCGCGCATTCTGGCGGATTCCTTTGACAAGGCGTGCCTGCTGGATGAGGGCGTCAACATGAAGCGCGTCGATGCCAAGAACATCGCAAACTGGATTCTGTCTGACATCTCCAAGTATCTGAACGACAAGAATCTGGAGCTGAAGGACACCAAGCTGACCGCACAGAAGCTGGTTGACATGATTGCGCTGATTGAGAAGAACACGATTTCCGGCAACGCCGGCAAGAAGGTTCTGGTTCAGCTGTTTGAGACCGATGATTCGGTTGATACCATCGTTGACAAGCTGGGTCTGAAGCAGGTATCCGATGAGGGCGCGATTCAGAAGCTGGTTGACGAGGTTCTGGCTGCCAATCCGAAGTCTGTTGCAGACTACAAGAAGGGCAAGAAGAACGCCATTGGCTTCTTGGTCGGTCAGTGCATGAAGGCCTCCAAGGGCAAGGGCAACCCGAAGATGATTAACCAGATGCTTAGCAAGACGCTGGACAGCATGGAATAAGAAAACTTTCGCGGACATAAAGCAGACGCAGTATATGCGTCTGCTTTTTTTTGTGTACACTGTGTATGAGATCAATTTGAAATTCGATAAAAATTAGCAATAACCAAAATGATAAGTGCAAAGAATGGGATAATTATATCTGTTCTTTTAGACAATATCCCCAAAAAATATGTTGACATGAGACATAAGATGTGATACCTTTTACTAAAGGAGGTGTTGATATGAAAAAAATTCGTATGAAGAGACTGATTTCACTTGTACTTAGTTGCGCTACGCTAACTATGTGCGTAGCTCCATCTGGAGCAACATACAAACTAAATGGAGTGAGGTTACCAAAAAATACTGGATCGCAAAGTAGCATAACATTCATCCCACATAAGAATTTTGGTGAGACTACTGTTTTGCATTTTAACCATGCGTGTTATCCGTGGAATGCGGCATCTGGATATTCTTTGCTATCCCGTTCTGCGACAAAAACACACTCTAAGACTGCATATCCGAAAAAGGATTCAGTTAATGCTATCTATCGTGTTTCAACTAATGATAATTATGTTGCTCAGACAACATATTATTCTTCCAACTCGATTATTAAAGAAGCTGATGTTAATATTAACATGAGATACAAGTGGGCAAATTCTGCCCAAGCCGGTTGTTATGACGTATGGTCTATTTTCACACATGAAGCAGGACATGCTGTAGGAATAGGTCATTCTGATTCGAAGAGTGCAGTGATGTATTCGGAAGTATATACGAATATTACTCGCCGTACATTATCAACAGAAGATAAGAATGCAGCGTATGCAAACTATCATTGATAATATTAGAGAAGGAGGAGAGTGTATGAAAGTGAAAAAAATAGTCACTTTATTAACGACTGTAGCAGTTTGCTTTCTGGTAGGATGTGGTAATCAGACTACAGATAAGACTGCATCTGTTACTGCTACAAGTAATAAAGAGCACATGAGTGTAACTACGCAAAATGTCAGTGGAACTGTAGCTGGACTTACTCAGGATGATCTTATTGAGAGGTCATGCCTTGTTGCAATTGGTACAGTTGCAAACTCAGAGTCTTTCCAGATCCAACCTGCGAATGGAGCTGATCCTAGCGTATTTACGGATTATACGATTAAAGTGTCAGATATTATTAGAGGAGAAGTAGAAGCAGAAGCAGATTCTATCATTGTTCGTGTGCAAGGTGGAAAGACAGAAACATTGGCAACTGTTGCAGATGAAGAAGCAAAATTAGAGGACAAAAAAACATATTTGTTGTTCTTATATAAGCCTGAGCGTGGAGGGGATTATAATACGGAAGGTGATTATTATTATGTAACAGGTGCGTTTCAAGGAGCGTATGAGATAGATACAGATGTGCCGGTCTCGATGAATACATCATTTTTGGCAGATACTGAAGTGAGTGATGATATTCAGTGCGTAAATTCTAAAGATACTGAAACAGAATGGTTATTGAATGATGCTGTGGAGAATGTTCAAGAAATTAATGATGAACATCCAGCAGATGTGAATTATATGCGAGATCAAGCGCATGAAAATATGAGAGCTAATGTTGAATCAGGTATGATGACAGAGGAAGAATATAATCAGGCGATTGCAGCAGAACAGGAATATGCAACGATTATAAAGTGACAGACACAGAGATGCACCAGCTTTTTCAACAAAAAATAAGTGGGTGATTTTCCCACTCCACTGCTTTACTGTTTCGATTATAATTTTAATCCAAACAAAAGCGAGTTTGCTGTGGTAAACTAAACACAAAAGGAGGGATGTACATGAAGAAATCCCATATTGCCGCGTGGCTGGCAACTGCCGTGCTGGCGGGAAGCCTGCTGACAGGCTGCGGAAATACCCAGACGACACAACCGAAATCGTCCGCAGGATCTGCGGAGAAGAGCTCCAGCGGCAATCTTGTTCCGGCGCTCTCACAGGATGAACTGATTGCACAGTCCAGCCTGATCGTCAAAGGTACGGTTTCGGAGGTCTCCGATGCATTTCAAGTGAAACCGGAAACCGGCGGCGATGCGAGCAGCTATGTTGACAACACGATTCGCATTGAACAGACGCTCCGCGGGCAGGCGGATGCCGATACGGTGACCGTGCGCGTGCAGGACGATGACCAAGTGAGCACAGAGGATGCCAAGCTGGAACAGGGCAAGGAATACCTACTGTTCCTGTCATCCGGCGAAAACACCACGTATCGCGTCACCGGTGCCATGCAGGGCACATATGAAGTCCAAGCGGACGGCACCTGCGTTGCGTGGGACGGCACCAAGTGGACGCTGCAAGACGCACAGAAGGCAATCGAGCAGGCAAAATAACACGACGAATCTTGAGGACGCTCCGGCAGGTCGGGGCGTTCTTCTTTGCTTTTTCCACAGAATTTCTTGTTTACTTTCACACGTTAACATGTTACAATATAGCTGTTAGTGAGGGAGGCGAAATGGATGAACAACAAACTCAGGGGAAAATCCATGGATAGTCTGTTTCAGGCAATCCTGCATCTGAATACGCTGGAGGAGTGCAGCAACTTTTTTGAGGATCTCTGCACCATCAGCGAGCTGCGCGCCATGGAACAGCGCTTTCAGGTCGCTGCTATGCTGGACGAAGGACGCATTTACAGTGACATCGCAAAGGAGACCGGTGCATCGACGGCGACGATCAGCCGCGTCAACAAGTGTTTGACGTATGGTTCGGACGGTTATCGCACGGCACTGGATCGCATGAAGCAGACAAAAGGAAACGATACAGATGAGTGAATATTCAGAGTACGGACTGCTCTCGGAGTACTATGACCGCTTCACCGATGACGTACCATACGAACGGTGGGCGGATTTTTTTGAGCATATTTTTGAACAAAAGAACATCAAGCCGTCTGTGATTTTGGATTTGGCGTGCGGTACCGGCTCGCTGACCAGCATTTTGGCACAGCGCGGATATGATATGATTGGCGTCGATCAGTCGGAAGATATGCTGATGATTGCACAGGAAAACTGCATGGATGCCAATCCGGAGAAACCGGTACTGCTTCTGCATCAGCCCATGCAGGAATTAGAGCTGTACGGCGGGATAGACGCCTGTGTATGCTGTTTGGATTCCGTCAACTATGTGGAAGACCCAGAGATGCTGCGTGAGGCGATGAAGCGCGTCTATGCGTATCTCAAGCCGAGCGGACTGTTTTTATTTGATGTGAATACCCGCAGCAAACTGGAACGCATTAACGGGCAGAGCTTTGTCCGAGAAGATGAGGATGTGTTCTGCGTTTGGCAGTGTATCATTGAAGAAAATTTGTGTCATTATCACTTTGACATCTTTGAACTCAATGAGGAGGGCGCGTGGAACCGCTATGAGGAGCATCATATCGAGCGCATCTATGAAAACGCGGAACTGATGGATATGCTGCAGCAGGCAGGCTTTACAGACATCGAACTGCGCGGTGAGCTGTCCGATGAGCCGCCGAAGGAAAAGGAAGAACGGATTTTCTTTCTTGCCAGAAAACCAGAAGAATAAGGAGAAACAAGTATGAGTGATAGATTGATTCGTGCGATTTGCCGCAATGCAGAAATCAAGTTTACTGCGGTGTGCACCACCGAGACGGTTGAGCGTGCACGCCAGATTCATCGTACTCTGCCGCTAGCAACGGCTGCATTGGGCAGAACGCTGTCGGCAGCATCTATGATGGGTCGAGAGCTGAAGGACAAGAACGGATCTGTGACGATTCAGATCAAGGGCAATGGACCGCTGGGTGCCATTACTGCCATTGGAGACTGTGATGGTTGTGTGCGCGGCTATTTACAGAACCCTGCTGTAGAACTGCCGCTGCTGCCGAATGGACATCTGGACGTCGGCTCCGGTGTCGGACGCGGTTATCTGATGGTCATTAAGGATATTGGTGTCGGCGAGCCGTTTACTGGCACAACTGCTTTGCACAACGGCGAAATTGCAGAGGATATTACGAAGTATTTCGCAGAGAGCGAGCAGGTTCCGTCTGCGGTTGCACTGGGTGTTTTGGTGGATACCGATCAACATGTTAAGCAGGCGGGCGGCTATATCGTCCAACTCATGCCAGGCGCAACCGATGAGGACATTACTCGTCTGGAAACCAACATTGCGAAGGCTGGCGCGATGACCACAATGCTGGAGAGCGGCATGTCCTTGGAGGACATTGCGCACGCTGTCTTGGATGGCTTTGAGGTAGAGTTCTTGGAGGACACGCCGATTACCTATCGATGCGGCTGCAACCACGCCAAAGTAACTCGTGCGCTTATCAGCTTGGGCAAGGAAGAGCTGCAGCGTCTGCGCGATGAAGAGGACGGCATCGAGGTGACTTGCCAGTTCTGTGACAAGGTGTATAAAATGACACGGGATGATATTGCCGTGATGCTGGAGGCAGCGATGGCAAAAGAGGGAAAAAACGGCTGATAACCGCGAAAAACAGCACGTTTTGACAGAGAAAAAAGAATTTTGAAAAAAATCAAAAAAACTTTGAAAAAGGTGTTGACAAAACCGCATCCAGTGAGTATACTATAATAGTCGCTGGACGGTACGGAAGTTTAGCTCAGCTGGGAGAGCATCTGCCTTACAAGCAGAGGGTCACAGGTTCGAGCCCTGTAACTTCCACCATCTTGGCCCGGTAGTTCAGTTGGTTAGAACGCCAGCCTGTCACGCTGGAGGTCGTCGGTTCGAGCCCGATCCGGGTCGCCAGAAAACTTCTATCGTTTCACCGTCTGAAGGCGGTGAAACGAAAAAAGTTTTCTGAAATAAAAAAAGTTCTTGACAAACAGGGGCTTCAATGATATAATGAATATCGTTGTCTGACAGAAAACAATTTGCCTCTGTAGCTCAGTCGGTAGAGCAGGGGACTGAAAATCCCCGTGTCGGTGGTT
>CAVFAY010000013.1:0-75647 GCA_963620595.1 Anaerotignum sp. | reverse complement strand
CATATACCTACAAAGATAGAGCCGGACAAACGACTGATGGCAAGCAGCTGACAACCAACCAGATTGCGAACATTGCCTATACCGGCATCGCCAATCCTTTTGATCTGTCTTATGAATATGATGCCATTGGCAATGTATCCAAGGTTTCACAGGGATCGACAGTAATAGCAGAATATCAGTATGATAAACTCAATCAGCTGATTTCAGAAAAGCTGCCACAGCAAAATCTGAAATACACATATACTTACGATACATCTGGTAATATTCGAACGGTCGAAACAACAAATACCAAAACGAATAAGACCACAACGGACACGTATGAGTATACGGATTCGGATTGGAAAGATCTGCTGACCAGTTACAACGGCACTGCGATTACGTATGATGCTGTAGGCAATCCACTGAGCTATAACAATGGCACTGCATGGAAATTCACGTGGGAAAATGCACATGATCTTGCAACAGCCAAGGGAAACGGCAAGTCTATTTCGTATCATCATGATATGGATGGTGTGCGCGACAGCAAGACGGTAGACGGCGTGAAGCATGAGTATATCACGCAGGGCGGTAACGTCACATTAGAACGCTGGAACGATGGCGAAGAAAAGAGCCTTGAGTTCATTTATGATAATGGTGGCGCACCGTATAGTGTCATTTATTCTCGTGGTAACGAAGTAGATACGTATTATTATATCCTGAACCAGCAGGGTGATGTGATTCGCATTGTCGATACTTCCGGTAAGACTGTTGCAGAGTATACCTATAACGGTTGGGGCGAAATCCTCAATGTCTCAAATGCAAAGGGTTCCGAAATCGGCACTATTAACCCCATTCTTTATCGTGGTTATTATTATGATTCCGAACTGAATATGTATTATCTTCAGAGCCGGTACTATGATCCGGTGATGAAGAGGATGATTGCATCAGATGATGAGAGTGCCACATCGGCATCGACCATCATTAATAATAATTTATTCTCTTATTGTGACAATAATCCAATAAATAGAGTTGATGCAGGCGGAGGATTTTGGACAGAAGCTATAATAAACGCTGGAATAAGTGCTGCGGTTTATGCAATTGAAATGTATGTTGAAGGAGAACAATTCAGTTGGCGTGAATGTGGAATTCAGGCTTTCTCAGGGGCCGTTTCAGGAATGAAGAGCACTCCTGTTACAACTACTATTTCTGCTTTCATGACTGCACGTTCGATATATTATACTGTACAGAGTTATGATTTAAAAACAAAGGAAGGTGCAATTGCATGTGCGTTAGATATAGCGACCGATATCGCTTTAGATAGTTCCATAGACAAATTAGAAGGATCGACTGGCTTGGTAAAGAAAGCTAGTCATACAAGCAAACCGAAAGCGAAAGGTTCTAAAAAACCTGATTCGGTATCTAAAGGACACGGAAAATCGAAAAGGGTAAGTTTAACAAGTATAAAACGAAAAATTTCTGGATTACGTCAAAAATTCAGTGGAAAAGTAAAAACTGCTGGGGTTGCTGGGAAAAAATTGATTGAACGAGCTAAGGCTGGAATTGCTTCTATTAGGAATAGAGAACGTCATATTCTGGCAAGAATCGGGTTAAGAGTCCATCTGAAGATTGGAAAATGGTTTTATAAACGATTTAGCCGGCACCGTACTTAATTAAAAATAGGAGAGAGTATGAGTAACATCCATATTCTCTCCTATCAAAATGAATAAATAAAAAAGGAGAATAGTCTTTTGAAATATGAATATGGTGCAGTAGATACAGTGGGCTTTTTTTTCGTCACTTATTTTTTGCTATTTTTAGGACATGCATTTGCAATGGGATTGATACGAGGTATTTTAAATAATAAAGTTGGAATTGATGAAGCGGATGAGATAGCGTATAAAGAACTTGAAACATGCACATGGATACATAAATTATTTCAAACATATATTTTGAAATATGTACCGGAGAAGAAAAAATCGTTTCTTTTTTATGATTTTTTGGTAAGTATTTATCTACTTTGCATGATAACATTACCAATGCATGCTGTTGTATATTTCATAACGGGGTATACAATAACAGGGAGTATTAGTGATATTATTATTAACAAATATCTCGTGTTTACTTCATTTTTATTTTTAACGACATTGGCGATTAGTGAATTACAAGATTTGGTATCGGATTCTCAAAATTTTGAAGAAAGACCTATTGAAGTACGTTATTTTAAGTCCTACGAACGCGCGTGGGAAAAATGGATGCATATAAAAGAGAATGATGAAATTTTATACAAGACAAAACGAAAAGCTCTGATTCGTGCAGGTATACATCTTTCACTCACAACTTCCGAATTATTAAAACGATATGATATAGAAAAAATACAAGAAAGATTAGAGAATATTTATTGGAAATTGACAGAGTTTGATAAGGATGCTGTTCAGTTTCAATTGTATACACATGGATTTTTTAGTGAGGAGGCATCAAATTTTACAAATGATTTATGGATTTTCCTAGATGAAACGTATGTGCAGATACAGCGAATACGGAAGAGTTATGATTGTACAGACCAAAAGAGCAGAAAGAAATGCTTGGAAAAAATAGATTCCGAACTGCATCTCTATGCAATGAATCTTGATAACTGTGTAAAAAAGACAGATAAGATCGGCTATATTTGCGAATTGACGCAAAGAAATTTAATACATGCGATAGATGCTTATGAAGATTTGTTGCAGCGATATTTGATTGCAATGGACACTGAAAGACAACTGACAGAAAGTGTGGAAAATTCTAAACAAGACATCGCCTATTACAGAGAATGTATTGCAGAACGGCAGAAATGGCTGGATTCTAATCAAGAATAAGTTTCTTCCTTACACAGTGCTTGGTGATTTCTATCATTGGTCTGGTGCTTGCGGTACTGAATATGGTGGTTGGTGCTGTTTTGGCAGTAGCTTAACAAAAACAGAGAGATAAAATAATATAACGGAAAATAGAAGCAACTGCGTGGGGCAGCTGCTTCTTGCTATCTGTGCCGAAAAATTATTCTTCCGGTGTGCAATATTGTTGCATGATCTCTTGAAATTCTGTATCTGTCATGGCTTTGAGATTTTGCAGGGCATTTTTTACATCCGAGAGAATAAAAGGATCTTGGATAAATGGCAGGTTTTGTTGGATGCGATGGATGGTATTGGTTCGGGAATTGTCTTCCGCATACATACGGAGAATATCTTGTTCAGATATTGGAAGCGGTGCATTCGAGTTCATTGAAATTCTCCTTTTCGGGTGTAGTAAGAGATCGTTCGAGATTATATTTTTTCGCTGTATCTTTCGCTGCGGCAATGCGCTCGTTGAGAGACAGCGGCTTGGTGTGCTCCGGTTCTTTCTGTTGGACTTGCAGCTTATCAATTTCTGAAGAAATCTGACTGATTAGTTCGTTGGCAGCGGTTTGAATGGTTTGCAAGCTATCTTGAAGTTCTTTCAGCTCATAGTCACTGCTCCAAGAAGCAATATATGGAAAGGTATATTCACTGGAATCAATATTCAGGTAATTGCAAACAATGAAAGCAATGCTTTCTGCCTGCACTTCACAGCTCTGCCGGTCGGGTTTCTGATCTGGCGGCAAGTCGGACTGCGGAGCATGAACGACTGCATGTGCAATTTCGTGTATGATAGTTTTTATGGTCTGTTCCTGCGGCATATTTTCGCGGACAACAATCTGTTGCTCAGTATAGGAGCAGTAACCGTGGCAGCTAGGAGAATAACCGGGCAGTTGATTGAAGGTGATTGGATAGGGTGATACGGCACGTAGAGCGGTCAATAATTGCGAGTATTGATTGACCGTACCAGACAGCTCTGTGGTTAATTTAGGCAGCGGCTCTCCATCAGTCTGACTGACATCATAGACATAAACGGGCCGATAGTACGGAATGATGTGTTCCACTTCTTCCGTGACAGGTTTGCCGGATGCATCGTGGATTGGCTTTTCATGCTGGTCGGTCTTTGGAACAATTTCTTTGAACTTATGCGGCATATATCCTAGAATTTGGATGCCTTTTTCACCTTTTTTCACATGACGGTGGAAATTTTTCTGCCATGCGTGAAAGCCAGCAACATATGTAGCATTTGGCTTTTGCATGGAAATTAAGATGCAATTGCGGACAGAGTAGTGATGAAATTTAGACATCGTGGACAGAAAATTTCGATAATTTTCACTGGTGAAAACTTCTTTACTGCCGGTCTCAATACGCTTTAGTAATTCTTGTACTTTTTCGGATTGCTTAGAATGTTTTTGGGGCATAGAGAATCCTCCTGCGTCTCATGTGGCTATTCTTTTTAAGAAAACAAGACGGGGCGAAGGTTCACCCCGCCTTGAAACTGATTGAATCAGTCAGAAAAGCGACTTAGCATTTTACTGATTCTTGAACTTGCGGCGCAGCAGGAAAGCACCAGCAGCAGCGCCCATCAGGCCAACACCGATCAGGACGAACAGCTTATTGCCCATGCCACCGGTACCCGGTAGAACGTTGTTTAGCCTACTGAATTGCTTCATCGAGCTTTTTAGCATGTGGACGATTTTGCTCCTTGTTCATGCTTTTCACAACATGTGTAAGAGCTGCGTATACTCGCTCTACATCTTGTGCTTTGAAGAAGATATGTGTTGATTGATCGGCTTTATCATGGAAGACACTGAAATCAACGGCATAAGATTTGAACTCATTTTTTAACGCTTTAATATCCTCATCAGCAACTTGGATAGAAGATAGTTCTCGGTTTTGTGCGCTTAGATCATGCAAGCTCTGTTTACCATGAACGATCTTTCCTTCTTTTCCTTGTAATCGTTGTGTAGAGTGATACACGGTTGAGAATATCTGTGGCATGAGCCGCATTACTTCTCGGCCAGATGTAATTGCTGCTTGGTATGTAATGTGGATTAGCTTGTCTTGATAGTCCGTCTAAATCATCTCCTTCTCATAAAAGAATCTCTTTATATAGATACTTCCATTTTTTCAAGCGCCTGCAGACCACGTTGTACGGGAACCATACGTTTCTTGCCAATCGCAATAAATGGCAATTCATTGCGAATACATAAGGTACGGATAGAACAATATTTAATGCCTGTTCGTTCCGAGAACTCCCTCATGGTTTCGTATTTTTCATCAATCGTTAAAAGATTGTCGGACATTTTGTTGTCACCTCTTTGTTGATGTGCATTACTTCCTTCTATTTTTTGAATGATTTTCAACATCTGCGAAGAGCCAGTCTAAATCGTACTCAGGAAAAATTTCTTTTTTGATTTTTAAAGCTTCAAAAATAGTAAATTCCGAAAATCCTTGCATTTTATTCCATGCGGTTTTTTCAGAAACTCCCAAGAACGCACTGAACATTTTTGGGCCTATAGATTTACGGGCAAGTTCTTCTCCAACTCTAGTCATGTTGTATTTCACCTCCTTAACACGGCGTACCGTGATTTATACCTAAACTATACACGTTGCAACGTGATTTGTCGACATGTTTTTACGGTATACCGTAACGCTTTTCTTGACGTTGCAAGTCGTTCATGATATGATATTTTATATTAAGGGAGGTCGCAAAATTTGAACTTACTGGATAAATTAGACTATTTAATGGCAAGAGATGGGTTAAATAAACGAACATTGTCTCAAAAAAGTGGCGTACCATATATGACTATCTCTGATTTATATAAGAAGGGATACGCGAATACTAAGCTGTCAACGATTAGAAAAATTGCAAGTTGCTTTAGTGTTTCTTTAGACTATTTGATTGATGATAGAATTACTAATGAATTGTATGGATCATCGCGGATATATAGTGATGATCTGATGAACAGTAAGAAAGATGAGCGCTTGCAAAAAATATGTGACGGTTATTATAAACTTAACGATGAAGGACGTGACAAATTAGTAAGTTATTCTGAAGATCTTGTATCAACGGGAAGATATATAAAAACTGACATATCTGAACTATGGGAAGACAATGCATAAAAAATAAGCCCCATAATGGGACTTATTTATATGCACATGATGCACATGAAGTACATGATGTACAAGAAGTACACGAAGTTACAAGTTCATCGAAGATGCCGCGTATACAGGGAAGGAAAGGTAAGAGATTACCAAGAATTAACATGGCGTTTACCCTAGAAAATTATGAATTTTTACGGGTACATTCACGGATGAATGGATTAACAATGACTGAATATGTTAATTCTTTAATTGAGAAAGACAGGCAGGAGGTAGAAAATGGCACTCGAAAATAAACTGGGTATTGATGATTCCGCAGAACTTGCGCGCCAGGAAGAAAGAATAAGTAAGAAAAAAGCCGTGTGGCTTTTTGAAAGCGGAACACTTGATACACTGCCAGTAGGAACATTTGCAGCACTACAGGAAATACACAAGTATCTTTTTGAAGATATTTATGATTTCGCTGGAAAAATACGTACTGTAAATTTGGCGAAGGGCAATTTCCGGTTTGCTCCGCTTATGTACCTTGAAGTAGCGCTTGCCAATATCGACAAGATGCCGCAGTCTACGTATGATGAAATTATAGAAAAGTATGTAGAGATGAATATAGCTCATCCATTTCGAGAGGGCAACGGACGCAGCACACGTATTTGGCTTGACCTTATGTTGAAGCAGGGCATCGGGAAAGTAGTAGATTGGAGCAAAGTTGACAAAGAAGATTACTTGCTTGCAATGGAACGCAGTCCGATTAAAGATGTTGAGATAAAAGTCTTGTTAAAAGCAGCTCTGACGGATGATATAACCAGTCGAGAAGTTTTTATGAAGGGTATTGACCACAGCTATTATTACGAAGGATACACTACGTTTAAAACAAATGAACTGTAATATACTTTTGATTGCGATTCGGCTATAGTATTCGCAGATTACTTGTAGAATATCTTACAAGGTGAAGTGATAAATATGATATATTTTGAATTGAATTCGTTGACCGTTGTTTGACCGTTAAACGTATGAAAAATATAAAAGATATTCAATTTTATGGAACAATAAACGTAAAATAAAGGGAAGATATAATCTGCATAGAAATTATTTTGATACATAAAAACAAAGTATTTTACAGGGTGTTATGTAATTCGGATTTCACTCCGCAAAAATAGCTAACTTTATACATGAAAATCCCTCGGTTTCGTGAGAAATCGAGGGATTTTTTAATACAAGTTATCTAATCAGAGCTTAAGGAGACCGGCTTTATCGAGAATGGTAAAAACACGGCAGAGGTCTTCACTCAATTCCAGTCCGTTTCCAGTACCGGAGATCGCACCGGCATCTAACAGCTTTTTGACTGCGGTTTGATAATAGGCTGGAATGTCTTGGAATTCTTTGTAATATTTCATATCAGATTCCTCCTGTTTGGGCAAGGATGCAGGTGTTTGCGTTGGACGAGAGAGCAGATAATAACTGGGTGCGCGGTCGATAGTCGCTTTGCCGCATTGTGTCAAACTGGTTTGTATCACACCTTTTTGTATGACCTGAACATAGTTGCGGCGAATGGCATTGGCGGTATATTTGTTGCCATACCAATAGCTATCGAGAACTGTAATGGTACTGCCTTTGGCTGCAGCTGCACAGACAAAATGTCCGCTGGTTGAGAATAGCTTGTATTCGGTACCGGCGTGTAAAATCGCTGCGCCGCCGGATTTCAAATGCGCGAGCAGTTCCGCATTTTTGCTGGTTGTGCGATAAACAAAAGAATATTTTTTTGCGGCTGCTTTGAGCAGGGTAGACATGACAGTGCCTCCCGTCACCCGTGCACTGGAGCTGACAGCCAGCTTGCACATGGTTGGCAAACTAACCGCTGCAATGTTTAAGACGCGCAGAGCATTGCACAGGCTGGCAGGGCCGCAGGCGGAGGAATAAATCGTACCCTGTCCATACTTGACGGATTTATACCGCGGTTCCGTTTGAAATGTGACATCGTACATGCTCATGATCCTTTCTGTTCTGAATCCTGTTTGCGGTCTTTTTCTTGGCATTTGCGCCAAGCATCAGCTTCACAAGCCAAACAGGTGAAGCTGTTGTTTTTCCACCAAGCGGCAATGGATGCGCCAATCGTCCAACACAATGAGACGAGCTGATAAATATCACTGTTTGCGAAAGAAATCGCAGATTTTCCCTCAATGGCTAAGATCTGATTGATGAGAGCCAAAACGAGAATAATCGTACGGGCGATGGTATCCGAACTGATGGTCTGTGTGCGCACAGAAATCGCCTCCTTTACAATATTATAGATATGATGGCACCGCAAACGGTGACACCAACAGCGGCGAGAATTGCCATAATGATGTTGAGCTTAGTAGAAATAACCGCGAATTCAATATTCCCGCGCCAAAGACGCTGTTCATGTGCTTCGACAATTTCCATCAGCTTTTTTAGCTCTGGGCAAGGCGTCCCGTGAAGTTCTGACATACATTCACCTCCATGTCGTATTGAGATGCCTTTATAATAAGACGAAAAATTTTTCTGTAAAGATCAATTTCTTGCAAGCCTGTGGAAAATAAAAAAACTGCCCCAAAGGGACAGCTTTTTTGCGATAAAATACTATGAAAAAAATGGAAAAGCAGTGATAGGACAAGCCAACAGATGTGCAATATTGGATACATTTCCGCCGGAAACGACAAGCAGAAGCAGCAAGGGATAAATATCTAACGCGGCATTTATCCAAAAGATTTTTTTAGGCAGCTTGCGAAAGTGCACAAGATTGCACAGAAATAAAATCGCGGACAAAATAGTTCCGATGATAAAAATCGTAAGTACAAACCAGAAAATGGCATTGAGCAGAAAAAATATACCGTTTGGAGCCCATATGTCACCGTTAGATACGATAGGTGCTGAGTAAATAAAAAATATGATATGTATCACGCATATGAAAAGAGTGCAGAATGTAATGATATGTACACAGTGAGAAAATATAGAAGATTTCATAATAAAATGTCTCCTAGTTCAATAATATCTGCTTAAAGTATACTTGCAATATAGATAAAAAACAAGATACAAAACAAAACTTTAGAAAATCTTAATAAATATGTGATTAGAACAAAAAAGCACCGCCTTTCGGCGGTGCAATGCGAAACTTGCTTACAGGTGATATACTTGCTTTGCAGTCTGATAAAAAACCTTCTCGTGGTGCTTTTCCGGAATCAAACGCTGCATAAAGTGAATATACTGCTCCATGTTGACGAGCGGCCAGTCGGTGCCGTACATGACTTTCTCATATCCGCTTGCATAGCCCAGCCACGTGCGAAGCAGAGAAAAATATCCGCTGTTTTCTTCAAACAGTTCATCCAGATCAAATAATCCTTCGAGCAGACCGGAGAGATCTGCGAAAACATTGGCATTTTTTTCTAGGACAGCGGCGGCATCCGGCAGCCAGGGATTGCCGAAGTGGCACATGACAAATCGCGTCTTAGGAAACTGTGCGGCAGCTTCATCGACGGTGAGCGGATGGCAGTATTTCAAAAACCCCATGCCGTTGGCGGTTGAGCCGGTGTGAATGGCAACCGGTTTATCATACTGTGCTGCCAGTTCATACAGCGGGAAAAATCGCTGATCTCCGACATATACATGATTATAGCCGGGGTACAGCTTGACGCCGACACAGCTTTCGCGCTGTAGGTTTTGTTCCAACAGGTCGAGGATGTGCGCATCCGGCAGCGCTTCCATAATCCGATTGTCCAGACCGATACAATACCGCAAGAAATCGGGGTATTGGTGGCATTCCGGACGAATACTGCCGTTTCCCATAACGACCGCTCGTTCTATATTTAAACGGGAAAACTCTTCCTGTAAGTGCTGTTCAGTATATTGATGACCCACTTGCTCAGCCATCGGCGCAAAGCCGGTGATGGCTTTGCTAAAATGAATATGCGCATCAATGATTTTCATAAAGATTACTCCGTTTCTGATATAACAAATTTATGATACTGTATTTTTTGAACTTGGTCAAGCGGCACAGAGGAAACAAAATTGTATTGGTAAACTGGAAAAAGGTAGAAAATGCATAGTAAATCAAGGAAAATGTTGTAAAAATCTGGTTAACAACGCCTATGATACGCAGTATAATTTTTCCAATAGAAGGCTGCACAGATAAGGCAGATGGTGAGGATGCATACCATAGCGCTGACGGCGAAACAAGAAAACAAATTCTTGCATTCCAGTTTGTTTTCCGGTTGTGATATCAAAGGCTTTCGTAGGTTGACGCAGATCATGTTTGGATGCCAAACGACTGCATAGCTGTCTGATATAGCAGTTGCTTTAGATGGAAGGACAAACAAACAGCGCAGATCATACTCGATCTGCGCTGTTTGTTTAAACGAGAGATGAGACAACAAATACCATCTGCACATGTGAAAGATGATTGAAGATGTGTATAGAGGAATAGAGTTTGTTTTTTCGTGATACGAAGGTTCCCGCTGCGTGTGACGAAACAGCGGAAAAGGAGGTGCAAATATGACCTGCGTCTCATACTCTGGTATGCTGAAATAAAAAAAGAACGTTGCAGAATACATTCTGCAACGCCCTTGTTAGCATGTGTTTAGTATAGCGGTTTTTTATCGCATTGTCAATTAAAAAGTGCACAAAAAATGATAAGAACACGGGAATTTTATCGTTTTTAGAAATATTTAAGTAGAAAATACTTAAATAGGGTAATGCGAATGATGCTCTATAGAATGATGCAAATTAGGCCACCGGACCCTTCGTTGATGATACGCTCCAGTGTTTCCTGCAGTTTGCTGCGGGCTTCTTCCGGCATACGAGCGAGTTTAGTATTCATGCCTTCACTGACCAACTCATTCAAAGACTTGCCAAAGATATTGGTTTGCCAAATGCGTTCGGGTTCCCCGTTAAATTCCGACATCAGATAGGCAACAAGATCCGCTGACTGCTTTTCCGATCCGACAATAGGAGAAACTTCTGTCTGAATATCTGCACGAATCATGTGAATAGACGGTGCAGAAGCGGTCAGGCGCACGCCGTATCGTCCACCCTGCCGGACAATTTCCGGCTCATCCAAGGTCAGTTCGTCAATGGTTGGCATGACGATACCGTAACCGGTTTGTTGCACCTGCTGTAGGGCACCGTCAAATCGCTGATATTCTTTTTGTACTGCGGCGAGTTTGGTGAGCAGAGGGATGAGATCCTGTTCTCCGTGGATAGACAAGCCGGATTGCTCACCGGCAATCTGATAGAAAATTTCCTGCGGAATACGCATTTCCAGCCGAACACTGCCGATGCCCAGTTCCATCGAAAGAACCTGTGCGTCTGATACGTATTCTGTCTGTGCTAAAGCCTGTGCGCAGGCCTTCATGCCGCGCATCCGATCGATATGACCGGCTTGTGTGCGGATGCCGTCATATATGGCTTCTTTGACGCGGTGACCGGCAGGAAGCGTATTGACCCATGGCGGCAGAATAATCCCAACTTCGCGCACAGGAAATTCATATAATACAGCCTTGAGCACACCACCCATTTCTTCTGTGTCCATGTTCATACAGTCTGCGGAAATGGCTGTGACATCATAGGAATCAGAAATTTGCTGACAGATGCGCTGAGCGTCTGCGCCGTTTGGCTGCATAGAATTGACCAGAACGAGAAAAGGCTTGTGCAGACTCTTTAATTCTCGGATGACGCGATCCTCTGCGTCCAAATATGCTTCGCGCGGAAAATCTGTCACCGAGCCGTCTGTCGTGACCACCAGACCGATGGTCGAGTGGTCGGCAATTACTTTTCTTGTACCAAGCTCAGCCGCCTGCGCCATGGGAATAGGCGTGTCGCTCCATGGCGTGGATACCATCCGCGGCGTGTCTTCTTCGCTTTGCCCCAAAGCGCCGTCAATAAGATACCCGACACAATCGACCAGACGAATCTTGCATGTCCCATCGTCATCCAGTGCAATTTCAGCAGCTTCTTCCGGCACAAATTTGGGTTCTGCGGTCATGATCGTTCGACCGGATCCGGACTGAGGCAGTTCATCTTTGGCGCGCTCGCGTCGATACACGTTGTCAATGCCGGGCAGCACGAGAGTTTCCATGAATCGCTTGATGAGCGTGGATTTTCCAGTCCGAACCGGCCCGACAACGCCGATATAAATGGTGCCGCCGGTGCGGCGGCTAATATCTTCGTATAGCTTTTGACGTTCCATATACACCTCCGTGTACTTATCGGACTGGGATGAGCAGCATTTGTGCCTGCGTGCTGATAGAATCCCCGCTGATTTGATTGGCTTGGCGAATGGCATCTACTGTCGTGCGGTAGCTCTTGGCGATGTCCCACAGACGCTCTCCGGCTTCCATATACCGTAAGATCACGGACACAGGATCCGCTGAACTACACACGTCCGTATCAATTGTGAGGGCAGTCAAGTCACGAATCGCAAGCGGCTCTTGTGCGAGCAGGGCGCAGCGTCCGCTGAGAGATAACACAAGAGAATCTTCTCCGCTGATTGCGGCGGAGGCGCGGCACTGCAGAGACTGCAATTGTACGATTCCAGCTGATTTCGGTGTGTCCAGCGGCATTTGCACCGCGCGCTGAATGGAATAATAGCAACCGTCTTCTGCGCGATAGACCACACAGACCATCATGCGCAGAGCCAGCGGAGACGATTCCTGCATCAATCGGTCAGGAATCGCTGTGACATCGGCAATTTGCGCGATTTTCATGCCGACGGAAAGTGTCTCTGAAGCCTCACATCCCATTTCGGGAATCAAACGGCAGGTAGGGAGTTCTATCGAGCGGCTCTCCGTCTGCACAGGGTGCTGAAGATGATAGACATCTTCAATCGTTTGCAGCGTGAGTGTTTCAAAAGCTGTGAGCAGAACCGAAGCGCCGAGACCGACACCGATCAGTCCATCATCCCGCAGCTCGGCATCCAAATGGCGCACAGAAAAGCGAACGCAAAGCTGCTGATCCTCTTTCATGCCATCTGCCTCCAAAATTTGTGTAAATGGCAGCACGCAATCGGTGTTTTCCAAGAGACCATCGGTTGTCTCTGCGAGCAGATGCAGGACAGCATCACCTTTGATAATCGCCTTTTCATTCATCAGACGGCAGTCTGAGAGCCGCAGCTCCGCACGGGGAACGGCAATGCTGCTGTATCGAGAAAAATCCGCGAGATTGACATCGTCCATCAGCGTAAATTCTCGGCGGCAAACTGAAACCGGCAGTGTCACGATGTGAGAGGCGGGAAGAACTTCTAATGCTTCATCCGCTTCGTCAAATCCCGTTGTCAAAGAAAGCGACTGCGGGGCAAATACCTGACAGGAAATGCACAGCGTTGCCGTCACGGACAGCTTGCGTGAATTCACAATGCGGGCATCGGCCGACACCACACGGCAGGAGGCAAACAATTGGCAGCTTTCTTGAATATCCTCCGCTTCTTCGATGTGTGCAAAGCTCACCGGTATGTCCAGCTTTCGCAATCCGCCGCACTCGGGAACATAAAACACCGTCATGCGAATGCTGCCGGACAAGAAGACGCGGCCGGATTGCGGTACATCGTCCTTGAGCTGTGGATTGCCAAAGACAGCGGCGATGCGCATAAGATCGGGAAATGTGTCTGGGACAATGGCATCTGCGGTTTCTTCATAGGTATTTGTGGTATCCAGCAGCAAACGATTGATACCAAACGTACTTTTTTTCGGTTCCATATGCCTTCCTCCTATGTCAAGTGTTCCTGGATGATGCTGTTGGTATAGTGTTATGGGGAAGAGTCAAAAAGTATGACAAGAAAATCAATTGCGGGGAGTCGAAGGTTGTAGTATACTGAGACCAGAAGATGTGCATCTGAGAGGAGGTGTCCGTGATGCAGCAATTTGCAGTGATTTTTGATTTCAATGGAACCATGTTGTTTGATACGCCTCTGCAATATCAGGCGTGGAATATGCTGGCGGAAAAGACCATGGGGCGCAGCATTGGCATTGACCAGTTTCTGCGCACGGCCAATGGAAGATCCAGCACAGAAACCGTTGATATTTTTTGGGGAAATTCCCTGACATCGGATGAGAAGAAAACGTTGATTTTGGACAAGAGACAGGCGTACAAGGATTTATGTCTGTCACATCCGGAATTGTTTCATTTGGCAGATGGCATTCCACAAATCTTGGATTTTCTCAAGAAGTATAAGATTCCGTTTACCATTGCGACATCATCGAATCCTGCGAGTGTAGATTTTTACTATGAAAATCTGCAATTACATCGTTGGTTCCGGCGGGAAGATATTGTCTGTACCGATGGCAGCTTTCGTGGAAAGCCGGCGCCGGATATTTATTGTGCAGCGGCGAAGAGCCTGCACATGCATCCCAAAGACTGTATTGTGATTGAAGATGCTGTGGCGGGTGCATATGCTGCGCGTGGAGCGGGCATTGGCTATGTGATTGTGATTGATCCGGAGGATTCCGGGTTGATTTGGGTCGGAGAACAGGTGGACTGTGTGATTCAAGAGCATGGACAGCTGTATACTATGTTGTGCAACAGGATAAATCAAAAGACGGATCTCTCTTGAGATCCGTCTTTTGCCTTTATGCAATTGAAGCGATTTTGGTTTTGCGAATGCGGCGCATGAAGATACAGGAAATCGCAGCAGAGACCACTTCTGCAAACAAAAATGTCCACCAGACGAGCGAAGGCATATTGACGTGCAAACCGAGGCGTGCCAGCAGCCAAGCGACCGGCAGGACAAAAAGTAACTGCCGGCACAGAGAGATGACCAGCGATTCCATGCCGCCGCGCAGAGCTTGAAAAATGCCCTGAAAGGCAACGTTGACTCCGGCAAAAATCAGACTGAGTGAAATGATACGAGTCGCATAGATACACAGTTGCTCGGTTTCGCCGGACAGACCAAAGATAGAGGCGAGCGGAGAAGCAAACAGTTCCAGTGCTAAGGTACCGAACAGCATGATGAGAAGTGTGTACAGCATACCGTATTTGATGCCTGTGTTGACGCGTTGTTTGTCACGCATTCCGTAGTTGAACGAAATAATTGGTGTGATGGCATCGCGCAGACCAAAGGCGGCAAATAACAAAAACTGCTGAATTTTATAGTACAGACCGTAGGCGGTCACGGCATTTTCACTCACATTGCCCAAAATCAAATTGAGTCCGTAGGTCATGACAGACATGAGTGCCTGTGCGATAATCGCTGGCAAACCAATGGCATAAATCTGCTGGATCAGACGCTTGGACGGCTTGATATAGCACAGACCGTTTGCGATTTCCATGTTGACAGCAAGATGAAATGCCAGAGCGACAACACAGGAGACGATCTGGCCAATGACTGTTGCATAGGCGGCGCCGCGGACACCGAATGCCGGACAGCCGAGCAGACCATAAATCAAGATAGGATCCAAAATAATATTTGTCACGGCACCGGCAACTTGCGCAATGGTGGAAAATAGCGATTTGCCGGTGGCTTGCAGCAGCTTTTCAAAACAGGAGAAAAATACCATGCCGAAGGGGATGCAGCAGCAAATGCGCAGATAAGAGATGGCCATGTCAATGACAAGGGTGTTATTGCTTTGCGATTGTACATAAGCGCGCACACCAATGATGCCGAACACAATGGAGATAATACAGATGACAAACGACAAAAATTCTGCATTTCCGGCAACGCGATTGACTTTTTCTTGGTTTCCTTCTCCCAATGTGCGTGACAGCAGTGCATTTGCACCGACGCCCGTGCCGACGCCGAGCGCAACGAGCAGCATCTGAACAGGAAAGGCTAACGTCAGTGCCGTCAAGGCTGCTTCGCCGTTCTGCGCCATGTTGGATACAAACGCACTGTCCACAATGTTATAAAACGCTTGCAGCATCATAGAGAGAATCATGGGAATGCCCATGGAGAGCATCAGGCGCGGTACGGGCATTGTGCCCATTTTATTGATCTTTTTGTCTTGTTCCATCAAGAACACCTCACTTTTTATCAAATAAAACACAAAAAAAGCGTAAATCCAGAAACCTGGATTTACGCTTTTTGCTACTCGGTATGTGTATTATTGTAGCAAATGCAAGGTTAAAAAGTCAAGAGAGATTTTAGACAGAAGAGGTATTTTTCATGCCGAAGATCCCACGCAAAATACCGGCGAGCAGTTTGGGGCTTTTAATAACGACAATTTTCATCGGACAGACTCCTTTCATGCGTTTCCATGTACGACGATACCGGATGCAATGAGCAAAATCGTTGCGATTGGAAGCAGCAGACAAGCGGGAAGCAGCTCTGCGAGCAGCAAGCCCAGTCCGAATGCCGCCGCAGCCAGACCAAAGACTTTCCAGCAGCAGACCATATGCCTCACCTCTTGCACGCAGTATAAGCGGGAAACAGGCGAGAGGTGTCTGTCCGAATAAAAAATTATTTGTTAAGCTGCTGATTGATGTGGTTGACAGATGCGCGATGATGTGGTTGAGATTGGCGCATGAAAAAACCGGCAGACGCCAAAGCATCTGCCGGTACAATCGTTTGTTTGTTAGAGATAGGTGAGAAAAATTACTCAGCAACTACCTTAGCCAGCTTTGCGAAGCGCGGCAGGCCATTTTCCTTCTTCATCTGGGTCTCGCCCTGAATCAGCGGCAGAGCGTACTTAACGAACTCTTCAGATACGTTGTTGCCACGCTCGTTGATCCACTCTACCGGAACCTTCTTCTCGTAGTTTGCTACGTCGGACAGATTCAGCAGCTTGGTCTTGCAGGTGTAGCCGTTCTCACGGGAGCACTCGAAAGCAACCATCTTGTCGGTCTCGCCAGCAACTGCGGAGTTTACAGCAGTCTGACCAGCCAGGAAGGACTCGTCGATGTCGGTCTGGGAAGCGCAGTGAGCAGCGCAACGCTGCAGCAGGGATAGCTCGATGCCGCGAACCTTTACGCCCAGCTTTTCCTTGACAACGTCTGCCAGCATAGCAGCCAGGCCGCCCAGCTGAGCATGACCGAAGCCATCGGTAGCAGAGGTCTTAGCCTCGGATACGAAGGAACCGTCTGCGTAGTGGATGCCCTCAGATACAGCTACGATAACATTGTGGTTCTTCTCCCACAGTGCGGAAACGTCTTCCAGGAACTCGTCCATGTTAAAGTCAACTTCCGGCAGGTAAACCAGATCAGCCGGATAGCCAGCAACGGAAGCCAGGGAAGCAGCGCCTGCCAGCCAGCCTGCGTGACGGCCCATGATCTCGATGATGGAAACCTGACCCTTGTCGTATACGTGGGAATCCTGGTAAACTTCTGCGATGGAAGTAGCGATATACTTAGCAGCAGAAGCAAAGCCCGGGCAGTGATCGGTGCCGAACAGATCGTTGTCGATGGTCTTCGGAATACCCATAACGCGGCAGTCGTAGCCAACCTTCTTCATATACTTAGAGATCTTGTTGCAGGTATCCATGGAGTCGTTACCGCCGTTGTAGAAGAAGTAACGAACGTCATACTTCTTGAAGATCTCAAGGATGCGCTTGTAATCGGTGTCGTCTACGTCCGGATCAGCGATCTTGTAGCGGCAGGAACCCAGTGCAGAAGACGGGGTGTACTTCAGCAGCTCCAGCTCAGCCGGATCTTCCTTGTCCATGATATACAGCTTGTCGTTCAGAACGCCGACAATGCCGTTTGCAGCGCCGTAAACGGTGGTGATGGAATCAGAATCCAGACCAGCCTTGATTGCGCCGTATGCACTTGCGTTGATAACAGAAGTCGGACCACCGGACTGGCCGATGATCATAGCACCCTTCAGCTCACTCATAATTCAAAAACCTCCTAAATTGTCACGAGAGAAACGCGGCGGCGTCTCGTTTCCGCCGGACGAAAAAAGTCCACTTCTGCCGCAGTTTCCGATGTTAATTTGAATATACCATATTTTCCAAGGAAAATCAATTCTTTTTGAAAGAGGTGCACAAAAAGCGCACAAAGATTTGTTTTAGGGCAGACTTTGGATAAAATTTGCGAAACTTACACAATCGACTTGATTTTAGTGTGAAAGACTGGTAAAATAACGCTATACGGAATTCGTGTGTTTATGGCTGTTTGCACACGGAAAATTTCTGAAAGGAAGATGAATAATGGCACTTGTAACTACTACTGAGATGTTCAAGAAGGCATACGACGGCGGTTACGCAGTTGGCGCTTTCAATGTTAACAACATGGAGATCGTTCAGGGTATCACGGAGGCTGCTGGTGAGCTGAAGGCTCCGGTTATCCTGCAGGTATCCAAGGGCGCTCGCGCTTATGCAAACCACACCTATCTGGTAAAGATGGTTGAGGCTGCTGTCATCAACAACCCGGACATCCCGATCGCTCTGCATCTGGATCACGGCGACTCTTTCGAGGTTTGTAAGTCCTGCATCGACGGCGGCTTCACCTCCGTTATGATCGACGCTTCCTCCAAGTCTTTCGAGGAAAACATTGCTCTGACCAAGCAGGTTGTAGAGTACGCACATGACCACGGCGTAGTTGTTGAGGCTGAGCTGGGTACCCTGGCTGGCGTCGAGGACGAAGTTGTTGTTGAGGCTGGCAACGAGAGCTACACCCATCCGGAAGAAGTAGAGGAATTCGTTTCCCGCACCGGTTGTGACTCTCTGGCAATCGCTATCGGTACTTCCCATGGCGCGTATAAGTTTACCCCGGAGCAGTGCACCCGCAACGAGGACGGCATTCTGGTTCCGCCTCCGCTCCGTTTCGACGTGCTGGAAGAGTGCATCAAGCGTCTGCCGGGCTTCCCGATCGTTCTGCACGGTTCTTCCTCCGTTCCGCAGGATTTCGTAAAGATTGTAAACACCTACGGCGGCAAGATGCCGGATGCTATCGGTATTCCGGAAGATCAGCTGCGTAAGGCTGCTAAGCTGGCTGTATGCAAGATCAACATCGACTCTGATATCCGTCTGGCTATGACTGCTTCCATCCGTAAGCATATGGCTGAGCATCCGGATCACTTCGATCCGCGCCAGTACCTGAAGCCGGCTCGTCAGGCTGTTAAGGACATGGTAGCTCATAAGATCGTTAACGTTCTGGGCTGCGACGGCAAGGCTTAATTCGTTGGCTTTTGCTAAACCTGAATCGAAAGGCTGCATCTTCGGATGCAGCCTTTTTTGCGCCGGGAAGAGAATCAATTTGCCCGCACAGTCTAAAATATGCATCAGCTGATGCATAAGAAACGGGAAGGTGCAGAAACAGGTGAAAAAAATAGCGTTTGCCGCAAAAAAATAGCGTCAGGCTCTTGCAATACGCACACAAGTTATATAAAATATTCTCATACGATTTTCAAAACAATTCGCTATTATGGCGGGAAAAGAGTGAATACACTATGTTAGACATCAAATTTACCCCGACGACGAACAAAAAGCCGAAGCCGGATCAGCATAATCTGGGATTTGGTAATTATTATACCGATCATATGCTGATTATTGATCACACCGAGGGCATTGGCTGGCATGACGCGCGCATCGTACCGTATCAGCCGATTCAGCTGGACCCGGCAGCTATGGTTCTGCATTATGCAATGGAGTCCTTCGAGGGTATGAAGGCATATCGCACGCCGGAAGGCAAGGTTCAGTTGTTCCGTCCGGACTGCAACGCAGAGCGTATGTGGAACACCAATGCTCGTATGTGCCTGCCGCAGCTGCCGGTCGAGGATTTCGTTCAGGCTGTCAAGGCGCTGGTCAAGGTAGAAGAGGAGTGGGTTCCGTCTCTGCCGGGTACTTCTCTGTACATCCGTCCGTTCATCTTTGCAGATGAGCCGCATCTGGGTGTTCGTACCTCTAAGACCCATAAGTTTATGATTATCTGTTCCCCTGTTGGCGCATATTATTCTACCGGTATCAATCCGGTTAAGATCTTCGTAGAAGATGAGTACACCCGTGCTTGCCCGGGCGGCACCGGCTTTACCAAGTGCGGTGGCAACTACGCTGCATCCCTGATTTCTCAGGTAAAGGGTCATGAGCTGGGCTATGAGCAGAGCCTGTGGCTGGACGGCGTAGAGCATAAGTACGTAGAAGAAGTTGGATCCATGAACTGCTTCTTTAAGATTGACGGCACGATCTATACTGCTCCGTGTGTAGGTACGGTACTGCCGGGTGTTACCCGTCGTTCCTGCATTGCATTGATGGAGAAGTGGGGCTACAAGGTATCCGAAGAGCGTCTGCCGATTGTTGACATTGTCAAGGCTTCCAAGGAAGGCAAGCTGGAAGAAGTATTCGGCACAGGTACTGCTGCTGTTATCTCTCCAGTAGGCGAACTGCGCTACGAAGATGATGTTTGCAAGATTAACGATGGTAAGATTGGTGAAGTTACCCAGAGACTGTATGATACCCTGACCGGTATCCAGTGGGGCACCAAGCCGGATGACATGGGCTGGACGGTTGCAGTAGACGACTAAGTTTATCACAACAACTTGTTGACCTGTGTAGAATCAGAGGATGGGACAACGACTGTCGGTTCGTTCGCCTCATCCTCTTTTTATTCGAGTAAAAAATAAATCAGAAAGGAATCAGCAGAGCATGAAAAAAAGCGTAAAGCGTTTGTTGGCGATGTGCCTGGCGTGTCTGCTCATAGCTGGCGGCGTATTCTTTCCGAGTGCGTCCAAGGCACAAGCGGCAGATGTTCTGACAGTCGGCACCAACGCGGAATTCCCGCCGTTTGAGTACATTGGCAATGATGGTCAGCCAGACGGCTTTGACATGGCTGTCATTAAGGCGATCGGCGAGGAAGAAGGATTTGAGGTCAAGATCTCCAATATGGAGTTCAAGTCTTTGGTAGCTTCGCTGTCCACGGGCAGTTTGGATGCTGTCATTGCGGGCATGACCGTGACAGAAGATCGTAAGAAGTCTGTCGATTTTTCAGACAGCTATTATACGGCAACCCAGTGCATCATTGTCAAGAAGGACAGCGATGTCACAAAGCTGGCGGACCTGAACGGCAAGAAAATCGGCGTGCAGGAGGGCACAACCGGTGACTTGCTGTGCACACCGGGAGACGATAACGAGGTTATCACGGACAGCAAGACAGAGATACAGCGCTTCAAGAAGGGCACCGATGCCGTTGTAGCCCTGAATAATGGCGGTGTCGATGCAGTTGTTATTGACCAGAATCCGGCAGAGAACTTCGTGTCTAAAAATCCGGATACGCTCAAGATGATGCAGGATGATACTTCTACTGAGCAGTATGCCATCGCTGTGCAGAAGGGCGATACCGAGACCTTGAATAAGATCAATGATGGTCTCAAGAAAATCAAGGAAAACGGCACATTCGATAAGTTGGTTGCCCAGTATATCGGCGGCAGTGAGACGGAAGAAACAACAACAAACACTGGAAAGACGCTGACGGTCGGCACCAATGCTGAGTTCCCGCCGTTTGAGTACATCGGTAACGATGGTCAGCCAGATGGCTTTGATATGGCTGTCATCAAGGCAATTGGTAAGGCAGAAGGCTTTAACGTCAAGATTACCAACATGGAGTTTAAGTCCTTGGTAGCTTCGCTGTCCACGGGCAGTTTGGATGCTGTCATTGCGGGCATGACCGTGACAGAAGATCGTAAGAAGTCTGTCGATTTTTCAGACAGCTATTATACGGCAACCCAGTGCATCATTGTCAAGAAGGACAGCGATGTCACAAAGCTGGCGGACCTGAACGGCAAGAAAATCGGCGTGCAGGAGGGCACAACCGGTGACTTGCTGTGCACACCGGGAGACGATAACGAGGTTATCACGGACAGCAAGACAGAGATACAGCGCTTCAAGAAGGGCACCGATGCCGTTGTAGCCCTGAATAATGGCGGTGTCGATGCAGTTGTTATTGACCAGAATCCGGCAGAGAACTTCGTGTCTAAAAATCCGGATACGCTCAAGATGATGCAGGATGATACTTCTACTGAGCAGTATGCCATCGCTGTGCAGAAGGGCGATACCGAGACCCTTCAGATGATTAACGATGGTCTGAAGAAGATCAAGGAAGATGGCACATTTGATAAGCTGGTTGATCAGTATATCAATGGAAGTGCTGCAACCGTTGATACCGAGAATCAGGAGAGCAGCACAGAGAACGAGGGATTTTTGGAAAATCTGAAGTATGTATTTGTCGATACCAACGGCTACATGCTGATGATTAAAGGTCTTGGCGTCACAATTGGCATTTCAATTTGTGCAGGTATTTTGGGCATTGTACTTGGCTTTATTATTGCACTGATGAAGCTGACCGAAGTGCGCAGGAAGAAAAAGACCGTTTGGTCGCGCATTGCCAGTGTGTATATTGATATTCTGCGCGGTACCCCGTCTATGGTACAGTTGCTGATTATGTTCATGGTTATCTTCCGTAGCCGCTATGCGGTTGTCGCGGCCATTTTGGCATTTGGCATCAACAGCGGTGCATATGTTGCAGAGAACATCCGTGCAGGCATTTTGGCGGTAGATAATGGTCAGATGGAAGGCGGCCGTTCGCTGGGCTTCACCTATGGCGAGACCATGCGGTATATCATTTTGCCGCAGGCAATTAAGAATGTCATTCCGGCATTGGGCAATGAGATGATTACGCTGGTAAAGGAAACCTCTATTGTCGGTTATGTTGCGATTGTCGATCTGACCAAGGCGGGTGACTTTATCGTATCGCGTACCTATCAAGCATTCCTGCCGCTGATTGCCGTGGCTATTATTTACTATATTCTGGTCAAGCTGATGACCTTTGGTCTGGCTGCTATCGAAAGGAGACTGCGTCAGAGTGATAACCGTTAAGAATTTAAAGAAAAGCTTCGGTGAGCTGGAAGTCCTCAAAAAGATTGATTGTGAAATCAGCAAGGGTGAATGCATTGTTGTCATCGGTCCGTCTGGTTCTGGTAAGAGCACCTTTCTGCGCTGCCTGAACCGTCTGGAAGAGCCGACTGGCGGTCAGATCATTTTTGATGGCACGGATATTCTGGACAAGGGCACGGATATCAACAAGATTCGTCAGAAGCTGGGTATGGTATTCCAGCACTTCAATCTGTTTAATCATCTGAATGTTATGGACAATTTGACTCTGGCACCGGTTAAGCAGAAGCTGATGAGCGAAGAAGATGCTAAGAAGAAGGCTGTGGAGCTGCTCAAGCGCGTTGGTCTGGAAGAAAAGGCGGAAAATTATCCGGCACAGCTCTCCGGTGGCCAGAAGCAGCGTGTTGCGATTGTTCGCTCGCTGATGATGGATCCGAAGGCGATTTTGTTCGACGAGCCGACCTCCGCGCTGGATCCGGAAATGGTAGGCGAGGTTCTCGACACCATGAAGGAGCTGGCAAAGCAGGGTATGACGATGGTTGTCGTCACCCACGAGATGGGCTTTGCCAGCGAAGTAGCTGACCGCGTGATCTTTATGTCGGACGGCTACATCACCGAGGAGGGCACACCGGAGGAAATCTTCAACCATCCGAAGATGGAACGCACGCAGGCATTCCTGCGCGCAGTAACGCAGAAGTAAATATCATTTGTAAGATAAAAACCCGCTGGCGTATGCCGGCGGGTTTCCTCTTTTCTCACATGAAAATGAACATGAGCTACACAATTTTTGGGAGAAATTTTGACAACTGGGGGATTTACTTTATTTTTAGATGCGAGTATAATTATAAGCAATTACAGTAAATTTCAGATTGAAGAATGTGAAGGGAGTCGAATTATCATGGCATATTATTTTTCTGAACCGTCCCATACCTTCAGCGAATACCTGCTGGTACCGGGATATTCTTCCAGTAAGTGCATTCCGGCGAACGTAGACCTGAAAACCCCAATTGTAAAGTACCGCAAGGGTGTTGAGGAGTGTCCGATCTCTATCAATATCCCGATGGTTTCCGCTATCATGCAGGCAGTATCCAACGATACCATGGCAATTGCTCTGGCACGTGAGGGCGGCATGTCCTTTATCTATGGCTCCCAGAGCATCGAGTCTGAGGCTGCTATGGTTGCCCGCGTCAAGAGCTACAAGGCAGGTTTTGTTGTCAGCGATTCCAACATCAAGCCGGATCAGACCCTCGGCGATGTGCTGGCACTCAAGGAAACTACTGGTCATTCCACCATGGCTGTTACCGCAGACGGCACCCCGAATGGCAAGCTGCTCGGCATTGTCACCGGCAGAGATTACCGTGTCAGCCGCATGGAACCGTCCCTGCGCGTAGAAGAATTTATGACTCCGTTCGAGAAACTGATTACTGCACCGAAGGATACTTCTCTGAAGGAAGCAAACAACATCATCTGGGATCATAAGCTCAATGCACTGCCGATTATCGACGAGAATCAGAACCTCGTTTACATGGTATTCCGCAAGGACTATGACTCTCACAAGGAAAACACGCTGGAGCTGCTGGATGCACACAAGCGCTACATGGTAGGCGCTGGCATCAACACCCGCGACTACGCAGAGCGTGTTCCGGCGCTGATTGAAGCAGGTGCAGATGTTCTGTGTATCGATTCCTCCGAAGGCTTCTCTGAGTGGCAGAAGCTGACCATCGACTGGATTCGTGAGCACTATGGCGATACCGTAAAGGTCGGCATGGGCAATGTTGTTGACAAGGAAGGCTTCCTGTATCTGGCAAAATGCGGCGCAGACTTCGTAAAGGTCGGCATCGGCGGCGGTTCCATCTGTATCACTCGTGAGCAGAAGGGCATTGGCCGTGGACAGGCTACTGCTCTGATCGATGTGGTTCAGGCTCGTGATGAGTATTTTGAGCAGACTGGCATTTATATCCCGATTTGCTCTGACGGCGGTCTGGTATATGACTACCACATGACGCTGGCACTGGCTATGGGTGCAGACTTCTTGATGCTTGGACGTTACTTCTCTCGCTTTGATGAGTCTCCAACCAACCGTGTTGTTGTTGGTGGCTCTTATATGAAGGAGTATTGGGGCGAAGGCTCTGCTCGTGCAAGAAACTGGCAGCGTTACGATATGGGCGGCGACAAGAAGCTGTCGTTCGAGGAAGGCGTTGATTCCTACGTTCCATATGCAGGTGCCCTCAAGGACAATGTTGGTATGACACTGGCAAAGGTTCGGTCTACCATGTGCAACTGTGGTGCAATGAGCATTCCGGAGCTTCAGGAGAAGGCAAAGATTACGCTGGTATCTGCAACCTCTCTGGTAGAAGGCGGCGCACATGACGTTGTTCTGCGTGATCCGTCCCGCAATACCGCACAGTAAGTTTTTTCAATCTGGTTTAGTACGATTTTCCGGCAGGCGAAAGCCTGCCGGATTTTTTATGGTATTGACATTGCGAGATAAGCCTCGTATAATTTGAAGTAGTTTAATGCTGTACGTTGGTACAGTGATACGAAGATTTGAAGATTGGGAGACTATAGCTATGGCAAAGATTCCATATAAAATTTATCTCAGTGAGGATGAGATTCCAAAGCAGTGGTATAACGTCCGCGCGGACATGAAGACACAGCATCGTCCGATGCTCAATCCGGCAACGCATAAGCCGGTACAACTGGCTGACCTGGAGCCGGTATTTTGTACCGAACTGGCAAAGCAGGAACTGGACGAGACCGATCGTTACATTGACATTCCGGATGAGGTGCGTGAGCACTATCGCATGTTCCGTCCGTCTCCGCTGATGCGTGCCTACTATTTGGAGAAGGCGCTGGATACGCCGGCAAAGATTTATTACAAGTATGAGGGCGGCAACACGAGCGGCAGCCACAAGCTGAATTCCTCGATTGCACAGGCATATTATGCCAAGGCACAGGGTCTCAAGGGTGTGACGACCGAGACCGGTGCAGGTCAGTGGGGTACCGCACTGGCAATGGCTTGCCAGTATTTTGATCTGGACTGCAAGGTTTACATGGTAAAGTGCTCGTATGAGCAGAAGCCATACCGCAAGGAAGTCATTCACACTTACGGTGCAGATATTATTCCGTCCCCGTCCATGACTACGAAGGTAGGCTGTGAAATCAACGAGCGTTTTCCGGGAAGTACTGGATCTCTGGGTACGGCAATTTCCGAAGCAGTAGAATATGCGACTACACATGAAGGCTATCGCTATGTACTGGGCAGCGTGCTCAATCAGGTACTGCTGCATCAGAGCGTGATTGGTCTGGAAGCAAAGGCGGCAATGGAAAAGATTGATGCTTATCCGGATATTGTCATCGGTTGTGCAGGCGGTGGCTCGAATCTGGGCGGTATTATGTCCCCGTTTATGGGCGATAAGCTGACCGGCAAGGCAGACCCGTATTTCATCGCTGTAGAACCGGCTTCCTGCCCGACATTGACCCGCGGCAAGTTCGCGTATGACTTCTGTGATACCGGCATGGTAACGCCGCTGGCAAAGATGTATACGTTGGGCTGCGGCTTTATCCCGTCTGCAAACCATGCAGGTGGTCTGCGCTATCATGGCATGAGCCCGATTCTGTCTCAGCTGTATCATGATGGCTATCTGAATGAAGCACGTGCTGTTGAGCAGACTTCTGTCTTTGAGGCTGCTGAGATGTTCGCAAAGATCGAAGGCATCCTGCCGGCGCCGGAGTCCTCTCATGCCATTCGCGTTGCCATTGATGAAGCACTCAAGTGCAAGGAGACCGGCGAAGAAAAGACCATCCTGTTCAACCTGACAGGTACCGGCTATTTCGACTTGGCTGCTTACAAGGCATACAACGAAAAGACTATGAGCGATTATATTCCGACCGATGCCGATTTGGAAAAGGGCTTTGCGACCATTCCGCATATTGAAGGCATTCAGGACTAAATCAAGATATTCTTGGAACAATGATGTCCCGTTTCTCTCCCATGCAGAGCAGAAACGGGACTTTTTTCTCAGAAAAGAGGTTAGCTTTATATGTTAGAGGAATGGATGAACACGCCGTGGACGCAGGAAGCGCACAAAGCAAGCGTAAAAAGTCTGATGACAGCGGCACAACAGGGAGAGCATGTCCACCCGGCATTTGCTGCGATGGCGGTACAACTGGATGAGATAGACCGCGTGCTGTTGGATCAGCTGCGAGAACAGCGGCATATTCCGATATTGGATTGCTGTCTGAGCCGAATGACGCGTGATAAAACCTTCGCGGGACACAAAGAGGCGGAACGAGGTACAGAAATTCCGTTGATTTCACACATGACGCTGTTCATGCCGCAGGATGGAGATTATGAACAGGTGCAGGCGGCGCTGGACAATTTACAGCGGCTGCATCTCATATCTATTCCTATGCAGACGGAGAGCAAGGCACCAGCAGATATTGCAAATAATCCGTATGAAGATATTTATCTGCTGTTTGAACAGGTCATTGAGAACACAAGAGAACAAATTGTGCGCAAAAATCCGAAGTGGAAAGAGCGAAGCGTTCGTTTGTATCTGGGAGAAATCGTGCTGACGGCGTTGGGCAGTCGATTTTTGCGTGTTTGTAAATGGTGAGTGACAAGGGCTTGACAACATCCGGTAAAGTTTGTTATACTATATAAGCTGATTTGCCGCTGTGGCGGAATTGGCAGACGCAAGGGACTTAAAATCCCTCGCTGGTTTACAGCGTACCGGTTCAAGCCCGGTCAGCGGCACCAGATCGGAGCAATTGTTTAGGCAGTTGCTCCGATTTTTTTGTACCCGTTGCGACAGATGTGTGCAATAAAAAACATTGACGTTTTCCGACAAGTGGAGTAGGATAAAATACTGTGGAGGCGTAACTTATGAAAATACTACGGCAATTTGGATTGATTATAGCAATCACCTTTGCAGGCGAAGTGCTCAAGGCACTGCTTCCGCTGCCAATTCCGGCGAGTATTTATGGCATGTTTATCATGCTGATCGGACTTATCAGCGGATTATTAAAATTGGAAGATGTACAGGACGTCGGAGATTTTCTTATTGAAATCATGCCGATTCTGTTTGTTCCGGCAGCGGTAGAACTGATAGACAGCTGGGGGACTATGAAAACCTTGTTGCTCCCATCAGTTGTGATTCTTATCGTGATTACGGTGCTGGTTATCGCCGTTACCGGTAGAGTAACACAGTTTTTGATTCGTCGAAAGAAGGAAAAGCATGAATAATTTATTTTTGCAATGTACCTATTTTGGAGCAGTTCTGACCATTGCGGCGTATATTTTCGGTCAGTGGTGCAGAAAAAAGTGGAAGATGACGATCTGCAATCCATTGCTGATTGCGGTGATTGTTGTCATTGCGCTGCTTTTAGTGTTCCATGTAGATTATGATACCTATTATGAGGGTGCAAAGTATATCAGCTACTTATTGACACCGGCGACCGTGTGTCTGGCAATTCCGTTGTATCGCCAGCTGGAGCTGCTCAAGCAGCACGCGGCTGCGATTTTGCTGGGTGTGTGTTCCGGCGTCGTTGCCAGCATGGGCGGCATTTTCGTGATTGCGATGCTGTTCCATCTGTCGCATGAGGAATACGTCACATTTTTGCCGAAATCCATCACTACGGCAATTGGCATGGGCGTGTCCGAAGAACTGGGTGGTATTGTGACGATAACTGTTGCCATTATCATTCTGACTGGTATTATCGGCAACGTCATTGCATCGGCGGTGTGTAAGATATTCCGCATTGAGGAGCCGATTGCGAAGGGTCTTGCAATTGGCACGGCGGCACATGCAATCGGCACAGCGCGTGCACTGGAGATGGGACCAATTGAGGGCGCAATGAGTTCACTGGCGGTTGCCGTCGCCGGTATTTTGACAGCATTTACCGCATCGTTGTTTGCGATGCTGCTGTAACGCGTACATAAGAGACAGCAGGGAAGATCTCTGCTGTTTTTTTGTCCCACACGGTAAAATACACGGGATATACATATATTGTGTTGGAAAATACAAATAATATCTTTGGCATATTCATGGCAAAGACACAAAACACACAAAAAACGCGCGTATACTAAAGCCATCAAATCAAAAGAAAGTCGGTGACAGGTATGAAATTTAGAAAAAGTATGAGCGCGTTATTGTGTGCCGCGATAGTAACCGCATCGCTAACCGCCTGTGGTAGTGCTGACAATACGGCAAACAGCTACAGCAATCAAACTGTCGTGGGTAAGATCACTTCTATTGATGGAGATACGGTAACTTTACAGCTTGGCACGCTGTCGGATGGAACCGGAAGCGAACAGAGCACGGATAGCACGAGTGAAAAGACACAGGACTCTGGTTCCGGCAGTGCAGAGAGCACAGATAGTCAAAATCAGACGAAGGATACGCAGCAGGGAACCCCGCCGGAAAAACCAGATGGTGATAGTTCCGGAAATACAGACAGTTCTGACAATAGCCAGCAGCAGGGAACGCCGCCGGAAAAGCCGGACAGCGATAGCTCTGACAGCAACAGCCAGCAGCAAGGCAATCCACCGTCCGGAAGTGCGCCTTCTGGCGGGCAGTCGGGCGGTGCTCCGCAGGAGCAGACTGTGACATTTACCGCGGGAGATGACTCTACAACCGTAGATCTGAGCAAGGCGGTTGTGACAGAAGAAAGCTCTGGCGCAGATACGCGCATTGACACGGACGATTTGGAAAAGGGCGATGTCCTTGTCGTGGACATTGGCAGCGGTAATCAGGCGGAATACGCCGTTGTGCGCAATACCGGCAGCAGCAGCGTTGAACAGGGCAGCGCGGCCAACACCATTGATTCTGACGAGGATGCCTCGGACGAGACCTATACATCAGATGGTGATGATGAAAACGCTCTGCGCGTAGACGGCGCGACGACCACCCTCAAGAATATTACCGTTAATAAGACTGGCGGCGAGACGTCCAGCACGGAAAACGGAGACTTTTATGGTGTTAATGCAGGTTTGCTTGCGACAAATGGTGCCAATGTCACGATTTCAGGTGCAAAGGTGACGACCAATGCGCAGAACGGAAACGGTGTGTTCAGCTATGGCGAGGGAACGACCGTCAATATTTCGGATTCGACCATCACGACGAGCAAGGACAATTCCGGTGGTATACAGACAACTGGTGGCGGCACAACCAATGCCAGTAATCTGACCGTTGAGACAGCGGGTAATTCGTCTGCTGCCATCCGCTCGGATCGCGGCGGCGGAACTGTCAATGTAGATGGCGGCACCTACATCAGCAACGGCTATAATTCACCGGCGATTTATTCTACCGCAGCGATTACAGCCAAAAATGCAGATCTGACCGCGAACAATTCTGAAGCATTGGTCATTGAGGGTGAGAATTCCATTGCCTTAACTGACTGCACTGTGTCCGGCAATATGAGCGACACCAAGGGCACCAGTTCGGATGTTAACGTGCACAATGTGATGATTTATCAGTCGATGTCCGGCGATGCCGAGGAGGGTACGGCTTCCTTCTCCATGAAGGGCGGCAGTCTGACCAGTAAAAATGGTGATATGTTCTATATCACCAATACGGCGTGCACGATGGAATTAAACGGCGTTTCACTGTCCAATGAGGACACCGATGCGAATCTGATGACTATTGCGGGCAACGATGCGAGCCATGGATGGGGAACTGCCGGATCCAATGGCGCACAGGTCACCTGCACAGCGAAAAATCAGACGCTAAGCGGCAATATCACAGTTGATAGCATTTCAACGCTCAATCTCACGCTGTCTGATAGTTCAGACTTTACCGGCACGATTCGCATCGTGGACAATGCGGACGGCGGCACGGCTGTAGACAACAATGCAGTCGTTACGGTAGAGGAAGGCAGCACTTGGACACTGACCGGTGACTGCACGCTGACCAGCCTGACCAATAACGGCACGATCAATTTTAATGGTCACACCATCACGCTGGCAGACGGCACCGTTTTAAGCGAATAAAGACAGGGATACCAACTTGCTTCAAAAAGAAGCAAGTTGGTATTTGTCGAATGGTTTTCAGCCGGAATATCTTGACTTTTGGAAGCTGGAATGATATACTGAACACGCTTCCGGAGCAGTACATTGATCTCGCATATGTTGTAAGTCATGACGTATTTAGGACGGATGATTTGCAAACATATGTGATTTTTTTTACCTGAACCCGCAAAGCATATTTTTTGAATGGAGGTACCTGTAATGAAAAAGGGTACAGTAAAGTGGTTTAATGCAGAAAAGGGCTATGGCTTCCTGTCGAATGACGAGGGTGGTGAGGATGTATTTGTACATTTCTCTGCAATCCAGACTGATGGCTACAGAACGCTGGAAGAAGGTCAGAAGGTTGAGTTTGAGGAAGAAATGGACGAGAGAAAGGGCAAGCTGCGCGCAGCAAATGTAAAGCCGCTCTAATTTTCTGATCGGGTAGAGGAGAGACAGTTTTTCGCTGTCTCTCTTATTTTTTTGCCTGCTCTCTGGTAACATAAGCAGATATCTTGCGCGGATAGGCGAAATTCGATACAATACAGTAAAGGATTTGAGAGGTGTTTGTCATGTCGAAGTATGCAAAAGGTGTGCTGATTACCCTGTTGGGCGGCACGTGTTGGGGATTATCGGGAACGTGCAGCCAATATCTGTGCTCCGCACAGGGAATGGATACGCGCTGGGTGACAGCATTGCGGCTGCTCGGCGCAGGTGTTATTTTGCTGCTGCTGGCAGCGATCCAGCAAAGAGAACAGCTCAAAAAGCTGCTGCACAATAAAGGCGCTGTGCTGTATTGCGTGCTCTTTGGTGTTTGCGGTCTGCTGTTCACCCAATTTTCGTACATTACCTCGATTACCAAGAGCAATTCAGGCACGGCAACCGTGCTGCAATATCTATCAGTTGTGATTGTGCTGTTTGTCGAGTGTATCACCATGCGCCGCCTGCCGGTGCGCAGAGAATGGCTGGCATTGCTATCCTGCCTGTTTGGTACCTTTTTGGTTGCCACACATGGCAGTTTGCATAGTCTGTATATTTCGCGGGACGGCTTGATTTGGGGCGGTATCTCTGCCATTGCCGCGGCGGCATATATTATTATTCCCCAGCGATTGATGCGCAAATGGGGCAGTATTTTGCCGGTTGGTATGGGAATGCTGTCCGGCGGCATTGCCTGTGTGCTGCTCATGCACGTTTGGACGATTCCCATTTCGTTTAACGTCCAATCTGCCGGTATGACGGCATTTGTCGTACTGATCGGCACAGCGCTGGCATTTACCGCATTTTTGCAGGGCACGGCAATTATTGGTCCGGCGCGCGGCAATATGCTGGGCTGTGTGGAACCGCTGGCTGCGACAGTGACAACTGCGCTGTTCATGCACACAACGTTTGCGGGCATTGATTTGATTGGTTTCGTGTTTATTCTGGCAACGGTATTTATTTTGGCAAAAAAAGCGTAAAGCAAAGGGCTTCATCACGCGATGAAGCCCTTTGTGTATGTTAGAGATTAAAACGGCATGGTTTTTCTGGAAAAACTGCGGCTTGCCAGAGCGAATAGAATCACAGCGAGCACCAAGAGTACAAGCGGCTGCAAGCAAGCCTGTATATTGGTTTGCAAGATACCGGTGGGGTTGAGCAGCGAGTACGGCGTGATGTAACGAAGATAGGACAGGATGCCGCCGACATTTGCTGCCAGTCGAAGCATGTAAAACAGCAGACACAGAACGGCGTTGACAATCAATGCTTTGCCGATGCTGTTGCAGCGACAGGAGACAAGAAAGCACAGACCTGCAAAGGCAAGCTGTAAGGCAAAGACACAGGCGGTCAGCAGTAAAAAGTGTTTGACGGCGAGTTGACCGGGATAATAGTACTCGCATAAAACAATCGTTGCGAGGCAAATCACAGCAAACATGGCAAACAGAGAGACAATCAGCACATTGCGCTGGGTATGGACGATGCACTTGCGGGAATTGGGAGATGCCAGCAGATAAGACATTGTGCCGTTGGAAACATAGTGTGCGATGAGCTGTACAGATAACAGAATGGTGAACAGCATCGGCAGAGCAAGAAGCAGCATACCATACAGGTAATTGACGATAAATGCGGTGAAGGTATTGTCAAACTGTGTCATGCCGAGCAGCTCCATCGCGTGCGGCTGAGACTGAACAAAATGCATGAGGGCTTTGCCTGAAGCAGGATCATACATTTGCACAACGGAAAATGCGTATAGACACATCAAGACAGTACACACGAGCCACAACAGGCAGGAACGCCTGAGGCTGTATCGGAACAGGGGAAAATTCATTTGTTTTCACCTCCGTAATAGTGCAGAAAAACTTCTTCGAGAGTTTGTCCGACATTGTCCAGTGTGGATACCGGATAATTGATGAGAATAGAGAGCAGACTGCGTAAATCTCGATACACGGCGATCTTAACCATGCGTCCTTCGTGCTCTAAGACCGTGATATTTTCGCGGCATAGCGTCTGTGCAGCCTCTTCGTTGTCTAACGTGACCAGATAGACGCGGCGTTCGGTTTTTCGCAAATCCTCCAGAGAAGATACGGTAGCGAGATGTCCCTTTTTGAGGATGCCGATGCGGTCACATGTCTTTTCCACTTCGCTGAAGCGATGAGAGGACATGAGGATTGTCTTGCCTTTTTTCTTTTCCTCCAAGATCAGATCAATAAATGCGTGCTGCATGAGAAGATCCAGGCTTGCCGTTGGCTCGTCCAAAATAACGATGTTAGGGTCATGCATAAAGGCACAGACCAAAGCGAGCTTTTGTCTGTCACCCTTGGACATGCGGCGGATAGGCTGCTTGAGATCCAGCTCAAAGCGATCGGTCAGTTCCTTGACGCGTCCGCGTCCCTTCATGCCGCGATAGCGAGCGAGAAAGTTGACGAAGGATTTGCCGCTCATCTCCGGAAAAAGCGAAATATCACCGGGAAGATAACCCAGTGTCTGATGGATCACAGATGAAGAGGAAAAACAATCTCGCCCTTCAATTTGGCAGGAACCGGAAGCAGGACGGACAAAACCCATCAAGTGGCGGATCGTTGTAGTTTTTCCGGATGCGTTTGGACCGAGAAAGCCAAATACTTCGCCTGCATTGACGGAAAAGGTTAGATGAAAGATACCGTGCCCGTGCCCGTAATCACAGGTCAAATCGGTAACATCAATGCTGTTCATGGAAAACCTCCTTTATATAAAACCAAGCGATAGAAACAAGATAACCACTCTATTATACTGGATTCTGCTCGTGGGGAAAAGCCCTCTTTCGACAGAAGTTCAAAAAATGGCGAAATTTCACAAGGAATCCCTTTGTATTGACAGATAAAAACGCAAGAAAATGCAACGTGATTTGTGAAAATTTCACAAGAGAGGAGGAGAAAATTTGTTCAGATAACAGAAAGATTACAAAGATTACAATTTGGTTACGCAAATGCCGGGATTTATGATATACTAAATATCAGTAATTCTGGTAAATGATAGGAGGAAATTCCATTGAATTTTCACTTGCCAAAGAAAAAGATGATTTCTGCGGTGCTGTGCGGCACTCTGATGCTTTCGGCGGGCATGTCGGCACTTGCATTTAGTGATAGCTCGATTGCATCCGATGTATTTGAAGAACAGATGGCTGCCAGACAGACATTTGCCGCAAGTGCAGATCTGTCGCAGAGTCCTTATGTACTCAAGCGTTTGGGCTTGGTCGATGGCAACGACAAGGGAGATTTAATGCTGGAGAAGGTCGGTACGCGTGCAGAGGCTTTAACGCTGTTTATCAATATGCAGGGAGAAAAGCAGGAAGCGCGCGCCGTCGATTATTCGTATCCGTTCACAGATATTCCGGATTGGTTTCATTGGTGCGCAGGCTATGGTGTGTTCCGAAGCTATACCGCTGGTATCAGCGCAACGCTGTTTGGATCTTATGACACAGTAACACCGGAACAGTATATGACATTTACGCTCAAAGCATTGGATTACAAGTGCGGCGAGGACTTTACTTGGGATCACTCCTTGGATAAGGCGGTTGAGATCGGTCTGTGCACCCGCGCACAGGCGAATGACTGGAAGAACGGAACGTTCCGCCGTCAGGAGATCATGGAAATTTCGTACATGGCTCTCAATGCCAAGGTAAAGAACAGTGACAGCACGCTGACGGATAAGCTGATCGCAAAGGGAAAGATTACACCGGAGCAGGCACGGCAGGAAAATCTGAATTTTGGCACGGCATATCAGGAACAGCAGGAGCAGAACACGGCCTCTCCGATTACCTGCACCAATTTGCCGGACGGCAGCTATGAACTGCACAGCGCAGACAATAACCGCGTGATGACAGCTTCTGCCAATAAGCAGGCAGCGCTCTCTCTGGCAGCGGACAAAAACGGCAATGATCAGAAGTTCACCTTTGTCAAGAACAGCGACGGAAGCTTCCGCATTGTTAGCACGGCGAATAAAGACCTTGTGGTTGATACCAACCCGACAAGTGGAGCAAACGCTCTGCTGTGGACGCAGAACGACACAATCTGCCAGAACTTCGTAGCAGTCAGTGAGGCAAGCGGTGCGTATTCCCTGCGTTTGGCAAATAACCCGAATATGACGCTGACTGCATCAGGCTCCAGAGTGGTACTTCAAGCCTATACTGGCAGTACGTCCCAGCAATGGAAACTGTCGGACAATTCGGAAGATACCGCAGCGGCTTCCGCAAAGCTGGCTTCTATTATGACGGTGTATCCAAACGGCAAGAATTTAGGCAGTAGCTATTCTTTTGCAGGTGCAAGCCAGTGCATGGGCTTCGGCAGAGAAGTCTTTTACCGAATGTATGGTCAGCAGGCACGTTGGAATTATGACGGCAGCCCGAAATCTGCCAGTGATGGCAAGATGTATTCTATCAAGGCATCCTCTACTTCATACTCTGCGAGCAGCATCAAGGGCGTGATCAGCAAGGCAAAGCCTGGCGATGTGCTTCAGATGAATACACCGAAGATGCACACAATGATTTTTGTGTCCAGCGATGCGGATGGATTTACTGTATATGATGCGAACTGGACGGCATCGAACACCGTCAGCGTGCGCTATGTGAAATACGGTGCGTGGGCAAGCCGAAACAGTTCTGGCATCACGCTGCTGCATGCAACCAATTATCCAACAAAATAATATCAGAAAACGAAGATTAGCACGGTTTCAGAGCTGATATGTACCCCCCCCTAATACTGGACACCCAGTATTAGGGGTATTTTTGTGCGTATAATCAGCACTTAGAATTTACACACAATGTACATTTTAGGAATCGTTTACAAAGTTCGTATGGGATGGTATACTAACAAAAGAGGAGTAGGTCTTCTATCCAGAGTAAATGCCCCATAAAACAAGGTTGGAAAGGAGCAGATACGATGAAAAAACGATTGATTGCCGCATTGCTGGCAGCTTCTATGTTGATTCCATCCGGCAGCGCGCTGGCACTTCGTCTTCCGAAGCAGCATGCGGAGCAGATATATTCCACCAGCACATATATCAATCCGCTGTATCAAGATGAGATGACAGCAGCGCAGCTGAAAACCACACAGAGCGAAGAAACGACCGAAAGCTCAACCAATTATTTGACTTCGGAGGAAGAACTGTGCGATCAGCTGCGTGAAGAATTGGTGCAGAGAAAGAGTACGATTACGCTGCATTATCAATCGAACACCTATGATAAAACGGATGCTACCCGCTTTTTTGAGAAAGCAGTTGCGCACACGGGAAAACCGACGGAAGGCGATTATCTCAAATGGCAGTATGCCGGATGGGATGCCACGCAGTCGGGGCATGTGGATGGCAATACGTATTATCTGACGATTAAGTATACGATGACATGGTATACGACAGCAAAGCAGGAAGCTGCATTAAATGTAAAGATAAAGAAGATCTTGCAGTCGCTAAATCTTGAGGGAAAGAGCGATTATGAGAAAGTTTCCGCGATTTACTCGTATGTCTGCCAGCATGTGACGTATGACAGCCAGCATGATGCGGACGATTCATATAAGCTCAAATATACGGCGTATGCAGCGGCGATAAACGGAACGAGTGTCTGTCAAGGATATTCAGTTTTGCTGTATCGACTGATGCTTGAAGAGGATATTGACTGCCGGTTTATTTCCGGTACGGGAAATGGATCAAAGCACAGCTGGAATATTGTCAAGCTGGGCGGAAAATATTACAATTTGGATGCAACGTGGGATGCGGGCAATGAACAGCCGATCTATTTTTTGAAATGTAATGAAAATTTCACCGGTCATGTACGGGATGCGGATTATAAGACAAAGGCATTTTATCGCAGCTATCCGATGGCAGATACGGATTACGAGAAACAGCGCAAAGAACATACCCATACGTACGGTCAGACAGAGTTTGAATGGAGTTCCGACTTACTCACTTGTATTGCTCGTTTTTTTTGCACGCTTGGCGATGATATACAGCAGGAAGCCTGCACCGTCACCGTGAATGAAGATGGAACACGTATTGCTTCCTGTACGTTTGAAGGAAAGATCTACACCGATCAGATCATTTCTGATACACGGCGTGTAGAGGATATTTTTACCGATGTTCCGGCGGCAAGCTGGTATCGAGATTATGTACAATATGCATATGATCATGCACTGATGAACGGTGTATCAAAAACACAATTTGAGCCTGAGGGTACCCTGACTCGTGCGCAGGTTGCGCAGATTTTGTACAATCAGGCGGGCAACCCAGATGTCGAAGAACAAAACAGATTTACCGATGTCAAGAGCGATGCTTGGTATTATCGGGCGGTCACTTGGGCGGCACAGCAATCCATTGTAAATGGCTATCCAGACGGATCTTTCTGTCCAAATCGCGCGATCACTCGGCAGGAATTCGCTTCCATGCTGTACTTTTGCGTAGGAAGGCCAGAAGTCAGCGGCTCCTTGAGCGATGTATTTGCAGACGGCAATAGCGTTGCTGCGTGGGCAAAGAATGCTGTGCTCTGGGCGTATCAAAGTCATATCCTGTCCGGAGAGCGTTCCGGAGATGACATGATTGTTCGTCCGGCAGATAACGCAACGCGTGCACAAGCGGCAGTCATGATGATGCGTTATCTCGAATGGCAGAAATCACAATCTGAATAGACGAAATCCCCTGTTTCGTAGAAACAGGGGATTTCTTTCAATTATTTTTGCTTTTTGCGTTGTGATTTGCGGCGCTTCCGCTTTTTGATGCGGCGGTTTCGTCCGGCAATAAAGGAGAATACCAGATACAGGACGAACAGAATGACGGCGATGGTAACGAGGATGCGAATAGGCAGCCAGTGTAAGAATTTTGATATCTGATCCAATGCAAATAGGATCGGAGAACGCTGCACTTCGCTGAGAGCGATCAGATCTGCCGTTGCACATGCCGTTCCGTTATAGGAATACGTGACAGTGCCGAGCTTTTGACCCTGCGCAATTGGTGCATCATAGCTCTCGGATACGTCCAATGTGGTTTCCAAATCCGAAGTGTCTGCGCCCTTTGGCAGCAGAACGGAGACATCTTGAGCGGTGACGAGCGTGACATGATCGACGCCCTTGCCGAGACGAACCGGACATTCAGTTACCGCGGAGCCGCCTTCTGTGGCGGTTCGCATGCGGAAGTTGTCAAATGCCCATTCAAACAAACGCTTGGTTTCGGTAAAGCTGCCCGCATATTGGGTACCGGCTTTGGCGCCCAGAACAACAGAATAATATGAGTAGTCGCCCTGCTTGGCATAGGATACTAAGCAGTATCCGGCTGGCGTTGTATGGCCGGTCTTGATGCCGTAGCAGTTGTCATAATAGATGGACGAATAACTGCTGCGAATCAGCTCATTGGTCGTATAGATAATGCGTTCCGGATTTTTGTTGGTAGCCGGAAGCTTTTTCTGTGCGGTGTTGACGATGGTTTGGAAGGTCGAATTTTTCATTGCCTCGCGGGCGATCAGATACAGGTCATAGGCACAAGAATAATGATCGGTGTCGTGCATACCGGTCGGATTGACAAAATGCGTGTTGACGCAGCCCAACTCACTGGCACGGTCGTTCATCATCTTGACAAAGTTGTCTACCGAGCCGCCTGCCGTACGGGCTAGTGCATTGGCAGCTTCAAACGCGGACGGCAGCATCAGGCAGTACAGCAGATTTTCTACCGTGACCTGTTCACCGGCTTTGAGTCCGGCGTTGCTGGCACCGGCACCGGCCGCGGCAATGTCCTCCTGCTGGATGGTGACAATATCACTCAGCTGGCAATTTTCCAGTGCAAGCAGGGCTGTCATCATTTTGGTAGTAGAAGCAGGATATTCTTTTTCCTTCTCGTTTTTTGCCTCGATGATCTCGCCGGTTTCCGCGTTGACAAGAATCGAGGCCTTGGCATCAATCGTGATAGTCGGATTTTTCGGATCCTGTTCTTCGGTTTCTTTTGCAGTTGTTTCTGCCGTTTTGTCCGAGCTGGTATTGCTGGAATTATCGGCTTTTGTTTCTGTGCTGTCAGAGGCTTGGTCGGACGATGCAGAAGAGGTACTTTGCGTGCTCGATGTATCAGAATCGACAGCGAATACCGGTGCTGCCATGCCGGTGAGCAGAGAGAAAGACAGCAAGAAGGCGGCAAGCTGTTTTTTAACCTTCATCTACGTGTTCCTCCTTGGTTTCTTCTGTTTCTTCCGGAATAGATGCAGTTTCTTCTTGTTCTGCCTGTTCGGAGGCTGCGTCCGTTTCCGTATCGGTTTCCGGTTTAGATTCTGTTTTCGGTGTTTCGTCATCATCCTCCCAGAGATCGGCAAATTGACTGAGATCCTCAGAAATTAGGGGAGGATGCTCCTCCTCGGGCTGTTTGGATGGGGAGGAAGCAGCTGGATGCGGTGCCTCCGGTTCCTTTTCTTCAAAGAAGAAATCTGCATCACTGAAGCGGCCGCGAATGCGGGCTGGCTTCGGCGGACGGCGGCGCAGGGCATCATAGGTAAACCGGCGGCAGCTTCCTGCCATGGCTACAATTCCACGAAATTCGCAGACACCTTGGTATTCATTGTCCGGCTTACAGTGGGCGCAGTACGCACAATGCGGCTCAATGGATTCGTTATATAAGCAGTTCCTTCGGAACGGGTTAAACATAGCAAGTCTCCTTTTCTGTCATAAGACACTATCCTAATATTATAGCGTATTTTACCCGCGGTTTCCAGACGCAAGAGGACGAAAATATTACCGAAATTTATCGTGTTTCCAGCCAGCTTGCTGGTACAACGGAAACAGCCAACAGACAGAGACAAAAAGCAAGGACGGCGTGAACCAGCTTTCCGCGGATACAGGTGCGGAAGGATAAGCCTTCTGTCACAGCGGCGGTTTGAAACAGTACGGAACACCCGCCAAATGCACATAAAAAGGAAACCGCGGTGAGCCGCGCAGAGAGTGTGCCGGAATCCGAGGTCAGACAGGAAAGACCTTGGGTGAGTTCGAAGATGCCAGTTATCACTCCTGTGCCGTCAGTCAGACCGCCTGCACGAAATACCGGTGCAAAGACAGAAAGAAGAACAGACAAGATACCGATTTGCCGGAAGAGAGATAAAATGACGGAAAAAACAAGCACAAAGGCAGATATGTGCAGGCAGGCGCGTCCGGCAGACAGCACCGCCTGCACAAACAACGGAATCCAACGTGGAGATTCTGATTGCTCGGTCAAAACTGTTGACTGGGGTGCGGTCTTTGGACGCAAAACAAAAGCTGTCAACAGAGCCGAGATGATGTGCACGAGATATAGAAAGATGCCGGCGCGCAACGAGTGAAACAGACCGTTGCCGCACATGCCGATGAGAAAGGCAGGACCGGTGTTATTGCACACTGCTGCCAAGGCGTTTGCCTGTTCGCGCGTGCACTGCTTGCTGTGGTATAGTTCAGCCGCCATGCGTGCTCCGGCAGGATAGCCGCCTAAAAAGCTCAGCAGCATGGCGGCTGAGCCGCAGGCGGGTAAATGCAATAGTTTGCGAAACGGAACCGCGAAGAGCACGCCGAGCGTTTGCGCCAGTCCACAGGAGATAGCAAGTGTGCTGGCGACAAAAAACGGAAATAATGCCGGAATGACAGAAGATAGGCAGAGATGCAGAGCCGCGTGCACGGCATCGGTACACGCGGCGGAATATCTGCATAAAAGAAGCAAAAAAAACAGATATCCGACAGAATATAGACGAGAACGCATACGAATCAGCTCCTTTCTCGCTTCATTTTATCAGGACATGGCAACAATCATGCTGCCGGTGCATACAAATTTTCAGAGGAGGGAACGGGTGTGGAAACAAAATTTCCGGAGCTGGGCGGTGCGCCATGCATCGAGCTGGACGGAAATCGCAGCATTGTGATAACCGGTCACTGCGCGATTGTGTTGTATAGCGAGGAGGAAATGCGAATTCACTGTGGCAGATTGCTTATTCAGATCACAGGCAGTGCATTAGAACTGGGGACGCTGGATGAGCAGGAGCTGTCTATTACCGGACTGATTGCACAGGTGGGATTCTTGACAGAGGGAGTGTGAGTGCAGAATGGTTGCCGAATGGATTCGGCTGGCAGGGGGGATGCTGACCATCCGTGTGCGCGGCGCAGAGTTGGAACGCTTTCTCAATATCTGTTCGGCACATCGAATTTTGCTGTACCGCATTCGCCGGACGCAGTTGGATGAGCTGCAGGCGGAGCTGTCTCTGCGCGATTTTTACCGTCTGTCGCGCGTGCGCAAACGATCGCGCTGTCGGGTGCATATTCTCCGGCGGCGCGGCTTTCCGTTTTTTTGGAAACGCATACGCCATCGGCACGGTTTGTGGATGGGATTGGTTTTGATGGGATGGCTGTGCTGGGAACTGTCCTCACGAATTTGGATGATTGATCTGCAACTGGGGCAGGGCGTGGACAACTGGGTTATCATGCAGGAGTTGGAACAGCTGCATATTGGCGTTGGCACGAGAAGTGCAACAATTGATGCAAAGGATGTCAAGCAGCATATGATGATAACTTTGGATGAACTCAAGTATTTTTCCGTCAATATAGAGGGAAATGTGCTGACGGTGCAGGCGGCCGCGGCGAAGCCGCCGCCGGAGGACGAGACTAAGAAAGGAATTCATGATGTTGTCGCATTAAAAGACGGCGTGATTCGAAAAATTTCTGTCGGCCGCGGCACACAGCTTTGCAAGACCGGCGATGCCGTTGTGCGCGGACAAATACTGGTTGATGCGCTGGTGGAGAAACAGGGAGAACTGGACGAGGATCGACTCACCGATGCCAATGCGCAGGTGTGGGCGGATGTGCGCTATTATGTGACGCGGAAAATGCCGCTCGAAGCCTCAAGAAAAACCGAAATAGGCAGAAAAAAGCATCGGTATGCCCTGTGTTTCGGAAAAACACGGATAAATTTGTATAGGAGCAGTAGTCTAACCGATGGGATTTGTGATAGAATAATAACGATGAAAACGGTGCGCCTGAATGAACATCTGGTGCTGCCGGTTTCCCTGTACTGTGAGACTGTGATTCCATATCAGACAGAACCTGTGCTGCTCCGGGCGGAAACGATGCAAAACCGGCTGGAATATGGAACAAAGCGGTCTGTACAAGCACAGCTGCAGGAAGGCTGTCTGACATCCATGCAGGCAGATATGAACACGGAAGATCATGCCGCTGTCCTGCGGTCTGTCGTATGGTGTTATGAACAGATCGCTGAACGTGTGGAAAGCAGCAGAACAGAGCTTCCGCCATCAAAGGAAAACAAGGAGAGCGAAGAATAAATATGGCAGAAACGACCATGCATATTGACTCCATTGATTTAATCATGGGAATTTTTGGCGCATTCGATGAAAACATGAAGGTGCTGGAAAAGGCACTGGATGTCACAGTACTCAGCCGAGAGACCGAACTCAAAGTCACCGGCTCCGATCCCGAACATGTGGAGCTGGCGATGAAGACGATCCAGTCTTTGATGCAGCTTGCCGAGCGCGGCGAGAGCATTGGCACACAGACCGTGCAGTATGTGCTGGGTCTTGTCAAGGACGGCAGACAGAATCAGATTGCTGAGATTGGCAAGGACGTCGTGTGCATCACGGCGAAGGGAAAGCCGATCAAAGCAAAGACGCTGGGACAAAAACGGTATATGGATGCGATGCGCACACATACAGTCACGATTGGCATCGGACCGGCGGGCACGGGCAAAACCTATCTCGCCGTTGCTGCTGCTGTAGCAGCATTTCGCGACAAGCAGATCAGCCGCATTATTTTGACCCGTCCGGCTGTCGAAGCGGGAGAAAAGCTCGGCTTTTTGCCGGGCGATTTGCAGAGCAAGGTAGACCCGTATCTGCGTCCGCTGTATGACGGTCTGTTTGATATGATGGGTGCAGAGACGTTCAATAAGCTGCTGGAGCGCGGCAGCATTGAGGTCGCGCCGCTCGCATATATGCGCGGACGCACCTTGGATGATTCGTTTATTATTTTGGACGAAGCACAGAACACAACGCCGGAGCAGATGAAGATGTTCCTGACGCGTATCGGCTTTGGCTCTAAGGCGGTTGTCACGGGTGATATTACCCAGATTGACCTGCCGGGAGACCGCGTGAGCGGTCTGAAAGAGGCGGTTCGCGTGCTCAAGAACGTCGAGGACATCGCACAGTGCCAGCTGACAGATAAGGACGTGGTACGACATGAGCTGGTACAGCGCATTGTTCGTGCATACGAGAAATATGAACAGCAGAAGCAGCTGCGCGCCAAGGAAAGCGCGGCAAAGCGTCGGACACAGAACAGAAAGTGAGGCAGAGAGTATGCATCGCATTCGCATTACGCCGGAGGCGGAAATAGAGCAGTTTGAGCAGGTTGCCGAGCTGATTACGCGCTGTGCACAAAAGGCATTGGAGACCGAAGGCGCACCGGAAAACAGCTTTGTGGATGTCACGATTGTGGATAACGAGACCATTCGCACGCTCAATCGGGAGAATCGCGGAAAGGACGCTGTGACCGATGTACTGTCTTTTCCGATGCTGGAATTTTACAACGGCGAATGGCCGGAAGATGTGGAACTGGAGCGCGATCCGGGAGATCATTCGTTGTTTTTGGGCGATATGATTCTCAATTATGACCGCGCTGTGGAGCAGGCGAAGGAATACGGCCATTCGACCGAACGGGAATGTGGTTTTTTAACCGTGCACTCCATGATGCATCTGCTCGGCTACGATCATGAACGCAGTGAGGAGGAACGGCAGCTTCAGCGCAAGCATGAAGAGGCGGTGCTGGAATCGCTGGGACTGCGCCGCGATACCGATCAGTTTGAAAAGTAAGTGGAACGAGAAGGAGAACTAGCATGAGTGTAAAAAAGAGTGCCATTATTTCCATCGTGGGCAAGCCGAATGTCGGAAAATCGACGCTGCTCAATCAGTTGGTTGGCACAAAGATTGCAATTGTATCCAATAAGCCGCAGACAACGCGCACGCGTATTACCGGCGTTGTGACCAAGGGAGACTGTCAATTTGTCTTTCAGGACACACCGGGTCTGCATAAGCCGCGTTCCCGTCTGGGCGATTACATGGTAAAAGTCGTCAATGATACCGTGACAGATGTAGATATTGCTGCGATGGTTGTCGATCCGGTGCCGCACATCGGACCGGCAGAGCAGGAGCTGATGGAGCGCATGACGCAGTATCACATGCCGTCTGTCCTCGTTATCAATAAAATTGATACGGTGAAAAATGAGGATTTGCTTGCGGTCATCGCGGCATATTCAGAGGCGCATAAATGGGATGCGGTTGTTCCGCTGTCGGCAAAGACCGGTGAAAACTGCGAGATTCTGTTTGAAGAATTCGCCAAATTTGCCATTGAAGGCCCGCAGTTGTTCCCGGACGATATGCTGTGCGATCAGCCGGAGCGTCAGCTCGTCGCGGAAATTGTCCGGGAAAAGATGCTGCGCAATTTGCAGCGCGAAGTGCCGCATGGCACTGCTGTTGCCGTCGAGCAGATGCATGAGCGCGACGATGGCCTGATGAATATCGCTGCGACGATTTACTGTGAGAAAAAGAGCCACAAGGGCATTATCATCGGAAAAAATGGCACGATGCTGCGCAAAATCGGTGCAGAAGCGCGAAAGGATATTGAGGAGCTGCTCGATACTCGGGTCTATTTGCAGCTGTGGGTCAAGGTCAAGGAAGGTTGGCGCAACAATCAGTATCAGATGCGCAACTTTGGCTATGAAAACGAGTAACACATGGCACAGCAGCATATCACGGTCAGAGGTTTGGTGATTCGACAGACGGACTTTGGAGACCATGATCGGTATATCACGCTTTTGACCGAAGAATTGGGCAAAATTGAAGTGCTGTGCCGCGGCATCCGGCGCAAACGCGGACGCTTGGTGACGGCGACTTCTCTGTTTCAGTATAGCGAATTCACCTTGTTTGCGGGCAGACAATACCAGCTCAATGACGCTGTCATAGATACCGCGTTTTGGAGCGGTATCACGAGCAATATTGAGTACTATGCGCTGTGCTGCTATTTTGCTGATTTAGCGAATATCGCATCAGTCGAGGAGCAGACAACACAGCAGATTTTGCGGCTGTTTTTGCGGGCGCTGTATGCGCTGGATCGCCAGAGCCGCCAGGTACAGGCGGTCAAGGCGGCGTTTGAGCTGCGGCTGTCCTGTCTGCTCGGCTTTCAGCCGGAGCTGAACGGCTGCGGCGCATGTGGCGAGACTGAATGCAGTAATTGGTCGTTTTTACTCGAGAATGGCGCATTGATTTGTGACAGCTGCCGAAAGCGTGTCGGCGGCACGTATTTTTCCGTGTCCGAGGGCGTGCTGCATGCGCTGCGGTATATCGCGTATTGTCCGGATAAAAAAGAGTTTTCGTTCGCTGTCAGCGAGCAGACTGCCAAGCAGCTTGGCACGATTTGTGAAAGATATTTGCTGTATCATATGGATGTGCAGTGTCAAGAGACATTGGGCTTTTATCATTCCCTGTTTGATATACACTGAGGAGGGATGGTTATGCGCACGAGGCGGCATACTGTATTAGAAGTTCTTGCTGCTGGCAAGCTATGGCGTGCTGCATGCCTCGCTGATAAAATTCAGTGTGTATACGCTGTATATGACGATCATGAGCTATCGGCAGGACGGTATGCGATATTGAGCTTGGTCATCTTTTTGGCGGCACTCGCTGTGACGACTATCGGCGCGACGGTGCGGGCATATCACATCAATCAACAATAATTACATAGAAATAGAATATTTTTAGGAGCTTTGACAAGAAAAATGAGTAAACTTTCTGAAAAAAGTCTGAAAATACTGGAATATTATACGATTCTCGATCAACTGGCAGACAAGTGCGTCAGCCGAAAGGCAAAGCAGGCGGCAAAGAATCTGCGCCCGCTGCACGACATCGAGGATGTGCAGGAGCTGCTGATGCAGACCGACGACGCGAAGCGTCTGCTTATGACCGGCGGCACACCGGCGTTTGGCGGCATCCGTGAGGTGTCTGCAGCGCTCAACCGCTCGAAGATGGGCGGCATTCTGTCTACGCGCGAATTGCTGGACATTGCATCGCTGCTGCACGCCGCCAATCAGGTGCGCAAGTACGGCAATGAACAGCAGGACAACGGCGTGCATACGTCGTTGGACACGATGTTTGCGCGGGTCAACAGCAACCGCTATCTGGAGGAAAAAATCAATCGCGCTATTATCAGCGAGGAGGAAATTGCCGATGCGGCATCGTCTGAGCTGGCCAATATTCGCCGCCAGATTCGACAGCAGAATGTCCATGTGCGCGAGACGCTGAATCATTATGTTTCCTCTGCCACGTATTCCAAATACTTACAGGAAACCATTATCACACAGCGTGACGGCAGATATGTTATTCCGGTCAAGAGCGAGCACAAAGGCGATGTGCCGGGCATGGTACATGATATTTCATCCTCCGGCGCCACGCTGTTTATTGAGCCGACACAGGTTGTCAATGCAAATAATCAGATTAAAATTCTGCAAGGCAAGGAAAAAGTAGAAATCGAGCGCATTCTCGCAGAGCTGACTGCGGATGTCGAAGGATTTTCCGATGCCATCGCGGCGGATTATGATGTGCTGTGCAAGTTGGACTTTATCTTTGCCAAGGCAAATTACTCGTTCCAGCTCAATGCTTGTTCGCCAAAGCTAAGCGAAAAGACACAGGTACAGCTGATTCAGGCGCGGCATCCGCTGCTTGACCAGAAAAAGGCGGTGGCAATTGATATTGCTCTCGGCTGCGACTATGATACGCTGGTTATCACAGGCCCGAATACCGGCGGTAAAACGGTCAGCCTGAAAACGCTGGGTCTGCTCAGCTTGATGGCGGCATCCGGCCTGCACATTCCGGCAAATGAACAGAGTGAAGTATGCCTGTTCCAGAATATTTATGCGGATATTGGCGATGAGCAGAGCATTGAGCAGTCGCTGTCTACGTTCTCTGCACACATGAAGAATACCGTGTCTATTATGGAAAAGTGCGGCCCGGACGATTTGATTTTGTTCGATGAGCTGGGTGCCGGCACAGACCCGGAAGAGGGCGCAGCACTGGCTGTGGCGATTATCGAGTACGGCAGAAAGATGGGTTCGCTGGTTGCGGCGACCACGCATTATTCTGAACTGAAGGTCTTTGCGCTGACGACAGACGGCGTAGAAAACGCTTCGTGTGAATTTGACGTCAGAACGCTTCAGCCGACCTATCGCCTGCTCACCGGTGTGCCGGGCAAATCCAATGCGTTTGCCATTTCCAAGCGTTTGGGCTTACAACCTGCGATTATTGAACAGGCAAAGAAGCAGATTTCTGAGGAAAATGTCCGCTTTGAGGATGTTTTGGGCAGACTGGAAAAGGAACGGCATCAGCTGCAAAAGCAGCGTGAGGATGCAGATAGACTGCGCCGCACGGCACAGTCGGAAAAGGACAAGGCGGTCACGATGAAGGGACGCGCCGAGGACGAGACTGACGCGATTCTCGAAAAGGCACGCGAGCAGGCAGCACGCATTTTGCGTGATGCACGCATGGCATCGGATACTGTCTTTGCCCAGCTGGATGAGATGAAAAAGCAGGCGAATGCCAATGCGGCGGATCAGAATTTGGCTGCGGCTCGTGCGGCACTGCGCAGTACGTTGGGACAGGCAGAAAAGAAGGCGGGCCGCCGCGAGAAAAAGACCGTGGAAGCGGACAGCATTCGTCCGCTCAAGGCCGGTGATACGGTATATCTGCTCAATGTCGGCGTGCAGGGCACAGTGCTCAAGCCGGAGGACAAGGACGGCATGGTTTACGTGCAGGCGGGCATTTTGAAGGTCAATGTGCCGATTAACGAGCTGCGCGTGGAGCAGCCCAAGAAAAAGCCGCAGCCCAAGACACGCAAAGCGTATCGGACGGCGGGCGCATCGCCGGAGGTGCGTCGCTCGGCGGCAAAGAGCGAGCTGGATGTCCGCGGCATGATGGTCGAAGAGGCGCTGATGGAGGTTGACCGCTACATTTCCGACTGCCTGATGGCACGACTGGATGTTGTGACGATTATTCATGGCAAGGGCACAGGAGCTTTGCGCACAGCAATTCAGGATCACTTGCGGCATGACAAACACGTGAAGTCCATTCGCAACGGCCGGTACGGCGAGGGCGATATGGGCGTAACAATTCTGGAATTGAAATAAAACCTAACAAAACGCAAAAAATAAGGTGTAAAAAACGTCAATATGTTGAGAACGCTGGTGTTGCAATTTGCGGTATTTGAAAATCCTTTACAAATTTTCGATCGAAAATGCTCTCTTTTGTTACAAAAACATATTGACGAAATCGGAAAAAACAGGTATGCTATAAATAATAATATATGATTCAGGAAAAAGAATCTGCATATTCATGTATTGTGTTGTATAGGTTTAGTTTAATTTTGTTTATAGGAGCGATGTTGAAATGTTTTCACAGGAAGTTCAGGTAACAAACCAGGTTGGACTGTATGCACGTCCGGCTACATTCTTCATTCAGTGTGCAAATGGTTTTAAGAGCACCATTCTGGTTGAAAAGGAAGAGCGCAGAGTTAATGCAAAGTCTCTGCTGGGCATTCTGTCTTTGGGCATCACCAAGGGCACGACAATCACGCTGATCGCAGATGGTGTTGACGAGGTTGAGGCTGTCAACGCACTGACCGATCTGATTCAGTCCAATTTCAGCGATTCGAACTTCAGCGACTGATTTCAACCCTACGAATGAACAGAGGACACCGCTGGTTTGCGGTGTCTTTTTTTCGTAACTTTTTCGGAAGGAGACATGGAGATGACTCGCGAAGAACTGCATCAAAAGGTACTGACACTCCCGAAGGAGCCTGGCGTGTATATTATGAAGAATCGGCACGATCAGGTGATTTACGTCGGCAAGGCGAAGGTGCTCAAAAATCGTGTTTCGCAGTATTTCCAAAATGAAGCGAAACATACACCAAAAACGCGGAAAATGGTGGAAAATATCTATAATTTTGACATTATCGTGTGTTCTTCCGAGTTTGAAGCGCTGGTTTTGGAAAATCAGATGATTAAGAAATACCAGCCAAAGTATAACATCCTTCTCAAAGATGATAAGGGTTATCCGTTTATTCGTATCTCGACAGATGAGCCATATCCGGAGTTTCAAGTTGTGGGAAAGACAAAAGCGGACACGGCACGGTATTTGGGACCATATGCTGGTCGCAGTGCGGCTTTTCAGGCGATTGACACCGTGAGCCGCGCACTTGGCTTGCGTGACTGTCATCGCGTGCTGCCGCGCGATATTGGCAAGCGGAGACCGTGTCTGAATGCACAGATGGGACGCTGCTGTGCGCCGTGTGCGGGCAACGTGTCGCAGGACGAATATGCACAGCGCGTCGCACAGGCGATCCGCGTATTGGAAGGCGATTATGAGGCGCTGGCGGCACAGCTGGAACGCGAGATGCTGCAGGCGGCAGAGGAAGAACGCTTTGAGCAGGCGGCACAGCTGCGCGACCGAATGCGAGCGATTCAGCGCGCCGGACAGCATCAGATGGTTGTGGCGAGCGGCTTTTCGGACATGGACATTTTGGCATTTGTGCAGGGCGAGACCAAGGGATGTCTGGTTGTTTTGCATTATATCGCGGGCAATTTGTACGATAAAGAATATACCATGCTGGATGGTACCTCGGAGGAAGACGGCGCAGAACTGCTGGGCAGCTATCTCAAGCAGTATTACGCGATGCGAGGTGCCGTGCCGAGTCTGGTGCTCATCTCCGAACCGATAGAGGATATGGAGGCGGTCAGCGAGTTTCTGCGCACAACGGCAGGAAAAAAAGTGACGGTATCCGTGCCGCAGCGCGGCAAACGACGAGAACTGATGGATTTGGCGCGAAAAAATGCGCGGGAAGAAATCGTTCGCTCGGAGACTACCGGTCAGCGCAGACAAAAATCCTTGGAGTTGTTTGGCAGTATGATGGGACTGGAACAGACGCCAACAACGTTTGAAGCGTATGATATTTCCAATCTGGCGGGAACCAATACAGTCGGTTCCATGATTGTGTTTGAAAACGGACAGCCCAAACGCAGCCGGTATCGTCGGTTTCGTATTGAATCGGTGGCAGACGGGCAGGATGATTACAAGGCGATGGAAGAAATGCTGACGCGGCGCATGCAGCGCTGGAAGGATGGCGATGAGAAATTTTCACCGCTGCCCAGCGTGTTTATGATAGACGGCGGACTGGGACATGTGCGCGTGGCAAAGGGTGTGCTGGATCGATTTTCCTGCGACACGCCGGTATTTGGCATGGTCAAGGACGATCACCATCGAACGCGCGGCTTGGTTGCACCGGACGGACGGGAATTCAGCATTGCCACGACACCGGCGGTATTTGCACTGGTCGGGCGCATGCAGGAGGAAGTACACCGGTTTGCCATCACATATCAGCGCACCCTGAGGCAATCGCAGGCGGTGCGCTCGCAATTAGATCAGATTCCGGGTATTGGAGAAAAACGCCGCACGGCGCTGTTGCAAACCTTTAAAAGCCTCAAGCGTATCCGAGAGGCATCGGTAGACGAACTGGAAGCGGCTGTTCCTCAGTCGGCGGCACAGGCAGTCTATGATTATTTTCACAAGAAACAGGAGGAGCAGACATGAGAGTCATCAGTGGAAGTGCGCGCGGCAGAATTTTGGACGCTGTGCCGGGAAAAAATACTCGTCCGACGACGGATAAAGTCAAAGAATCCGTGTTTAATATTTTACAGTTTCGATTGTACGATGCGGCGATGCTGGATCTGTTTGCCGGAACCGGACAGATGGGCATCGAGGCGCTGAGTCGTGGTGCCAAGCATGCGGTATTTGTCGATCAGGCACCGAAGGCAATTGGCGTCATCAAAAAGAATCTTGCGGCAGCCCGCGTGGAAGATCGCGCGGAGGTCTTGCACATGACATATCAGCAGGCGCTGCAGCGTCTTTCGGGCAGGCAGTTTGATGTCCTGTTTCTCGATCCGCCGTATGGCGGCGAGTTGTTAAATTCTGCGCTGAAAGATGTAGAATCGTTTGACATCCTGTCGCCGGATGGTATAATAATATGTGAAAGTTCCGTGGAAGATAGCGTCAGGTGCCCAGAATCCTTTGCTGTGCAGAAAACATATCAATACGGCACGATCTGCCTGACGGCAATGTGCCGGAAGGAAGAAAACAGCTAAGGCACTCCGCAGGAGCAGCCGGAAAGGACACGTATGAGAATCGGGGTATACCCTGGCAGCTTTGATCCTGCCACGCTCGGACACTTGGATATTATTCAACGCGCATCCAAATTATTTGACAAGCTCATTGTTGCGGCGATGATTAACGGAGAGAAAACTTCTGCCTTCACTATGGAGGAAAAAGTTGATTTTCTCAAGCGCATGACGGCAGAGCTGCCCAATGTAGAGGTGGATAGCTTCAGCGGTCTGCTTGCAGATTATGTGCGTGAGAAAAACGCCTGCGCGATTGTTAAAGGACTGCGTGCGGTGTCTGATTTTGAATACGAATTTCAGATGGCACTTGCCAATAAAAAGCTGAATGCAGATCTGGATACGGTCTTTCTCATGACCGATCAGAAATATCTGTTTCTCAGCTCCACGATCGTGCGTGATATTGCCCGCCATGGCGGCGATATTAGTGAGTTTGTTTCGGAAGAGGTTCGAGAGGACATTTTGAAAAAGCTCGACCGCACGTGTCAGTAATAAAAAAAGCATTACGACAAGCAAAGATAGAAAGACAAGCAGATGGAGGGATACGCATGGTAGCTGTTTTGGAAGAACTCATCAATTCGCTCTATGATATGATTCAGGAAGCGCGCAGCGTTCCGCTGAGTGCAGACAAATGTATGATCGATCAGGAAAAGGCGTTGGATCTTCTCGATGAGATCCGAACCAATATGCCGAAGGATTTGGAGATGGCGCGTGCGCTTGTAGAGAAGCGCAATGAGATGATAGAATCCAGCAAGAAAGAGGCAGAGGAACTGCGTCGTAAGGCAGAGGACTATGTTCGCAAGACGGTCAATGAAAGCGCTATGATCGCAGAGGCACAGCGTCAGGCAAATGAGATTGTTGCTAATGCGGAAAAGCAGGCGGCACAGGTACGCACAGCAGTCAACAAGTACTGCTCGGAGAAACTTAATGCGACGGAAGCGTGTGCTGCGCAGTCGCTGGAGGAGATCCGTAAATGCCGCGCCCAGTTTGAGCAGGTAAGCCCAAAGTAACAGCAAATATCATATAAAAAATAACGAGCAGAAAACGGTGAGCAGTTTCCGTTTTCTGCTTTTTTCTTATTCTACGTGAAGAAGTTTTTCATGAAACACGAACGTTTGTTCGAAAGTTCAAGATTTATTAAAAATCGTGGAAAAAACTCTAATTATTCCTATAAAAAAATACGTAAGAACCTTGCAATTTAAGATTACAGAAAGTATAATAAAATCATAGTGGGGAAGAGTGGGAGGATCGCCCACATAAGACCACAACTGCGGAGCAGGAGGGCGTTGGCGTGAAGGGTGAATATCAGCATACCTTGGACGCAAAGGGGCGCTTGTTTATCCCTGCTAAACTGCGCGAACAGCTGGGAGACAGCTTCGTTGTGACGAAGGGACTCGATGAGTGCCTGTTTGCATATCCGCAGGAGGCATGGGAGAAACTGGAACAGAAAATCCGGCAGCTGCCTATGTCTAAATCTCGAAGCCTGCAGCGCTTCTTCCTGTCTTCAGCGGCGGATGTGACCGTAGACAGGCAGGGGCGCATCATTATTCCGCCTGTGCTCCGCAGCTATGCGGGGTTGGAACGTGATGTCGTTGTCATCGGCGTTGGAGAGCGGGCAGAGCTTTGGGATGCACAGCGTTGGAACGCTTACACTGACGATTTGGACTCTGAGAGCATCGCACAGGCGATGGAAGAACTGGGATTTTGAGACGGAGGACTGACGAAAAATGGAATTTCAGCATATTTCGATTTTGCTGTCCGAGTGTCTCGACAGCTTGAACATTCGCCCGGACGGTGTGTATGTCGATGCGACATTGGGCGGAGCCGGACACTCGCTGCATATCGCACAGCGTTTGGCAGAAGGCGGACGTTTGATTTCAATTGACCGCGATGATATGGCACTTGCCAATGCGGAAAAGCGCTTGGCAGAGGTGCGCGACCGCGTGACTCTGGTCAAGAGTGACTTTCGCAACATTGATACGGCGGTTGCTTCGTGCGGCGTGGAACAGGTAGACGGCATCCTGTTTGATTTGGGCGTGTCATCGCCGCAGCTGGACATTGCAGAGCGCGGCTTTTCGTACATGCACGATGCCAAGCTGGACATGCGTATGGACCAGCAGCAGGCATTGTCTGCCTATGAGGTTGTCAATACATGGGATCGCGCTGAAATTCGCCGTATTCTCTGGGAATATGGCGAGGAACGATATGCGCCGCAGATTGCAGCGGCAATTGAACGTGCTCGGGAACAGAAACCGATTGAAACAACGCTGGGGCTGGCAGACATCATTCGCGAAGCGATGCCGCCGGCAGCTCGCCGAGAAAAACAGCACCCGGCAAAGCGTAGCTTTCAGGCTATCCGTATTGCCGTCAATGATGAATTGAAAGCGGTACAGGAAGCAATGGATCGTTCAATTGATTTGTTGGCACCGGGCGGCAGACTGGCCGTTATTACGTTCCATTCGTTAGAGGATCGCATTGTGAAGAATGCTTTTCGCAGTGCCGCACAGGGATGTACCTGCCCGAAGGACTTTCCGGTGTGCGTTTGCGGCAAACAAGCAAAGGTAAAATTGGTGGCGCGCAAGCCGCTGCTGCCGTCTATGGAGGAAATCGCTCGAAACCCCCGCGCGAGAAGCGCAAAATTGAGAGTATGCGAAAAAATGCCAAAGAAGTAAAAGGGAGAGCGAGCTCGTATGACAAAAGAAACGCGGCGGAACCAAACGTCGATCTCAATCGATTCCGCGAAACGGCACAATCTGGCACGCAAAAAAGAACGTGCCCGCATTCGGCACAGTAAGAGTCGTATCCGAAGGCTGGCAATTGCTGCGATGATCGTAATGGTAATGGTCGGTGCAGTGGGTACTGTAGTGGGATACATTCAGGTGACAGACCTGACAAAACAGGTAGAAGAGAAAAAAACACAGCTTGCACAGCTGGAGAGCGAGTACACTTCTCTCAAAACAAAGAAAGAAAATTCTGTGGATCTTTCTCAAGTAGAAAATTACGCGGAAAATGTGCTGGGACTGGTCAAGCTCGACCGCAGCCAAGAGGAATACCTCGAATTGCAGAAGAACGATCAGGTACAGGTGAACGAAGGCTCCAGCGGGGTGGAAAAACTGGCATCCAGTTTTGTAAAGAGCTTTAGTGCAATTTTGTCATTTTTACGCTGATGTATCATATACATAATAAAACGGTGGGAGTGAGAAGCGTGAATAACCTTCTGACTCCTTGTTTTTTGTCATGTTGACAATGCAATTGATACATAGTTGTGCTATAATCAAAAGTGTTCTTAAAGGGCGGACATTTCGCAGAACAATGGATTGGAGATTACACGAATGGCTGGAAAACATTCCAACAAAACGAATAGAAACATGCGGTTTCGCCTAAACTTTTTAATTCTTGTATTTGCTGTGTTGGGCTTTGTTGTTGTGGCGGGTAAGCTGCTGTATTTGCAGGTCATCAACACCAATTTTTATCAGAGCAAGGCGGCGGAGAATCAGACCAAGGATTTGATTATCACCCCGATGCGCGGTACGATTTATGATCGCAATATGACGGAGCTTGCTGTCAGCGCAACGACACAGGAGATCAGCGTTTCTCCGGCGGATATTCGCAAGAAGGGGTTGGCATCCGTTGAGCTGAAGCAAGATGAAAAAGGTAAAGATATTCCGGCAACCGATGAAGAAAAAGAGGCAGCGTGTCTGAAGTATCAAAAGCGTTTGGCGAAGCTGCTGGCAAAGTATCTGGATCTGGATTATGATGAGACCTTAAAGAAGGTTCAGCGCGAGCAGTCATACGTCCGCATCGCACGGCATGTCGATGCCGATGTTGCAGATGAGCTGATTGCAAAGCTCAAGGAGGAAAATCTCAGCTCCGGTGTTAATACGACGGAGGATTCCAAGCGTTACTATAAATACGGAAATTTTGCCTCACAGGTGCTGGGCTTTACCGATGATGACGGACAGGGTCTGTATGGTTTGGAGCTGCAGTATAATGATGTGCTCAAGGGCGTGGCAGGTCGTGTCGTCAAGGCAACCAATGCGCTGGGTGCAGATATGCCGTATGATTATGAAAAGTATGTTCCGGCTAAAGACGGCAACGGTGTTGTAACCACATTGGACGAAGGCGTGCAGCACTATTTGGAAAAGCATCTGGAAGAGGTACTGGAGCAAACCAGCGCGAAAAAAGGCGTCTGCGGCATTGTTATGGACGTCAAGACCGGCGAGATCTTGGCAATGTCCACGAAGCCGGACTTCGATTTAAACAATCCGCGCGTGATTCCAGAAGAATACACATCCTTGCTCGATGAGCTGAACAATCTCAGCGGAGAAGAATACGATGAGAAATACAGTGAAATCTTGCTGGGTCTTTGGAGAAATAAAGCACTCAATGATACCTATGAGCCGGGTTCGACATTCAAGGTATTTACCGTGTCTACGGCACTGGAAGAAGGACTGGTGAATGACAACAGCACGTTTACTTGTAGCGGCGCAAAGAGCGTTAAAGATCAGTTAATCCATTGCTGGAAGGACGGTGGCCATGGTACGCAGTTGCTCAAAGATACGCTGGCAAATTCCTGCAATGTAGCCATGATGGACATTAGTTCTCTGATTGGCACGGATATATTCCGCAAGTATTTTGAAGCATACGGCTTTACAGGAAAGACCGGAATAGATCTGCCAGGTGAAGCAACGGGCATCTTCTTTGACAACATGGGCGAGGTAGATTTGGCAACCGCATCGTTTGGTCAGAACTTCCAGGTTACTCCGCTGCAGGAGCTGAGTATGGTTTCCGCTGTTGCCAACGGCGGAAAGCTCGTCACGCCGCATGTCGTGCGTGAAATTGTCGATTCTGACGGCAATGTGCAACAGACTGTCGGCACAGAAGTCAAGAGACAGGTTATCTCCAAGAAAACCAGCGATACTATGAACAGCTATCTGGAAAATGTTGTTTCACAGGGTACCGGTCAAAATGCATATGTTGCCGGCTATCGTGTGGGCGGCAAGACAGCAACGTCGGAAAAACAGCCGAAGAGCGATAAATCGCTGCGTATTGCTTCGTTTATCGGTCTGGCACCGATGGATGATCCGCAGTATGCCGTGCTCGTTATGATTGATGAGCCGCAGACTGACAATAAGGGTGGCGGTGCGGTCGCAGCACCAGTTGTCGCACGTATTTTTGAGGACATTCTGCCGTATCTCGGCGTCGAGGCGATTTACTCGGATGAGGAAGCGGATCGACAGGAAATCACTGTGCCGACACTTACCGGTCAGTCTGTAGACGATGCAAAACAAGCATTGGAAGATGCGGGTTTGGACTATACGGTAGAAGGTGACGGCAAAAAGGTGACAGACCAGCTTCCGGCAGCAGGCATTTCGGTTCAGCCGGACAATAAAATTGTGCTGTATTGCGGCGAAAAGAAGCCGACAGATAAAGTAAAGGTTCCAGATGTCAGCGGAATGAGTGTGGAAACTGCACGAGCTGAACTGGCACAGGTTGGATTGTATATGAAACAGAACGGTATTGCCAGCTGGAGAACATCCGGCGCATCCGCTGCAGTGCAGCAAAGCCCGGCGGCAGACAGCGAGGCAGCAAGAGGTTCCGTTGTCACGGTGGCATTTGGCAATAACGTAACAAGTCAGGAATAATAAGGAGAAAGACATGAAACTGGAAAAGATTCTCAAGGGCGTTGAAATTGCGGAACAGACCGCAAACGCAGCCATAGAAGTTGGCGAACTGAAGTATGATTCCCGTCAGGTACAGAAGGGTGATGTCTTTGTGGCGATCACTGGCTATGCGACGGACGGTCATAAGTATATTGGTAAGGCAATAGAACTGGGCGCGAGCGTGATCGTGCTCGAGCATGTGCCGGAAAGCGGTATTTCGGTACCGTATGTTCGTGTCGAGTCGTCCCGCCGTGCGCTGGCAGAGATGGCGGCGAACTACTTTGACCATCCGGCGCGCAGCATGACGATGGTCGGCATCACCGGCACTAACGGCAAGACCACAACGACTTATCTGATCAAGACAATTCTCGAGGCACAGGGTCATAAGGTTGGTCTAATTGGCACCAACCAGAACATGATTGGTAATGAGATTCTGCCGACAGAGCGCACTACACCGGAATCCTTTGAGCTGCACAAGCTGTTCGCAGAGATGCGCGATGCGGGCTGTACCCATGTTATCATGGAAGTTTCATCGCATTCTCTGGTATTGGATCGCGTCTACGGCATTGAGTTTACCGTTGGCGCATTTACCAATCTGACGCAGGATCATCTGGACTTCCACAAAACCATGGAAGCATACCGCGATGCAAAGGCAATGCTGTTCCATCAGAGCAAGACCGGTGTGACCAATCTTGACGATGCGGCAGGCAAGTTCATGCTGGAGCAGAAGGCTTGCCCGTTCCTGTCCTATGGCGAGCACGAGGCATGTGATTTTCGCGCCGTAGACATTCAGCTCCACGCGGACAGCATCGGCTTTATCTGCGAGAGCGCAGAGGGCAAGACCGAAGTTAAGCTGGGCATTCCAGGACAGTTTACCGTATATAATGCGCTGTGCGCCCTGTCCTGTGCAAAGGCACTCGGCGTATCGGTTGCCGATGCAGCAGAGGCGCTGCACAAGGCACATGGCGTCAAGGGTCGCGTAGAGGTTGTTCCGACGGATACCGATTACACCGTGCTCATTGACTATGCACATTCTCCGGACGGCGTGGAAAACGTGCTGGAAGCAGCGCGTGTATTCACCAAGGGTCGCGTAATTGGTTTGTTTGGCTGCGGCGGCGACAGAGACCGCACCAAGCGTCCGAAGATGGGGGCAATTGCGGCAAAGCTGTCTGATTACTGCATTGTGACTTCGGATAATCCGCGCACCGAAAAGCCGGAGGCAATTATTGAGGACATTCTGGAAGGTATGAAGGACACCAAGACGCCGTATGATGTGATTGTCAACCGACCAGAGGCCATCTGGCATGCGCTGGACATCGCGCAGGAAGGAGACACCATTGTCCTTATGGGCAAGGGACATGAGACCTATCAGGAGATCAACCATGTCAAGCATCATCTGGATGAACGCGAGGTTGTTGCAGAATACTTCGCAAAGAAAAATCAGAAGTAAGAGATAGAGAGCGAAAAGGGGAAAACATATGAAGATCATTACGGCTGCACAGGCGGCTGCCTTTGCGGGCGGTACAGTTGTCGGCGATGGAACCACGCAAATTACCGGTATTTCTACCGATTCTCGCTCGATTCCGGCTGGAAGTCTGTTTATTCCGATTCGTGGTGAACGATTTGACGGACATGATTTTTTGGAAAAGGCAGTGGAACTGAAAGCCGCTGCTGTGATGTCGGAAAAGGACGTAGATTTGCCAGTTCCAGTCATTCGCGTGCCGGACACGAGAGCAGCCCTGCTGTCTCTGGCTGGCGGGTATCGTTCACTGTTTGATATTCCGGTTGTCGGCATTACCGGTTCTGTCGGCAAGACGACAACCAAAGAGATGACTGCGGCGGTTGTCGGTCAGAAGTTCTGCACCCTGTACACACAGGGTAATTTAAATAACGAGATTGGTATGCCGCTGACGCTGTTCCGATTGGAAGAATCCACAGAGGCCGCTGTCATCGAGATGGGCATGTCTAATTTCAAGGAAATCTCCCATATGACGGTACAGGCAAAACCGAATGTTGCCGTTATCACAAATATTGGTACGGCACATATTGAATTTCTGGGTTCCCGTGAAGGCATTCGTGATGCCAAGATGGAAATCCTAGAAGGCTTGCAGGAGGGCGGCACAGCGGTTCTTAACGGCGATGAGCCGCTGCTGTGGTGCAAAAAGAACCGCATTGCGGCCAAGACGCTGTATTTTGGCATTGAAAATCCAGCATGTGATGTGCGGGCAGAGCATATTGTGCAGGAGGGAGACCATATCAATTTGACGATTGTGCATCCGAATGGCAGCTTTGATGCGGTCATTGGCACCGTCGGCAGACATAATGTCTACAACGCACTCGCTGCTGCTGGTGTGGGTCTGTGCTTGGGTCTCTCGCATGAGCAAATTGCGGCAGGTCTCAAGGGATTTCGGGATATTCATCAGACCATCACGCAGGAAAACGGATATACGATTATTGATTCATGCTATAATGCCAGCCCGGATGCTGTCAATGCATCGTTGGAGCTGCTGTCTCAGCTTAAGGTCACCGGCAAGCGCATCGCTGTGCTCGGTGGTATGCGAGAGTTGGGCAGTTTTGCGGCGGCAGAGCATCAGCGCTGCGGCAAAGTCATTGCCAAGTGTGCCGATGTCCTGTATGCGTATGGCGACGGCGCGGAGGACTATCGTCTTGGCGCCATAGAAGCAGGAATGCCGGATGCTAATATTCATATCATGCATTCGCATGAGGGAATTGCCGGTGCGCTCAAGCGCGAAGTCAAGGCAGGAGATGCTCTGCTGTTTAAGGGCAGTCGCTATTGGAAGATGGAAAAAGCCTTGGAGCTGTTCCGGGCAAACTAAAAGAGAAAGTCAGGGAAATTGTACATGACAACCATTATCGCTGTGTCGGTCATCGCATCGTTTGTTCTTACAGCAGCAATTGGACCGGCGCTTATTCGCTACTTACACAAGATGAATTTTGGACAGAAAATTCTGTCCTACGTACCGGAACATGCCGGTAAACAGAACACCCCGACGATGGGCGGCTTTATGTTCATCATTAGTATCACCATTGTGACGATTCTCACCAATGTGATACTTGTGCATGCACTGTCCATTCAGTCGTTTACGGTTCTGCTGCTGTCACTGTGCTATGGTCTCATCGGATTTATTGATGACCGCACCAAGATTCGCAAGGCAGAAAATGAAGGTTTGACTTCCAAACAGAAATTTGCACTTCAGCTGGTGCTGGCACTCGTATTCCTGTCCGTGCTGCACATGGGCGGTTATCTGCTGCCGAGCCTATATATTCCGTTTATCGGCGTTTCGCTGAATATTCCATGGCTGGTATATATCGTTATCGCAGCCTTTATCATGGTCGGCTGCAATAATGCGGTAAACCTGACTGATGGTCTGGATGGTCTTGCCGCTGGTGTTACCTTGCCGGTTGCGGTTTACTTTATCGTCATTGGTGTCATTTCCAATAATATGCCGGTCATTGTTTTTGCTTCGGCATTGGCAGGCGGTCTGGCTGCGTTTTTGATCTTTAACTTCAATCCGGCAAAGGTATTTATGGGCGATACCGGTTCGCTGTTTCTCGGCGGTGCGGTTGCCGGTCTGGCATTTGCCTGCGATCAGCCGATTGCCCTCGTGTTTGTCGGTCTGATTTACGTCATCGAGACCCTGTCGGATATTTTGCAGGTTACTTACTACAAGGCAACCAAAAAGCCGGTGCTGGACGAAAATGGTCAGCCGGTACGTGATGCCAAGGGTAATGTGAAGATGCAGGGCAAGCGTATCTTTAAGAAGGCACCAATTCATCATCATTTCCAGCTGTGCGGCTGGAGTGAGAAGAAAATTGTACTGATTTTTGCTGGTATCACAGTCATCATGTGTGTGCTGGCATACTTTGGTACGGCACCGCACTATCTGTAAGGTTACACGGTATTTGAGGAAAAACGGAGGTGATTTCCATGACCTTTGCTTCGAGGAAGAAACGCAGCAATCAAGTTGCACGCCGGACGGCATCCAGCCCGGCGCGCAGACAGGCAGAAAGACGGAGAAAGAAGGCTCGGAAAGCACAGCATCTCCATGCATTTCTTTCGCGCAATGCCTATACCAAGCACTTATATGCTTGGTGCGAGAGAGAAAAAGATAAACGGGCAGACGCTCCGCTGTTGCTCGTGACACTTATGCTGTTGGCGATTGGACTGATCGCGCTGCTGTCCGCCAGCTATCCGAAAGCGTATTACAGTTCTTCTACCGGGCCGTTTTATTATTTCATTCGTCAGGCGATGTTTGCTGTAGTCGGTCTGGTGCTGATGCATTTGGTTTCGTGCTTCCCGTACTGGAAATATAAACACTGGGCGTTGCATTTGTATTTAATTTCGCTGCTTTTGCTTGTCGTTGTTTTGACGCCTCTTGGCACTTCGCTGAACAATGCACAGCGCTGGCTGTTTGGCTTTCAGCCGTCCGAGATCGCAAAGCTGGCAATTATGATTTTCTTTTCGAAATTGGCGGCAAAGAACCCAAAATCTGTGCATAATGTCAAGCATTTGCTCTTTTATGCTGCACTGGTCGTTCCTATGATTGGATTGCTGGCGCTGGAGCCTCATATGTCTGCGGCGATGATTATTACTATCGTTGCTTTTTCCATTTTGTTTGTGGCAGGCATGAGAGTGTGGTTTTTGGTTCCGCTGAGTGCTGCCGGCGCTGCCATTGCGGTGATTGCCTTCTTTAAGCTGGGGCATGTCAATGCGCGATTCAAAGTGTTCTTAGACCCGTTCAGTGATGCACGCGGCAAGGGCTATCAGATCGTACAGTCACTGATCGCAATTGGATCAGGCGGTCCGTTTGGCTTGGGACTTGGTCAGAGCCGACAGAAGTTTTTGTATCTGCCGGAGCCATTCAATGACTTTATCTTTTCGGTCATCTGTGAGGAACTGGGCTTTATCGGCGCAACGCTGATCTTAGGTCTGTTTGCGTTTTTTGTATACCGCGGATTCTCGATTGCCAAGCGAGCAGGCAGCCGATTCGGCGCCTATCTTGCAACCGGCATTACGATGCAGTTCGCGTTTCAGATTTTGCTGAATCTCGCCGTTGTCACCGGTCTGTTTCCGGTCACCGGCGCATCTCTTCCGATGTTCAGCTACGGCGGTACGGCGCTTGTCATGCAGCTGCTGGAGATCGGTATATTACTCAATATTTCAAGAAACATTCCGCCATCAAAGAAACAGTGATGAGAAGAAAAGGGGTAGCTTGATATGAAATTGCTTATTACGGGCGGCGGCACGGGAGGCCATGTCAATCCGGGTCTTGCTATTGCAAAATATGCCCAGTCTCGCCGCAATGATGTAGAAATCCGTTTTGCCGGTACATCGACCGGTATTGAATCTAAGCTGGTGCCGCGCGAGGGCTATAAGCTGTATACCGTTGATGTGCGCGGACTTAAACGTTCCATGTCTCCGTCAGCTGTGCTGTATAATATTGCAACGCTGCAAAAGTCTCTGACAGCGACATCTAAGGCAAAAAAAATTCTCCGCGAATATCAGCCGGATGTCGTTGTAGGATGCGGCGGTTATGCGAGCTATCCGATGGTACACGCAGCACAGCAGATGCATATTCCGACGGTACTGCTCGAAGTCAATGCATTTCCGGGTGTTGTCACTAAGTCTTGTGCGAAAAAAGCAGATCGCGTGCTGATTAGCTTTGAAAACACGCGTGAGCTGCTGGAAAATCGCCCGAATATTCGATTGACGGGTGCGCCGGTGCGCGGTGAAATTATCTTTGCCGATCGTGCGAAGGCGAGAAAGAAAATGAAGCTGGCGGATGACGAAAAATTGGTTGTTTCGTTCTGGGGAAGCTTGGGTGCTCTGTATATGAACCGTCACATGGCAGGATTTATCGAGCTGGAGAGTCAGCACGACAGCTTCCGCCATATTCATGCGACCGGTACCGCTGCGTACAAGTGGCTGCCGGAAAGCATCAAGGAAAAGGGCGTGGATCTGGACAAGCATCCGAATATTGAGCTGCGCGAGTACATTTATGATATGGCTGATGTTATGGCAGCAGCCGACCTTGTTATTTGTCGTGCCGGTGCGGCAACGCTGGGTGAACTGTGCGTGTTGGGCAAGCCGTCTATCATTGTGCCGTCTCCGTATGTCGCAGAAAACCATCAGGAAAAGAATGCGCGTGCGTTGGAGCAAAAGGGTGCATGTAAGGTCATCACAGAGCCGGAGTGCACACCGGAGAAGCTGTATAATGCCGTGACCGAGCTGCTCAGCGATGACGAAAAGCTGGCAGAGATGGGACACTGCGCCAAGACGATGGCAATCGTGGATTCCAGTGAGAAAATCTATCAGTACATTCTGGAGGCTGCGCGGAAGTGAGAGACAGCAGGCGAAACAGCCGGAATACCCAAAGACGTTCGTCTCGAACGACGTCACCATCCACGCAGCCGTCGCGCCGTGTGCCGCAGAGCCAATCCGGTATGCAGCGCACAGGTGCGCGTTCTCGCCGCGCCATTCGTGAGCGGCAGAGAAAAAAGCAGCGCAGACGCTTGCTGTCGCGCATCTGTATTGCGGTGCTGGTGTTGCTTGCCATTATCTTTGCTCCGACGATTTTTTTCCAGGTGTCTACCATTGATGTGAGCGGGGATACGCGGTACAAGAGCGAAGAGCTAATCAAATCAACCGGTGTCAAAGAGGGAGACAATATGTTTTTTCTGGACACCAAGCAAATTGCAGAGGATTTGAAAAAAGACTACCCGTACTTGGATACTGTGAAGCTGCACCGCAAGATGCCGAGTACCCTGCAAATTGAAGTGACAGACCGCACCGAAGCCCTGTCTTTAGAACAGAAAGGCAAGTATTTCATTCTGGATTTGACAGGAAAGGTGCTGGAGGAGAAGAAGTCCGCAGCGAAAGGCACGGCAACCGTCACCGGCATCTCAACAAAGGGACTGGAAGTCGGCACGACCATTGGTGCGGATAAGCAGGATAAGATCGCTTCGGTCATCAAGCTGCTGGAGCTTGCGGATTCCTATGGCATGAAGGCGCATATCAAGACGATTGATGTGGAAAAGGCATATGATGTTCGCATTACATATGACAAACAGTACACGATTTTGCTCGGCGCATTGGAGGAAAGCAATCTGGAACACAAGATTCAGTTCCTCAAGGCGATTCTCAAGGAGCCGTCTTTGCCGGATAGTGGCGTCATTGATCTGACCGATGAAAAGGAGGCGCGGTATCGTCCGACGGAGGATACCACCGAGGATATTGTCGTGGATGAAAAAGCACTGGAACAGGCTGCCGGAGACAGCAAAACCGACAGCACCGACACTTCGGATAAGAAACAGACAACGACTTCTGATTCTGACAGCTCGGACAGCACGACAAGTTCCGATTCGTCTAAACAGGATACTGCAGACAACAGTTCTTCCACAGAGAACACAGACAGCAGCTCGTCGGACAGCTCCGGCAAAACTTCCGGTGATAAGACGAGCAGCGACAGCGGGACAGACTCGGAATCGTCTTCCAACAGTTCATCTGATGAAACCATTGACTGACAGGAGCGGTGTTCGGTTAAAAAATAAGAACTTTTTTTGAAGAATGTACCTTCTTGTCTTGCAAAAATGGCGGGAAAGAGGTAAAATGAAAGAAATAGATTTTAGAGCATCTGCCTGCTTGGCAATGGCTTCGGCTGAGATGAGATAAAAATTACTTCACATAAAACGATGGAGGAGATCAAACATGGGTTTCGAGTTTGAAATGGATTATGATACCGTTGTCAATATTAAGGTCATCGGTGTTGGCGGCGGCGGCAATAACGCAGTAAATCGAATGGTTACCAGCGGCTTGCAGGGTGTAGAGTTTATTGCGGTTAACACCGATAAGCAGGCACTGAATCGCTCGGAGGCTTCTGTCAAGATTCAGGTTGGCATGAAGCTGACCAAGGGTCAGGGCGCTGGCTCCCGTCCGGAGACCGGCCGCAAGGCAGCTGAGGAGAGCCGCGAGGACATCGCAAAGGCTCTGGAAGGCGCACACATGGTATTTATCACCGCAGGTATGGGCGGCGGCACAGGTACCGGCGGTGCTCCGGTTGTTGCGCAGATCGCACGTGAGATGGGCATTCTGACCGTCGGCGTTGTCACCAGACCGTTTGGCTTTGAAGGCAAGAAGCGTATGGAGCAGGCAAATGCCGGTATTGAACAGCTGAAGGAGAGCGTAGACTCCCTGATTGTCATTCCGAATGAGCGCCTGAAGTATGTATCCGATCAGAAGATCAGCTTCAAGAATGCATTTGAAATTGCCGACAGCGTTCTGCATCAGGCAGTTGCATCTATTTCTGAGCTGATTACCGTGCCGGGTCTCATCAACCTGGACTTCGCAGACGTTACCTCTATCATGCAGGGCGCAGGCTATGCACACATGGGCGTCGGCGCTGCTACCGGTAAGGGCAAGGCTGAGGAAGCTGCAAAGATGGCAATTCAGTCTCCGTTGCTGGAGTCTTCGATCAACGGTGCACACGGTGTCATCCTGTCTGTGACGGGTTCCGAAGACATTGGGCTGGATGAAATCGAGCAGGCTGCCAGTATGATTCAGGCTGCTGCTCATCCGGACGCACACATCATCTTTGGTGCTTCGATCTCTGAAGACATGGCAGATGAAATCCGTGTTGTTGTTATTGCAACCGGATTTGACAACCCGCCGGCAGCAAGACAGCCGCAGGCTGGACAGATGTTTGCAAACGCGCAGAAGCAGCAGCAGGCAGCTTTTTCCGCTCCGGCACAGGAGTTTGCAGCTTCGGCACAGGCATTTTCTGCCGCATCGGTTCCGCCGGTACAGCCGCAGCAGCCAATGCAGCCGCAGCAGCCGGTACAGCCGCAGGCAAGCGCATCGAGCAATCAGATTCTGGACGACGACGATCCGTTTACCGATATTATGAGAATTTTCAGCAAGTAATTTTGCTGAACGGTTCGCGCTTTTTCGCGTAAAAACAAGATAGAACAGGACAAGCCCTTCTTCTTCGGAGGAAGGGCTTTTCATCGGAATGAAATTTGACAGGGAGGTGTGCGCTGTGGTTGAGTATCTGAAGTCCGAGCAAGGAAAGATTGTTCGTTTGGACAGTGCGTGTCCAGGCTGCTGGATCAATCTTATCAATCCGACAAACGCGGAGGTGGAAGACGTCATATCCTCTCAGGAGTTGGATGCAGGCTTTGTTCGTGCGGCGCTCGACCCGGAAGAATCCTCTCGTGTGGAACTGGAAGACGATCAGGCACTGCTCATTGTAGACATCCCTGTGGAAGAGGAGAGCGACAGCATTACGCGCGATGTGCAAATGTATGCCACGCTGCCAATGGGCATTGTCGTGTCGGATCAAGTGGTTGTGACGGTGTGCTTGGAAGACACCAGTGTGACGCGGGATATTGCATCGGGGAAAGTGGTGCGCGGCATTCAGACTGCAATGCGCACACGCTTTGTTTTTCAGTTGCTTTTACGCGTAGCAGGTCGATTTTTGAATTATTTGCACCGGATTGAGCGCAGTTTCAATGAAATTGAGCGTCGGTTATACGACAGCCAAAAAAATGAAGATCTGATGCAGTTGCTCGGCTTGCAGAAGACTCTCGTCTATTTTTCCGCTTCTCTAAAAGGCAACGAAGTGACGATGGAAAAGGTTCTGCGCGGTCGTATCCTCAAGCTGTATGATGATGACCGCGACTTGCTGGAGGATGCTCTTATTGAGATTCGTCAGGCGATTGAGATGTCCGGCATTTATTCTACGATTTTGGCGGGCACAATGGAGACCTATGCTTCAGTTGTATCCAATAATATGAATGACATTATGAAGGCATTGACGGTTATCACCTTGATCATGACGATACCGAATATGGTCTTTGGCTTTTATGGCATGAACGTTTCCTATTTGCCGGGCACTGTCAGTTTTATTCCGGCCATTATATCTATCATTGCCTGCTTTATCGCATGGCGTTTTCTCAAGAAACATAAGCTGTACTGATAACAAGGAGAATGTATATGACAACAAAAAAGATTACCTCTGTGGTATCGCTTGCCGGACTGCTCAAGAGCATCTTTGTTTCCGGCAGATTCAAGAAGGATCTGCCAATGCAGATTATTGATCCGAAGGGCAATCCGGTTTGTGAGATTTGTGTAGAAGATCCGGAACGCTGGATTCGCACCAATTATAAAGACAGCATTGCCTGTACACGCAAGCTGTGCACGCGCTCGCAGTGGGATAAGATGGATATTGTGGAACAGGTCAAGCTGTGCGATTGCTGGGAAGCTCTGGCTGTGATGGAATATCTGGATGTCGGTTATGATGAGGGAAACCGCTTCGAGATCGACGAGTACGAATGCTAACCAATAGGCGGTGACAGGAGTGTCATCGCCTTTCTTTGCATAGAGGAAGGGGAAAAGTCTATGGCTGAAATACAAAAAGAAAATAAAATGGGCACCATGCCCATCAATAAACTGCTCATTACGATGGCGCTGCCAATGATTATTTCTATGTTGGTCATGGCACTATATAACATTGTAGACAGCATCTTTGTCGCTCGGATTTGTGAGGAGGCTTTGACGGCGGTTTCGATGGCATTTCCGGTGCAGAATCTAATGATTGCCATTGCATCGGGCACGGGTGTTGGTATGAATGCCCTGCTGTCACGCTCTTTGGGCGCCAAGCAGCAGGAGCAGGCAAATCACGCGGCGAGAAACGGCGTGTTCTTGGCCATTTGCAGTTATTTGGTCTTTCTATTGTTTGGATTGACTGCTTGCGGTTTGTTCTTCCGTTCACAGACCGACAATCCGGCAATCATTCAGTATGGCATGACATATATGAAGATCTGTTCGGTTCTGTCGTTTGGTCTGTTTATTCAAATGGTGTTCGAGCGTATTTTGCAGGCGACGGGACGTACCATTTTTACTATGTGTACGCAGGGACTTGGCGCGATTATCAATATTATTTTGGATCCGATTTTGATCTTCGGCCTGCTTGGTGCACCAAAGCTCGGTATGGCAGGTGCGGCAATTGCGACAGTTGCCGGTCAGATCATCGCTGCCTGTCTGGCGATTTTCTTCAATCTGAAATTTAATCCGGATATTCACTTGGATTTCCGTGGATTCCGTCCGAGCGGAGAAATCATTCGACGAATCTATGCCGTTGGTGTGCCGTCTATTTTGATGATGTCGATTTCTTCTGTTATGGTTTACGGCATGAACTGTATTTTGATTGCCTTTACTTCTACTGCAACGGCGGTATTCGGTGTGTATTATAAATTGCAATCGTTTATATTCATGCCGATTTTTGGCATGAATAATGGCATGGTGCCGATTATTGCGTATAATTACGGTGCAAGTAAACCGGATCGGATCAAAAAGACGATAAAATTGGCGATGACATATGCTGAGATTATCATGCTGATAGGCTTTGCAGCTTTTCATGTGATTCCGAAACCGCTGTTGTCCATGTTCAGTGCTTCGGAGCAGATGATGGCGTTGGGCGTTCCGGCACTTAAGATTTTGTCTTGGAGCTATTTAGTTGCCGGATTGTGTATTATTTCATCTTCCGTCTTTCAAGCCTTGGGCAATGGCGTGTACAGCTTGCTCATTTCGTTTGGCCGTCAGCTTGTTGTGCTGCTTCCGGCGGCGTATTTGCTGTCGCTGATTGGAAATGTGAATATGGTATGGTGGTCATTCCCGATTGCAGAGGTCGCATCGGTGCTGCTTTCAGTGCTGTTTATGCTGCGCATCAACAAAAAGATTCTCAAACCGATGGAACAATAAAAATTTTCCACCACCACTTAACAAAAAGAAGTATTTATGGTATACTAAAAGAGTAAAACCGCAACGTTGCTGTGCGGGAAAATTAAATATTGTATTCCACAGTAGACGGGGCAGAGGATACCATGTGTATTCTCTGCCTTGTTCTGTACCGGGAAAAGCTGCAATTGACGTAGTCTGACAGCTTTGGTATAATTTTTATAGAATACAAACGAAAGGGGCGTGCGTCGTGCTGGGACTGGAGCAGCGACTGCATCAATATGAACCGTTTTTTGGCGGCTGGTATCTGCGCGGCGAGATTGGGAGCGGCAGCTATGGTAGAGTATACCGCGTGGAGAACCAAAATCTATTCGGCGTGACGTATACGGCGGCGCTCAAGGCCATTGAAATTTTGCCAGATGATAAAAATTTGCTGGATCAGCCGGAGCATTTGCGCAAAGCAGCATATGAAGAGGCTATGAGCGAAGTGGAAACACTGGCACAGCTGCGCGGTTTGAGCAATGTTGTCCACATGGACGATCATGCCGTATTTGAAATTCGGGAAAACGGCAGACTGATCGGATATGATTTGCTGATTCGCATGGAATTGTTGGAAAATGTCGGTCGCACCCTGCGGCATCACGGCGGCACGCTGTCCTCGATGGAAGAGGTACAAAAATTAGGAAGAGATCTCAGCCGTGGACTGGTGTGTTGTCATCAAAAGGGAATTTTGCACCGAGACATCAATCCGAATAACATTTTGCGCAATGCATTTGGAGACTATAAGCTTGGCGATTTCGGCATCGCCAAGCAGCTGCACGGTACCATGCATGCACAGACTGCCATCGGAACCAAACGGTATGTTGCTCCGGAAGTGGTGCATTACGGCGGACAGGATGCTTATGACGCACGTGTCGATATTTATTGTTTGGGTTTGGTACTGTATCAGTTGGCCAATAATGGGTATCTTCCATTTTTTCATGCAGATATGCCGAAAGAGCAATGGGAAGATGCCATTACCCGCAGATTATCCGGCAGAACCTTGCCGCCGCCTGCACAAGCGGATGAAGCGTTTTCTGAGGTGATTTTGAAGGCGTGCGCATATCGACCGGAGGATCGATATACATCCGCGCAGGATTTGTATGATGCCCTGCAGCGGCTCGCATATCCGCAGGAACGGCCCAATATGGCGCTGATTCCAGAACCGCAGACGGGATTGCTGCATCGGATTGAACAGGCAGTGACCGCGACGTCTGAGCTGCGCAGTGTGGCGGAAATTTTGCACTTGGTACCCAGACAGCCAATCGTGCAGACGGATGTATTGTCCGCGCGTATGGCGGCGCGTTTGCCAGTATGGCGCATTCGTGCCCCGTGGTTTCCGTTTAATAAGCTGGTGCTACGAGAGTATGTTTGTGTTGCTGAACGAGCTTTTTTGGGACGCAAGGATTTGGCTGTGCTCAAAACGGGTGGTCGGATGCAGCGCATCGGTGCAAGCGCGTTTGCACAGTGTACCAGCCTCAATGAGGTGCGCTGTGGCAATGGACTTACGGAGATAGAGGAAAATGCGTTTTCTGGATGCAGTAAATTGGTACGTTGTCAGCTGCCGAACACGGTGCATACGCTGGGGAACAGTGTCTTTGACAGCTGTATTTCCTTGGCATCTTTGAATTTGCCGGATTCTCTGACAGAATTGCCGGAAAAGTTGTGCATCAACTGCCAGCAGCTGGGACAGGTTGTCTTGCCGCAGCATGTGCGGGCGATAGGAGAACGGGCTTTCAGCAGCAGTGGATTGGAAAAAATTGTCATGCCAGATTCCTGCATCCGTCTCGGTCCCGGTGCGTTTATGCACTGTAAAAATCTGCAATTTGTGCAAATTTCTCTGCGATTGGCGATTATCTCTGAAGATTGTTTCGCCGGTTGTACGGGACTCAAACAGTTTGATTTGCCGTTTCGACTGACAGAAATTCGTGAACGTGCCTTTTATGGCTGCACAGGATTGGAACATTTGGTGATTCCGGAGGGAACACGACGGATTGGCGCACAGGCCTTTGACCGATGTGAGCATTTGCGCACCATTCGCATTCCGAGTTCTGTGCGAGAAATTGGAGATCGTGCGTTTGGAGAACAGCAGAAAAGGATATTTGGCAATGGAAAGTTGACGGTTATCGCCTCTCCTAAAAGCTATGCTTGGCAATATTGCAAACAACAGGGCATCCATGTCAAAGCCTGAGAGGGCAGAAAAAATCCTGTATGATAAAAATCATACAGGATTTTAGTTTGTGCTTAGTTGCTGCGATTTCCGAACAGACGAAGCAGATACAGGAACAAATTGATGAAGTCCAAATACAACTGCAATGCCGACATAATGGATGCCTTTTGCAGCAGCTCCGGATTGCTGGAATAGTACGCGTAGTTTCTGCGAATCATCTGGGTGTCATAGGCAGTAAAGCCAAGGAAAATGACAATGCCAACCAGACACATACCTGTGTTCATACCAGGAATGAAGATGGACAGAATCATCATGGCGATGAGTGCCACCAGACCAAACATCAGAACCGGCCCGATGCGGGATAGATCTGCCTTGGTCACATAGCCATAAATTGCCATGACGCCGAAATACAAAGAGGTCATTGCAAAGACAACAATCAGAGATTCCAAGCTGTACACCGCCAAAATCGTGCTGAACGTCACGGCGTTGAGCAGTGCATAAACAAAGAACAGCATTCGAGCCGTTGCAACCGGAATCTTGTGAAGGCGGGCGGAGAAATAAATGACCACGCCCAATTCGATCAGTGCCAGTACAAATGGCAGCAGACCGTTCATTGCAGTGCATAGCGGAATATAAAATCCGGTAAAATAGATTGCCGCAGCAGCGACAAAGGTTGTTAAAAGTCCAAGGAACATCCAGCCGTATGTTTTGGCTGTATAGGAGGCGACGGAGTCGCGGCTTTCGCCGAACGACGAATAGTCAAAACCCTGATTCATATGAACTCTCCTTTCCTAAGCATCTGTTTTTATGTATTGTATATTATACTGCATTTAGCAAGAAATGTACAGAAAGTTCGTGAAACAATTCTGTATACTTTTTGTGAACAAAGGTCTACAATAAAGGACAGGATTGTGTGTGTAGAAACGGGTATTCAATCGGTGTGACGGAAGGTGAGTGCTGTATAATGAAAAACAGAACAATGGACGCCAAGCGTATCGTGAGCCGATATGGTTCCCTGCGCACGCTGCTCATCGTTGAGGGTCTGCTTGTCGGTATATTTGCCGGTCTGATCACATCTTTATATCGGTATCTGCTTGACCGTGCGGATGATATTCGCAATGCAGCAATCAGCTTTTGCAGCGGAAATCCGATGCGCATGCTGGGCTGGTTTGGCGTGTTGGTCGTGCTGGCGGTATTGGTGACCTTGCTGCTCAAATGGGAGCCAATGATTTCAGGCTCCGGCATTCCGCAGGTGGAAGCGGAATTGATGGGATATATTCGGCCGTGCTGGTGGCGCGTGATTTTGGGCAAGGTTGCGGCAGGCTTTTTGTGTATTGTCGGCGGTTTGTCGCTTGGCAGAGAAGGTCCATCAGTACAGCTCGGCGGCATGGCGGGGAAGGGAATCTCGCGCGGACTCAAACGATTTCGCTTAGAAGAGCATTTTCTCATTACCTGCGGTGCGTCTGCCGGACTTTCTGCGGCATTCAATGCGCCGCTTGCCGGTGTTATGTTCGCATTGGAGGAAATTCATAAGAATTTCTCTGCGATGGTGTTGCTGTCGTGCATGGCAGCTTCTCTGGTAGCAGATTATATTTCCAGCGGTTTGTTTGGCATGGAGCCGGTATTTACCTTCCGGTTTGCCGGTATGATCCCATTGCGCGGCTATGCATATATCTTAATTTTGGGCGTGCTGTGCGGGGTACTCGGTGCGGTACATAATGCGGGAATGCTTGGCGCACAGACCTTATACAAAAAACTGGGCTTTTTGCCGCAGGTGTGCCGTATTCTCATTCCATTTTTGATCGCCGGTGTGATTGGCTTTATCATGCCGGAGCTGCTCGGCGGCGGTCATCATATGGTATCTATGCTGTATGTCGAAAATCCGCAGTTTGGCTTGCTCGTCATGATTGTTATCGTGAAGTTTTTGTTTTCTGCCGCCAGCTTTGGCTCGTCCGCACCGGGCGGCACTCTGGTTCCACTGCTCGTGCTCGGCGCCTTTATCGGCGGCGCATATGGCAGTGCCGTTGTGGATTGGTTCGGTTTTGACCGCGATTTTGCGACCAATCTCGTTATTATTGCGATGGCGGCGTTTTTTGCGGCAATTGTCCGTGCGCCGGTGACCGGTATTGTGCTGATTTCCGAACTGACCGGCAGCTTTTCTCATTTGCTGTCACTGTCTACAGCGGCACTTGTTGCGTATGTTGTCGCAGAGGCACTGCGCAGCAAGCCGTTCTTTGAGCATTTGACCGAGCGCTTTTTAGAGGGGCAAAAGGGAAAAGTTATCGTCAAGGGAACGACAAAAAAATCAATTATTACCTCTGTCATTGAAGAGGGAAGTGAAGCGGATAACTGCATGATTCAGGATCTGGGCTTGCCGTCCTCATGTTTGGTTGTATCCGTGACCCGTGGCGCGGAGGAGTTAATTCCGCGCGGCAAATTAAAGCTCAAGGCGGGGGATACGCTGGCAACAATGGTCAGTGAGCGCGATTTAGCAGCGATGGAATCTGTACTCAAACACAAGGTGACTTTTGAGGAGACATAATATGCATGTAACACATTTGTTTGGGGCGTGGTTTGATGCGCAGTCCCGCGTATTAATTTTAGGTACAATGCCATCTCCAAAGTCGCGGGAAGCAGGATTTTATTATGCGCATCCGCAAAACCGCTTTTGGCGGGTTTTGCCAATGCTGTATGGAGAACAACCGCTGGTCGGAGATATTCCCAAGCAAAAAGAATTTCTCACGCGGCACCACATTGCGCTGTGGGATGTTTTGGACAGCTGTGATATAGAGGGCGCATCCGATGCATCCATCCGCAATCCGGTTCCGAATCACATGCGCGATATTCTCGACCGTGCGCCGATTGAAGCAATCTTTTGTACGGGACAGAAGGCAGGGGGGCTGTACAAGCGGTATTGTCAGAAAGAATGCGGCATACAGGCGCAGGTACTGCCGTCTACGTCTCCGGCAAATTGTGCCATCAAGCTGGAACAATTATTGGAGAGTTATGCCGTCATTCGACAAATCACAGATAGGAGTAACGAGACAAATTTATGATTCATACGATTCTTTGGGCGATTTATTTTATTTTGTATTTGATTATCGTATCCCCAATGCGGGCATATTATGCCCATCAAATCAAAAAAGGCAATAGAGAAAGGGTACAAGCGGGTATTGACCGCATGGTACATAATTGGGCGCACCGCCTGTTGTGGGCAGCTGGCGCAAAAGTCATTGTAGATGGCAAGGAAAATATTCCGCAGGGAACAGCGGTATTTGTGTCCAACCATCAGAGCGATTTTGATATTCCAGTCATTTTGGCGTGTGTTGGTCAGCCGCGTGCCCTGATGGCAAAGGTTTCTCTGGCAAAAGTTCCGGGGCTGCGCTCGTGGATGGATCTGCTGCAATGTGTGTATGTCGATCGTGAGGACGAAAAGCAGGCGGTACGCGCATTGATGGATGCCACGCGATTGGTCAAGAGCGGCGTTTCTATGACGATTTTTCCGGAGGGAACCCGTAGCAAAGGCGGTCCGGTCAAGGAATTCAAGGGAGGTGCCTTTCGCGCGGCAACCAGCGCCAAGGTACCAGTCGTACCGGTCACAATTGATGGTTCGTTCCATTTGTTAGAGGAACGTTACCGCATTCATTCCGGTACGGTACATGTTACGATTCACAAGCCGATTGAAACGGTTGGTATGAGCCGCCAGGAAGTGCGTGAGCTTCCGGAGCGTGTGCGCGAAGAAGTCTTGTCTGTGATGGACGAAAAATATCGAGGAGAAGGAGAATAAACCATGGAAGAAACCACAGAATATCGCTATGATACACAGCTGCTCATTGAGGGCGAAAATTTGGATGAGGACGCGATCAACGATTATTTTACAGAGCATTTTCAGGGAGACTGTCTGCTGGCAGTTGGAGATGAGGAATTGATTAAGATTCATTTCCATACCAATGAACCGTGGAAAGTGCTGGAATATTGCCGTTCGCTCGGTGAAATCTTCGATATTGTTGTCGAGGATATGGATCGTCAGTCGAGAGGATTAAAAGGATAATCAATCAAGAAACTGTCTGTCGAAACAATCTGGCAGACAGTTTCTTTGTTTATTTTGAAAAAAGTGTTGACAAAGAAAGAAAACTGTGTTAATATAAACAAGTCGCTGAGAGATGCGGCGGATGAATGAGACGCGGTGCGCTGGTGTAGCTCAGTTGGTAGAGCAGCTGATTTGTAATCAGCAGGTCGGGGGTTCAAGTCCGTCCACCAGCTCCACGATTTCAAAAAGTAAATATGGGAGGTTTCCCGAGTGGCCAAAGGGGGCAGACTGTAAATCTGTTGTCAACGACTTCGGTGGTTCGAATCCACCACCTCCCACCAAGAGACAGAGTATCGAAAGGTGCTCTGTTTTTCTTTTACTCTCAAGATTTAGAATAGGAGCAATGGATTCGAAAGCCGGCTCTTGGCAACATGCTGGATGCATGTTGCAACCGGCGTGGCTTTTCCGCAGAAAAGCGAATCCACCACCTCCCACCAAAGAAGAGAGTACGAATCTGTACTCTCTTTTGTTTTGCTATTAGGAATTTTAGAAGCCCTCTCTGTCG
>CAVFAY010000012.1:0-76699 GCA_963620595.1 Anaerotignum sp. | reverse complement strand
ATGCCCTCTCGTTGAGTGCCTGAATAGAATACACCTTTTTCGACACAAAGTCAACACATATTTCCGCGATTTTTCTCGTTTTGTCGTTTTTTATAGTCAAGTACCACTGTTTTCGCCAAAATATGTGTAACATTATGATATGTCAAACTTTTTATCTCATTTTTTCCAAGAGTTTCGCTCTATCCCGTGTATTTTATTTATCTTTCAGCGAATCTGCTCATACAAGCAAAAAATCACCAGCGCCGGTAAAACCAGTACTGGTGATTTGATCGTCGTATCAATTATAGTTTATCCTGCTGGTAATGTGCGCGCACGCCGCCGATAAACTTCAAGCGTGTTCTCGCACACAGAATATTTGCCTCGCCAATGGTCTTCTGCTCAATGCGCACCGGTACGGCAACTTCTCTCAGATGCATACCAATGAGTGTACCGCCAATATCCAGTCCAGCATGGGCGCGAATATGCTCGACAGCAACCGGTTCGTCAAAGTTTTCCCAACAAGTCGTAGCAAACGAGCCTCCCGCCTTTGGCTGCGGCAAAACATTGACCGGCTCATATCCATACGCCTCTGCTGCCTGTCGCTCGATAATGATCGCGCGGTTTAAGTGCTCGCAGCACTGCGCTGCCAAATAAATGCCATGCGGTTCCAAGGCAGCAAATGCACCGCGATAGATTGCTCCGGCAATATCCATAGACGAAGCAGAACCGATCTTCTGACCGCCCACTTCGCTTGTCGAACATCCAATGACAAACAGGTCTCCCATTCTGAGTTTTGCCTGCTCTAATACTTCACTGACAGCTTTTTGTGTCTCTTGTTCAATTTGTTTGAGTTCCATGATGCACGTCCTCCTTACGATTTTCTCGTCTTATTCCCGTATCATCTGGCGATATGTCAGCGGTTCAAAGCCCATTTTATTGCAATGCTTGCTGTGCAATACTTCTGCGGCACTGCGTCAAATGCAGCAGCATGGCGTCATATGCCGTCATCTGGTCGTGTGCGCCAATTGCTGTGAGAATTTCTCTATTGCTGCGCGCCAGCTCCTCCAGCGTCTTCTGTGACGGCGTACCGGACAGTATGGACGGCGTGCCGCACAAAATCACCGCCAAATTAGGGACGACAACATTGCCCGATGCACGGGCAATAGCTGCATGATAGGCAGTATTTTCCTCCGAAAAGTCCTCGCCCGCCAACATTTTCTTCTCGCAGGCATCGCAAAGCTCCATCAAATGCTGCAATTCTTCCGCCGTGCAGCGGCTCGCCGCCAGCGATGCCAGACGCGGCTCCAGCAAAAAGCGCAGTTCAAGCAAATCAGTTGCCACCTGCACCTTGTCAGTCAAAAACTCCAAACCGAGCGGATCTTCGCTGACGCCGCTCCGGTCGGATACAAAGGTACCGGAACCACGGCGAATTTCTACGACACTGCGGCTGACTAAGGTCTTAATGGCCTCGCGCAGGGTACTGCGTCCTACACCGAGTGTTTTCGCCAATTCAAATTCATTTGGCAGCTTATCGCCGGGCTTGAGCTTTTGCCCGATAATGCTGCGGACGATTTCATCCGCCACGCGGTCTGTCAGCAGTTTTCCGGTTTCCATGATTCTGATTCCTTTCTCTCTATATAGTCTTGCGTTATCCTGCCGCGGTGCTGCAAACGGCATTATCGCTTGCTTGAATTGCCTTTGTCGGAATGCCGCAGTATTTCATATACGGCAGCAACTGACGAAGCACGGTATCCGTTGCCACGCTGCCGTCAAAGCGTACTGTTGGTGTCCCCGTTGTGTCAATTGCCTTGGACACAGCCTGATAGCTGGCATCTGCCGCCTGTCTCGATTCATTTGCGTTGGTATTCCAATCCCAAACACGATAGCCCGCGTTGAGCAGCGTGTTGAGTGTTTCGCTGCTGATATTGCCGGAAGTTCCGCCGGAAATACGCACCAGACGCGTCGGCATACCGGTAATAACAGACAACTGCTGATTGGCTTGATCCAACAAAGCAACGACATTGCCGCTGTTTGCCTGCTCCGGTGTCAGAAGCAGACCAATGCTGTTTCCGTCACCGGTTAAATGGCGCAACATATCATCCGAGCCATATAAATTCTCTGTCGATACAAAGAAGGTCGCCTGTATGCCGTTTGCAGACAGCGTATCCGCAATCGAACCTGCTATATCATCCAGCTTGCTGTCTATCGTGAGATACACCGCTTCCGGAATATTCTTCGGCATCGTATAGGCAAATTCCGCGATCGTCACCGTGCTGCCCGGCATATACAGGTAGGTACTGCCCGTGTTCGGCACGTAAGTAAACTGGTTTCCAGCACCGGTAATTGGATTTGTGGACGAGCCTCCCTTCTTGTTATTGCCCGGCTTGCTGCTGGACTGCGCCGGCTGTTTAGCCGGTTTCGTATTGTCAGTGGTATTATTGTTGTTATCACCCGGTTTATTGTCCGGCTGTGCATGGCCCTTCCGAACCGTGACGGTACAGGACGCCGTGACATCTCCCACGGATACCATGATGTGTGTCGTACCGACACCAACACCGTAAATTCTGCCGTCTTTATAGTAAGCGACAGCCGAATCTTCCGATTTCCACTGAGCAGAGTCTATATTGGCATCCGCCGGGGTCGGTGTCACCTGAACCGCAATGCTGTCTCCTACAAACATTTTCATGCTGTTTGGCTTGATGGTCAGCGACTCCAAATCAGACACAACAGAAATCGTCAATTTTGCGGTGACATTGCCTGTTGTTGCTCGAATCGTTGCCGAGCCCGCCTGATGCGCCGTCACTTTGCCATCACTATCGACGGACAAAACGTCGGAATTGTCGGATTTCCATGTGATTTTCGCCGTATCCCGCGCTTCTGTCGGTGTGATGGACAGCTGCAGCTTCTGTGTCTCTCCGACGCGCATCTCCTGCGTGCCCTCGATGGTCATCTGTTTGACCGCGTAGCCGGAAACCGTAATCGTACAGGAAACCTCCCTGCCGTCAGCCAGTACTTTCCCTACTTGCGCCGTACCTGTTTTCTCCCCTGTAACCACGCCGGTCTCTTTATCAACGGTCACGGCATCGCTGTCATCTAAGATACCCCAGCCTGTGTCTTTGTTTTTACTTTCACCGGATCCGGATCCCGTCGCGTCGCTGCTTTCACCAGAGCCGGATTCCGCCGCTTGATTTTCTGATTTTTTTCCGATATTGGCAGAGCCAACAGACAGCTTGATCTGTTCGCCAATCTTCAGTGATACTGTTCCCGGCTTTTCCGGTTCCAGCACAATCTGCTTTCGCACCGGAGCGGCAGCTGCTGCATTATCTTCCTTTGGCATCGCTACAGCGACCGCACCGCAAAGCAGCACGCCGCAAAGCAAAGCACAAAGCATTTTCGTCATTTTTTTCATGTGATTCTCATCTCCCTGCGATACCCGCGTAGATATTTATTCAGATTTATTATACCTCACATACCGGTATTTGTCACAGCATTTTTGCCGGAATCATGAACAAATTTACGCGGTATTTCCCTAAACAAATCAATCGACATTTTACCCCATTTTGTCCCATATCCTGCTTTCTGTTGCGCACCGCATCCAGCGATGTTATAATAAATATATCTTTCATCGCATCACAACAGGGAGGGCAATCATGAACACCGAACAGCAAATTCGAGACTTTTTGACCGGACAGAGCGCCAAGGCTTATCAGGTTTTCGGCTCTCATCCTGTCCATAAATACGATCAGGACGGCTTTGAATTTCGCGTTTACGCGCCGAATGCCGTCAATATGCAGTTGGTTGGCACCTTTAACGACTGGGACGGCTGGGACATGCATCGGCGGGACGATGGTGTCTGGACTATTTTCTGCAAAGACATCCCGCAGGGTGCTCTGTACAAATACCGCACGACAACACCGGAGGGCCGCGTGATTGACCGCGCCGATCCCTTTGCCTTTTTCTCCGAGCTGCGTCCGGGCAATGCATCCGCCATCTTTGACATTGACCATTACTATTGGAACGATGGAAACTGGATGGCAGAGCGCAACAAAAATTATACGCGCCCGGTGAGCATTTACGAGCTGCACGCCGGTTCTTGGCGGCGGGATACAGAAGATCTCCCTGAGACCGCCACGCCGGAGGAACTGAAAGACGGCAGAATGCTCTCCTATCGCGAGCTTGCCGACCAACTCATCCCGTATATCAAAGAACAGGGCTTTTCTCACATCGAGCTGATGCCATTGAATGAGCACCCGTTTGACGGCTCCTGGGGTTATCAGGCAACCGGCTATTTTTCCGCCACCTCTCGGTATGGCGATCCATACGGACTGATGGAACTGATTGACCGCTGCCACCAAGCACACATCGGCGTCATTCTCGACATCGTGCCGCTGCACTTCGTGACGGACTTCTTCGGTCTGCATCAGTTTGACGGCGGATTTGTCTATGAATCGCAGTACGAGGACTTGCGGTATACAGAATGGGGCACCGTGCTGTTCGATTACTCCAAGCCGCATGTCCTGTCGTTTATGAAGTCCTCGCTGGACTTCTGGATCAACTATTATCACGTTGATGGTCTGCGTTACGATGCCGTCTCTCAGCTCATCTTCAAAAACGGCGATCCCAACGCACCGCTCAACGATCCGGGCATCTGGTTCCTCAAAAATACCAATTTTTATCTTCAGCAGACCTATCCAAACGTCATGCTCATGGCGGAAGATTCATCGAATTATCTCAAAGTTACCGCACCGCCGCAGTATGGCGGTCTCGGCTTTGACTACAAATGGGATCTTGGCTGGATGAACGATACCCTTCAGTATCTCTCGATGCACCCAAACGATCGAAATCATTCCCGCCACACACTGATGTTCTCGATGGCGTATTTCTACAACGACATTTTTATTCTGCCGCTGTCGCATGATGAAGTCGTCCACGGCAAACACACCATCATCGACAAGATGTGGGGCGATTACAACCAAAAATTCCAGCAGACCCGCCTGTTGTATCTGTATATGTGCGCTCATCCAGGCAAGGTGCTCAATTTCATGGGAAATGAGCTGGCAGAGTTCCGCGAGTGGGATGAAAACAAGCAGTTGGGCTGGAACCTGATGGAATATCCGATGCATGACGCCTTCAATCATTACTGCCGTCATCTGCACAAAATCGGCTTAGAATGCCGCGCATTATACGATACAGAGTATGACCCTCGTGCATTCCGCTGGCTGGACACGCCGAGTGCACCGGCTACGGTATTCGCTTTCGCGCGCCGTTCCGAAGACGGCAAGCAAACCGTTGTCTGTGTCATGAATTTTGGTCTGCAGCCGGTTACTGTTTCTATTCCAGCTCTGTCCGGTGATTGGAAAGAGCTAGTCAACACTGATGACACGCAATATTCCGGCTCCGGCGTGACCAATTCCGGCAGCATTCACGGACAAGTTCGCTTAGCTCCCCTGTCCGGTACGCTGCTGTGCCGAGAGTGACCGTGGAAGAATCTGTGGAAAACCGACTGGACAAAAAAGATCTGTGCTCCTATTCTTATCAATAGGCAGTTCACAGATCTTTTTCTTTTGAAAGGAGACAGATTCATGTCCAGTTCTACCCTTACAGACTGTTGTATTTCTTCTTTAGAGCATCCCATTTCCGCGCTGGCAGACCGTCCTGCCCTGTCTGCCGAGGATCTCAAAGCGTATTTCGATGCCAATCCGATCCAGCTCATGCACGCACACAATGCGCTGGCGCAGGCACTGGCTGACACCACAGGCGCAGAGAATATCGGCTTTTCCGGCACAACCGGTGTCACCGCAGACAATGTTCAGCAGGCTACCGAACAGGTACAGCAGCAGCTCTCTGATCTCTCGTTGGGTTCCATACCTGATGGTTCCATCACCGCGGCCAAGCTGGCAGCCTCGCTTCAGCAGCAGATTGCCGCTGTCTCGCAGCTGCAAACGACAGTGGAACAGCTTCAAGCTGAACAACACGCATCCGGCACACAGTTCCCGTTTATGGTACTCGCCCTGTCCGATGATACGCCGGATACCATGTTAGACGAGATGGCATCCGCCGCGCTCGGCCTGCGCTACACAGACGGCGTACACAATCTCGGCAGGCAGTTTGGCTGGCTGTGTACCAGAAACAGCAGTGCTACACCGTCCGCCGCCTTTCTCGCTAAGCAAACCTACACAGATATTTTATCCGATTCCGCAACACTGCAGGAAATCGCCTCGCTTACTCCCGTGCTCACTCTCATCAAGCTGTCCTCCGAAGGACTGCACGCATACAACCTCGCACGGCAGGGTAATCTCTGAGAAAACAAAGCGTCAGGATCGAATTTATTTTCGACCCTGACGCTTTTGTATTTGTTTTTTATCGAATTTCATCCAACGACTTAGATACTTCGTGCTTGATCGGCTTCCACTCGACCTTGCGGAACAGAGCGGCAACAGCAATCGGCAGATAGGTCAGCTGGAACAACGGGAAGGTAAAGGTATACAGCACACGCTTCCATGTCGGACAATTGCGGATTTTTTTGCGCTCTGTGATGATCGTCACAAGCCCCATCAGGAACAGCGAACCGTAATATCCGAGCAGCCAGAAGCCCAGCGAGCTGAGCATTGTCTGAATCATATGCGGCATATACAGCGAGCCAAACACACCCATCAGCAAAATGATAAGATCCAGCGCCAAAATGCCCATGGTAATCAGCATACCCGGCATAACCGTCATCGTCAAGTCATAGCTGGCAAGCTTTTTGATATGATGCTTGGTGAAGATACCACTACTCAGTTTGCCGCCGTACTTGGCAACAATCTGATAAAAGCCTTTCGCCCAGCGCATACGCTGTGTCCATGACTGGCTGAACGTTGTCGGCTGTTCATCGTACAGCATTGCATCGCCGCAGTAGCCAATCATCTCTCCGTGAATGACGGTATCTACGGTAAATTCAATATCCTCTGTCAGCAGATGATACGGCCATCCGCCGCGCTCCCGAATCACCTCGCTCGCCACGACAAATCCGGTACCGGAAACCGCACAACTGGTTCCCAGCATCATGCGGGCATTGTTCAAAAACTTGGCTTCGCGCATGAACCACAGCGAATAACCGGCAGAAATCCAGTTTGTCGCAAAGTTTTTGGAATTCCGATAGGTCGTCATAATACGGTAGCCCTGACAGAACGTCTTGTTGACTGCTTCAAAAAAGTGCTCGTCCAGCAGATTATCTGCATCAATAATGACATAGGCATCATAATAATCATCGCCAACGCCCTCTTTGAGCTTGGTAAAGACGTAATCCAATGCGTAGCCCTTGCCAACCTTCTCCTTGTTAAAGCGTTCATAAACAATCGCGCCGTGGTCACGTGCCACCTGCGCAGTGTCATCTGTGCAGTTATCTGCGATCACGATTGCATCTAAGAATTCTGCCGGATAGGTCTGTGCCTTAATGGTATCCAGCAGCTGACCAATCACGCTGGACTCATTTCGTGCAGAAATAATCGCCGCATACCGATTGGTTTTGACAATCGGTTCTGCATGGTTCTTTTTACGACGTTTGCGGATATATTCTCCGATAAATACCACGCCGATATATCCCATCTGATACACATACAGAATAGAAATAATCGTGATGACCAATGTATTCATATGAATAATGAGATTCACAGTAATCCCCTTTCCAACTTCTCTCAGATTCTTTTCTTTTCAAAAAGATAGCACTTTCTTGTAACGATTGCAAGAAGTCTCCGTGTTTTTCACAATTTTTTTGCAATTTTCTACACTGTACACAAAAGGGAGCACCCAAAATGGATGCTCCCTCAAACATTTTCGTTTCTGTCGTGCGAGAATTAACCGGCAGAGCCAACCGCTGATCCGGCAGAACCAGAACCATCCGATACGAAAGCATCTGCATTGAACGGGAGATAAGTGTTTACATTATATGCAGTAATTTTGTCATATTCGTCAGTAGTCTCCACTTCCATATCCTCAATAATGCTGTCCAACTTGTCCTGAATCATCTGCTCACCAATAGCAGATTTGATCGTGCTTTCATCATCACTGCCAGAGTTGTTGAGATATGCAGAAGTATCAGTCAGCGCCGAATCCTCCAGCTTCAGCTTTTCGATGATGAACCAGCCATAGCCCTTGTAGTATACCAACTCGTCATTGATGGCACCCTCTTCCATCTTAGCAACTGCCTGATAGTACTCGTCTACCATGTCGCCCTCGGTAAAATAATAGCCATTATCGGACTGCGCGGTATCCGCGTTATTTTCTTCCCACAGATCGTCAAACTTGCTCGGATCTGCCTTCACCTGATCCAGAATCGACTGCGCCTTATTCTGCGCCTCGGTCAGTGCATCGCCGGTCAGCTCGTTGCCGCTGTCGTCCACATCCTTAATCAGAATGGATTTTGCGTGCAGATAGGTGTTCTGGAACTGCTTGGTGATGTCACCATCATCGTAATACTTGTCAATAATGTCGTACATCAGCTGCATGGTCTCATTATTGTTCTCATACAGCTCCTCAGTATAGCCATAGCTATTGAGATAGGTCACAAACGGGTCTTCGTCTCCCTTAACTTTGTACTTCAGCCAACGAGTAACGGTTCCTGTCTGAGAGCCGAGCTGCTGTCTGTTGCTGTCCAGATTTTCTTGAAGTTCTTTCTTAGAGTCTTTGCTCAGGCTTACACCTTCATTTTCAGCCAGCTTCTTGATGGCACGATACTGCTTTGCCTGATTTAAGCAGCCTTCCTTGATGCTGTTAAAAATCTCATCGCTTGCCATGGACTGAATATCCATGCCGAACGAGTTTTCATAGTACATCAAATTGTAGACAATGTATGCTGCCAGCTCGCTGGAGTGTACATCCTCTCCGTCAATGGTTGCCACAACCGGTGTGTTATCCGTCGTGCCGCAGCCAGTCATTGTCGCCAGCATACCGACACAGAGGATACCAGCCATGAGCATGGAAAGTAATCGCTTCATGTTTGATTCTCCTGTTCTTCATTTTTCATCCCGCCGCCACAGGAAAGCGGCAGCTTCCCCCACTTGGCGCGTTAGTTTCACTTGACTATTATACCACCGATACCGATGACAAACAATTGCAAAACGGTAAATTTTATGTGTATATCGTGTGATACGTCAAAAAATACCATTTGTTCTGCGGTATTCTCGCGGAGAGCAGCCCACTTTTTTGATAAACAGATTGCTCAGGCTGCCGCCGCTCTCGTATCCGACTTCATAGGCAATATCCATCACCGACATGGTTGTTTGCAGCAGCAGCATCTTTGCCTTTTCCAGACGGGTATTGATGACATATTCCATCGGAGAAAAGCCGGTCTGCCGCTTGAATTCATGTGAATAATGGCAGGCACTCAGATGCGACATATCTGCCAGCTCATTTAGCGTAATGACCTGCCCGACATGATCGCGGATATATTCCACCGTCTGATTGATCGGGTTGTCACGCCGCGACAGCTTTCTCGGCGGCAGTGCCAGCCATGTGAGCAGTTGATAGATGCGCATGGAGTCCTCCGCCTCGCTGCCCAGACCGATGCGCTGATAGTCGCGTACCATATCATATAGCCGCTGACCCACCAGCATATTTTCTTCCCGCCGCAAAATCGGGCCTTCCGCCGCGATGGCGCGCACCAAATCATGCGCATTGCTGCCGTCAAAATGCAGATACAGAAATTCCGCTTCCTGCTCGGTGCGATAGATGTGCGGTCTGTCGCAGTCGAGCAGCATCACATCTCCTTTTTCTGCACGATAGACAGCGCCGTCATATTCCAGCGTCATCGTGCCGCGGCGCACAAAAACAAGCAGCGGATTGTCATAACATGGTCTGCTGACCTGATATTGGCTGTCGCAAAAATAGTGTCCGCACAGCACCGGATAAAAATATAGAGCTTGTGCGCGCGCCGTTGCCGTCAGCGGCACGCAGACCGAGTTGGGCAGAATCCCCGCTCCCAGTTCATACATTTGCCATTCCTCTTTTCCGCAAAATCCATGATGTTTTCCATTATATCCGATATTTACGTTTTGTCAATCCTGCCGTATAATACAGACAACGAAAACGAAAACAACAAAAAATCAAATCAATTTTTTCGTTTTTCGCAGTTTTTGAAACAATTGGTATGGAATAAGAAATTCACAAGCCGAATGATGTTTGTGGAGCATGAGAAAGGATGTATGGAGTATGTATTTAGGTGAAAAACTGATTCAGAGAGAGCCGTTCCGTTGGGGTATCGTAGGCGGAGGCAAGACTTCGCAGGTAGGCTACAAGCATCGTCTGGGCGCTATGCGCGACAACACCTCATTCCTGCTCAAGGCAGCAGCATTTGATGTCGATGCAGAGCGCGGCAGAGAATTTGGCGTGAGCCTAGGCATGGATCCGGAGCGCTGCTACCCAGACTACAAGGCTATGTTCGAGGCAGAGGCAAAGCGCGAGGACGGCATCGAAGTCGTTGACGTAGCAACTCCGAACTTTCTGCACTACGAAGTGACCAAGGCCGCTCTGGAAGCAGGTCTGCATGTCATCTGCGAGAAGCCGCTGTTCTTTGAGGCAGAGCAGGGCGAAGAGATCAAGAAGCTGGCAGAGGAAAAGGGCAAGATTGTCGCTGTAACCTACGGCTTCTCCGGTTTCGATATGCTCAAGCAGATGCGCGCGATGGTAACCTCCGGCAAGCTGGGCAAAATCAACATGATTGAGCTGCGCTATGCTCATGGTTTCGGCTGTGATCCGGAAGGCGATGTCAAGAACGAAGGTCAGAAGTGGCGCGTAGATCCGTCCAAGGTAGGCAAGGCATTCGTTCTGGGCGATCTGTCCACGCACACCTACTACATGTCTCAGCTCATCTGCCCGGATCAGAAGCTGAAGGAAGTGCTGTGTGACCGTCAGGCATTTGTCGGCTCCCGTTATCCACTGGAAGACAACGCCTATGTTCTGATGCACTATGAAGACGGTGCCGTTGGACGCATGTGGTGCTCTTGCGTCAATGCCGGTGACATGTCCTCTCAGCACATCCGCATTGTCGGCTCCAAGGCTTCTATCGAGTGGAACGACGCTCGTCCGGATGTTGTCAAATATCAGATTCAGGGTCAGCCGGAGCAGATGCTGTACCGCGGTCTGGATTACCTTGATCCGTCTGCACAGGAAGACGAGCGCATCGGTGCGCTGCACTACACTGGTCTGATTGATTCCTGGTCCAACCTGTACAAGCGTTTCGCCGTTGTTATGGACGCAAAGGATCGCGGAGACGAAGAAACCGTAAAGAACGTCATTTATCCGGATCTGGAGCACGGCATCGACGGCATCAAGTGGATCAATGCCTGCGCAGAATCCGCAGACAAGGGCGCTGTTTGGGTTCAGGTCTAATCTCGAAATGCCACCAATTTATTTTCCTTCTCCAATCCCCGCCACTCCGGCGGGGATTGAATCTTTTATGCAAAACCCCGTAGTTTCGTAAATAGAAACTACGGGGTTTGTGTTCTTATCCATTGTTATTGGACGGATTCGGGCGATTTTCTCCGCTCGGGCGTCTGCGTCTGCGGCGCGGACGGCGAGAGGTATTTTCTTTTCCCTCTGATGATTTTTCCGTCTGATTTTGCTCCGTTTCTGTCTCCGGTGGCTTTTTCTGGTTATTCAGGCTGCGGCGGCCACGATTGCCGCGGCGCGAACGCGAGCGGCCGTTGCCGCGTCCCTCATGCGGCTTTTCCTGCATCGGATACGGATTGTCCTCGCGCACCGGAACCTCGCGGTCAATGGTTTTCTCAATGCGGCGCAGATACGGCACCTCATCCGCCTGACAGAAGGTAATGGCAATGCCGCCGTGACCGGCTCTGCCGGTTCTGCCAATCCGGTGGACATAGTTTTCCGGTTCCGTCGGCACATCGTAGTTGATGACATGCGACAAATCGCTAATATCCAGACCGCGTGCCGCAATATCCGTTGCAACGAGCACGCGAATTTTGCCTTCCTTGAAGCGATTGAGTGCATTTTGTCTGTCAATCTGCGACTTGTCGCCGTGAATGGCACCCGCTCCGACATGCGCACGGTTCAAATCATGCGCAACCTTATCGCATCCCGACTTGGTGCGGACAAAGACCAGTGCACGATGCAGCTCCGGATCACGCAACGTATACAACAGCAGCTTTTTCTTGTTTTCACGATCCACAAAATAGACCGACTGGTCGATCTTTTCCACGGTTGTGGAAACCGGATTGACTTCAACACGCGTAAAGTCGTCTTTGAGCAGACGCTTGACCAGCGACTGCACGGATTTCGGCATTGTCGCAGAAAACAGCAGCGTCTGCATCTCGTCGTGCTCACCCATGCGGCGAATGATGCGCTCGACATCATCGACAAAGCCCATGTCCAGCATACGGTCTGCCTCATCGAGGACAAACAGCTCAACATCTTCCAGATCAATATAGCCCTGACCACACAAATCATTAAGTCTGCCCGGTGTTGCCACCAGAACATCAACGCCGGCGCTCAGTGCTTCGGTCTGATTGTACTGCGAGACACCGCCATACACCAGCGCACAGCGAATATCAGTATATTTTGCATACGCAACAAAGCTGTCATAAATCTGAATCGCCAGCTCACGGGTCGGCGTGAGGATCAGCGAACGGATGGGCGGAAAGCCCGGCAGCCGTTCTTCATTCTTCAATTTCTGTAAAATCGGAATCGCAAACGCACAGGTCTTGCCTGTACCAGTCTGCGCCAGTCCGAGGACATCCTTGCCCGCAACAGCCGCAGGAATCGCCTGCTCCTGTATCGGGGTCGGGACGGTATAACCGGCATCGCTGAGCGCATGCAGCAGCTCTTCATCAATGCCCAAATCGCGGAATTCCATTTCCAACAATACTCCTTTTTCTTTCAGCAATCATAATCTTGTTATTTCCAGTATAACACACCCGCATAGGTCCACCAAGTGGCAAAGTGCCGATTTTTGCAAAAAAACCGAAAATCCACGCAAGATTTCGCGGATTTTCGGTTTGCTTTTTACGGATGCTTCGGCAGGGTCAGATAAAATGCGACACCCTGTTCGACGTTGCGCACGCCGCAGCCGCCGTTGTGCGCATGCATAATAGCCCGAACAATGGAAAGTCCGATGCCGGAACCGCCGCCGCTGACGCGCGTGCGCGATTTGTCCAGCTTATAGAACTTGTCCCAAATTTTATCCATTTCCTCCTGTGCCAGCTGACTGCCTTCATTTTCGACAGTCAAGACGATATGTCTGGTATCTTGAGAAGTCATCATGCGAATGTGTCCACCGGTCGGCGTGTGGTCAATCGCATTGGTCATGTAGTTCATCACAGCGCGCTCCAGCATATCATAATCCGCATACAGCACCTCAGCGCCGACGCCGGATACGTCAACGTGCAGCTGTTTTTCCTGCCACATCACCTGTGTTTTTTCAACCACTGCTTCCGCCAGCTCGTAGGCATCAAACTCGGTCTTGTTCGGCACGGTATTGCCCAATTCGATCTTGGACAAGTCTAACAGCTGCCGCACCAGATGATTCATGCGCTTGGCTTCATCAATAATAATATCGCAGTATTCATTCTTCGCCTCTTCCGAATCGCTGATGCCAACACGCAGTCCCTCGGCATAGCCCTGAATCAAAGCAATCGGTGTCTTGAGGTCATGAGAAATATTGATGATAAACTCTTTTCGCATGTCATCAATGCGCTGTTTTTCCTCAATTTCCCGCTGCAGCTGTTCATTCATCTGCTTCAGCTCATGAATGGACGATTCCAAATCCTCTGACATCTTATTGAGGCTTTCACCCAATTCGCCCAGCTCATCATGATACGTACCGGTATATTTCTTGGAAAAATCTAATCGCGTAATGGCGCGTGCGAGCTGGGTCATTTCAGTAATCGGCCGAGTAAATTTTCCGCCGATAAAGAATCCGGCAGCCAGACACGCAAGCAGTGCCGCAAAGCCTGACGCGATGAGAAACGCCAAATTCACCGAACGTTCTTCTCTCAGCGCCGTGGTCGGAATGCGCAGCAAGACGGTATCATTATTTTCCAGCTTGCCGAGCAGGGCAATATACGCCACCTGTCCGTCAGAATCCTGCAGGCAGGAGAACGTATAGCCTTTTTTCTCTAGCTCCTCGCTGTTATAGACATAGATCGCCTGTCCGAGCGGATCTTCCATCATAAAATTACGCGTTCCGCTTCGGTCATGCTGATAAATGGTGTCATAAATCGTCTGATCGTACTGATTGAAGATACTGATGCGGATATTGTTGTTCTTTTCCAGCTGCTTCAGCTCGTCCTCCAGCACCGTCGCATCACCGGTATATCCGGAATTGATGTGCTGATAAATGTCTGCCAGATTGTGTTTTTTCTCAATCAAATAATATCGCTGAAAAAACAGCACATTGAGCAGGATAATGACAACAATATAAATCGCCGCCGTCAATGCCACACAGCTGAAAAACCGAAATTTTAGTGTGTGTATGCCGTGGTATCGCCGCCCTGTCTCCTCTTCTCCTTGCTGGCGCAGCGCATGTGCTCTCACTGCTGCTCTCCCTCAAATCGATAGCCGAAGCCACGCACGGTTTCAATCATTTTGCCGCATTCGCCCAGCTTAGCACGCAGTTTTTTGACATGCGTATCAACGGTGCGCAAGTCGCCAAAATAGTCATAGCCCCACACGGCATTGAGAATATTTTCGCGGGAAACGGCAATATTTTGGTTGTTTTTAAAATAAATAAGCAGGTCATATTCCTTCGGAGTCAGCTCTACAGTTTCACCGGCAACGCAGACTTCACGTCTGATTTCATTGATAGACAGCGCCCCCGACTGATAAATACCTTCGTTGTGCTGGTGGCAGCGCTTTTCAATCGCACGCACGCGCGCAGACAGGACAATAGGAGAAAACGGCTTGGTGATATAATCATCCGCACCGAGATCAAAGCCAAACACCTCGTCATTTTCTTCAGCGCGTGCCGTCAGCATCATGACCGGCACATCGGTATTTTTGCTGCGGATATGGCGCAGCACACTCCAGCCGTCATATACCGGCATCATCACATCCAGAATAATCAGATCAATGGAACCGAGCTTTTGGTCAATCAGCTCCATCGCCTGTCCGCCGTCTGCTGCCTGCAAAACGGTATAGCCATCGCGGCGCAGAAAGTCCGATACCAAGCGGCGGATACGTTCTTCATCATCTGCTATCAAAATCGTGAACATATGCCATGCTCCTCTCTAAACATCCAAGATATATTTCTATATTACGTCATTTATGTGAACACGATGTGAAGAGAATCTCAAATCTGTTTCTTTTTACAAAAAATTCATAAAAAAAATCTTCTCCCTGCTGTGCGGCAAAGAGAAGATTGCATTCTCATCGTTTCTTTTTTTCATCAGAAAGCTCCGGAAAGCATTCCCGTGTAATCGCAGAAGCCAAAGACGTCAGCGTATTGTTCAAATCAGCAATCGTCAGCAAAACTGACATCGCTGCTGCCGGTGTGCCGAGCTTCATATCATTGTCGTGTATAATCGCGTCGATAGAATCCATCAGCTGTGCATTAATGTTGGTTCGCCGCTCTAATTGGGTCTGAAAGCAATTTTCCAGTCCCCGTTCGCCCGCACCGCTCTGCTCCACGCCGTTCAAAATGCGTTTGATTTGCGAGATACTCAGCAGATTCTTGAGAGAATACACGGCGAGCATCTGCAAAATTTGTTCTCTCGAGTATTTCTTTCCCTTAATTTGGGAAATCACACCCGCTTTGCTGTAGTTATGGATCATCGTGCGGGTCAGCGGCTCCTTTTCGCCCTCTTCTCCCAGATGTTCACTCATCAGAGCAATAACCTGATCCATATACAAGTCAAGAGACGGAATATCCTCCGGATGCAGCTGCTTCTGCTTTACGCTTTCCTGAATCAACGTTCTAAAATCCTTGCTCATATCTACACCTCTTGTCCTTCACAACCTTTGGTAGTATCATAAACTATTTTGTTACAAAAATCAAGTTGCTTCATATGAATTAGTACGCTTTGTTTGTTTTAAATACTATGTACTGGATTTTCCCCTCACGCATCATTCAAATTTGTCTCTCCCTTCGGTAGAGATGTCGCGCAGCGACAGAGAGGGCTTTCAGACAGCAAAAAAGCCGCCTTGGGCGGCTTTTTCATTCTTGTTTCAATCGTTCCAGCTGGCTTTGTGCGGTTTGCCGCATGTCAACGTCAGTATCTTGGATAGCCAGACGATAATAGTCGCAGGCGGTATCTGCATCCTGTTCCACGCCGATGCCATAGGCATAGCAATCTGCCATATAATGCTGTGCTGTCGTGCAGCCGCCCTTTGCAGCCAGATACAGAAATCCAATTCCCTTTTCAAAGCTCGTTGGAAGCCCGCTGTTTCCATAGACATACGCCAGTCCAATGTATTCCATCGCATCGACATCCTGTTCGAGCTGTATTTTCTCCCAAAATTTTTTCAGACTTTCGTTCTCTGATTCTCCAATGTCATTCTCGGTTTCCTCCAAGGAGATACAGAACGGCTCGCTCGGACTTTCCTTCTTCATATGCTTATTCCCCCGCTGCTCCGCAGCTCACATCATACTTATCTTTTTCCGTGCTTTTTTGTCGTACCTTTCTGCACTCGTCATATCTTAGAACGCATTTTTCTTTTTGTCAAGTTATTCTTTTTATTTTTCGAGCTGTGAACGGCTATTTTTGTCATTTTTGTCGCATATACTGCAATATATCGAGGTGTTCTTCCGCATTTTGTCCGATATTCACAAACCGTGCACCGTTCTGTTGTCTATTTTTGATTAGACATTTTTATATAAATACCAAAAAAGCAGCAAAAAGACAGCCCTGTTTTCACAAGACTGTCTTTTTAACAATATACGATATTTATTTTTTGCACAAATGTGCATTTTTCACCTATTATTCAGTGACAACAGACACCGGTGTAACCGTCAATTCGCCATTCTGATAATCGACAACCAGCTTTGTGCCTTCGGACAAATCACCGGCAATAATAGTTCTGCCGAGCAGCGTCTCGACATTGCGCTGCAGGAAGCGCTTGAGCGGACGAGCACCGTAAACCGGATCGTATCCGTTGTCAATGACATACTGCTTTGCCGCATCGGTCAGTTCCACGGACAGCTGCTTGTCTTCCAGACGCTTGCTCAGTGCCCGAATCAGCAGATCAATGATGCCCGTGATGTTCTCCTTGGTCAGCGGCTTGTAGAAGACAATCTCATCCAGACGGTTGAGGAATTCCGGACGGAACGAGCGGCGCAACAGCTCATGTACCTGCTGCTTGGCATCCTCACGAATTTCACCGTCTGCGCCGATGCCATCGAGCAGAACAGAAGAACCAAGGTTGGATGTCAGAATGATAATCGTGTTCTTGAAGTCTACGGTACGACCCTGTGAGTCGGTAATTCGACCGTCATCCAATACCTGCAACAGAACATTGAATACATCCGGATGTGCCTTCTCTACCTCATCGAACAGGACGACGGAGTACGGCTTTCTGCGAACCGCTTCGGTCAGCTGACCGCCCTCTTCATAGCCGACATATCCCGGAGGTGCACCGATCAGACGAGAGACGGAGTATTTCTCCATGTATTCCGACATATCAATACGAACCAGATTCTTTTCATCATCAAACAGAGTAGCGGCCAGCGTCTTTGCCAGCTCGGTCTTGCCGACACCAGTCGGGCCGAGGAACAGGAACGAACCAATCGGGCGATTCGGGTCCTGAATGCCTGCGCGGGAACGCAGAATGGCTTCGGATACGCGCTTGACAGCTTCATCCTGACCGATAACGCGTTCATGCAGCGTATCTTCCAGATGCAGTAGTTTCTCGCGCTCGCCTTCCATCAGGCGAGCGACCGGAATACCCGTCCAACGCTCGATAATGCGGGCAATTTCTTCATCGGTGACCTTATCACGCAGCAGAGTGTGCTTGCCCTCTGCCTGCTCAGCCTTCGCTTCTTCCTCTTCCAGCTGCTTTTTCAGTTCCGGCAGACGACCGTATTTGAGTTCCGCAGCCTTGTTGAGGTCATAATTTTCCTGTGCTCGCTCAATATCCGCATTTAACTGCTCAATATCCGCGCGCAGCTTCTGTACCTTGCCGATGGCATTCTTTTCGTTGTCCCAGCGCGCCTTCATCGAATTGAACTGCTCGCGCATCTCTGCCAGTTCCTTCTGGATTTCTGCCAGATGCTCCTTGGACAGCTTGTCATCTTCCTTCTTGAGGGCAGCTTCTTCGATTTCGTGCTGAATGATTTTGCGCTGAATGACATCCAATTCTGTCGGCATGGAGTCGATTTCTGTACGAATCATCGCACACGCTTCATCGACCAGATCAATAGCCTTATCCGGCAGGAATCTATCGGTAATATACCGATTGGACAGTGTAGCCGCTGCAATCAGGGCAGAATCCTGAATTTTTACGCCGTGATATACTTCATAGCGTTCCTTCAGGCCACGCAGAATGGCAATGGTATCTTCTACTGTCGGCTCACCGACCATAACGGTCTGGAAACGACGCTCCAGAGCCGGATCCTTTTCGATATACTGGCGATACTCGTTCAGTGTCGTTGCACCGATACAATGCAGTTCACCGCGCGCCAGCATTGGCTTTAACAGGTTGCCGGCGTCCATGGCACCGTCTGTCTTGCCTGCACCAACAATGGTATGCAACTCATCAATGAACAGAATGATATGGCCTTCACTCTTTTTGACTTCGTTCAGAACCGCCTTCAGACGTTCCTCAAATTCGCCGCGATACTTAGCACCGGCAACCAACGAGCCCATATCCAGAGAGAAAATGGTCTTGTCTTTCAGCGTACCCGGTACATCACCGCGCACAATACGCTGTGCCAGACCTTCTGCAATGGCAGTCTTGCCGACGCCCGGTTCACCGATCAGAACCGGATTGTTCTTGGTCTTTCGAGACAGAATACGGATGACATTACGAATCTCGTCATCTCGACCGATAACCGGATCCATCTTTTTCTGACGTGCCTGCTCGACCAGATCCGTGCCGTATTTCTTCAGCGCATCATAGGTGTCTTCCGGAGAATCCGTTGTCACGCGCTGATTGCCGCGCACAGAGGACAGTGCCTGCAAAAAGTTGTTTTTCTGAATGCCGAATGTGCGAAACAGATCACGAACCGAACCTGCGGCGGTGTCGATCAGGGCAAGGAACAGATGCTCAACGGAAACAAACTCGTCCTTCATCTGCTCTGCGGCGTGTTCCGCCTCATTCAAGGTCTTTTGCAGATCCGCAGTTACATACATGCGGCTGGCATCGCGTCCGCCGGATACACGCGGCAGCTTTTCCACTGCCTGTCGGGTCTGTCTTTCCAGATTATTCGGGTCAATGCCCATTTTTGTCATAAGCTGGGCAATCAAGCCGCCGTCCTGATGCAGCAAAGCCAGCAGCAGATGTTCCTGTCCCATCTCCGCATTGCCGTATTCATTGTACAGCGCGTTCGCGTCTTGGATTGCTTCCAGAGATTTTTGCGTAAATTTCTGTGCATTCATAAAGGTTACCTCCCTTGGCTGGACTGTGTATCATATGTGACACATTGTCCTTGGATTTCCTAACACCTGCATTATAGTTCCGCCTAAAAGGAAATGCAAGGGAATATTTGTTACAAGTTTGTTAATTTTAGCACTCAATACACGAGAGTGCTAATTCCTGACAGAGCTGCTCGTACCGGCTTCTCGGCTCTCCCGAAAGCCTTCCTCTCTGAGGAAGGTGGCGCGGCGCAAGCCGTGACGGAAGGAGCAGCACGCAAAAAACAAACCGTGTCAGCTTCGTTGATTCCGAAACCGGCACGGCTTATATACCAATAGTATAATATTGTTTATTTTATATTACTCGTCATCTGTTTGTTTCTCTCCGAGCTGGGCATACAGCGAAACCAGCTCCTGCGCCATGGCAAGCGGGCGCTCCTTCGGATTCAGACGCAGAGACAGATACGGTTCCTCGCCTGCATTGAGCAGCAAGCGTCCCTTATATTTCTGCATCCCGCACAGTGCCGCCATCCGACGCAGATCGGTGCTATCCTTTGCCCAAGTCAGATAGATTCTGCCGTCCTTCTGGCGAATGTCCATGATGTCCTGTACCGCAGCACGCGCGCGCAGCAGGGCAATATCACACAGCGCAACGGCGGAAGCCGGCGGTTCACCAAAGCGGTCAATCATCTCATCCAGCAAGTCGGCGCGCTCTTCTTCTGTATGAATCGCAGCAATGCGGCGATACAAATCCACGCGCTGACCGGAATCCTCGACATATTTCTCCGGCAAATTGGCATTGACCAGCAATTCTACCGTGCAATCGGTGCTGGAACGCGGCTTTTCGCCCTTTTCTTCCAATACTGCTTCTTCGAGCAGCTTCAAATACAAATCATAGCCGACATTCATCAAATGACCCGACTGCTCGGCGCCGAGCACATTGCCTGCGCCGCGAATCTCCAAATCTCGCATCGCAATCTTGAAGCCGGAACCAAATTCCGCAAATTCCCGCACGGCATTCAGCCGCTTCTGCGAAATATCTGATAATGTCTTGCCGCGCTGGAACGTAAAATACGCAAACGCATGTCGCGCCGAGCGTCCGACACGGCCGCGCAGCTGATGCAGCTGAGACAGCCCCATGTGATCAGCATCCTCGATAATCAGGGTATTGGCATTGGCAATGTCAATACCAGTTTCAATAATCGTCGTGCACACAAGTACATCAATATCGCCATCACTCATGCGCGTCATAATCCGCGACAGCTCTCGCTGACTCATCTTGCCGTGTGCCACAGCAATCTCCGCATCCGGCAGCATCTTTTTCAGTTTTGCCGCGCAGGTATCAATCGTGCTGACCTCATTGTGCAGATAATAGGTCTGTCCGCCGCGGTAAAACTCCCGCCGCATTGCCTCGGCAATGACACCGGCATCATATTCCATCACATAGGTCTGTACCGGATGTCGATCCTGCGGCGGCTCTTCGAGCACGGACATATCACGAATGCCGGACAACGCCATATTCAGCGTGCGCGGAATCGGCGTTGCAGACAGCGTGAGCACATCCACCTGCCGCGCCATTTCTTTGAGCTTTTCCTTATGCGATACGCCGAATCGCTGTTCCTCGTCAATAATCAGCAAGCCCAAATCTTTGAATTTCATGCTCTTGTTGAACAGCTTATGCGTGCCGATAAGCAGATCGACCTGTCCGGTCTTGACCTTTTCCAGAATAATTTTCTGTTCTTTGGCTGTTTTGAAGCGGCTGAGCATCTCAATCTTAATCGGCCAGCCGGAAAAACGCGCAATACAGGTCAAATAATGCTGTCGCGCCAATACCGTCGTCGGTACGAGAATCGCTGCCTGTTTTCCGCCCATCACACACTTCATGACGGCGCGCAATGCCACTTCGGTTTTACCAAAGCCGACATCACCGCACAGCAGACGATCCATCGGACGCTCGGATTCCATATCCTGTTTGATTTCCTGCACACAGCGAAGCTGATCTTCGGTTTCCTCGTGTTCAAATGCCGCTTCGAACTCATGCTGCCAGCTGTCATCCTTCTGGAAGGCATAGCCGCGCTTGCGCTCGCGCTCTGCATACAGCGCAATCAAATTGACCGCCAGCTCTTTGACTGCTGCCTTTGCCTTGCTTCGTGTCTTTTGCCATTCTGTACCGCCCAGTTTGTTGAGCCGCACACGTCCGCTCTCCGCGGCATCCGAACCGGCACCGATATATTTGGAGATCAAATTCAGACTTGTCGCCGGAACATACAGGAAATCCGTACCGGCAAACGCAATTTTTACAAAATCCTGATACGTACCTTCTACCCGCATTCGCTCCATGCCGACAAATCGGCCGATGCCATGGTGCTCATGAACAACCAAATCACCCGGTGTCAGATCCGTATAACTGCGCACATGATCTCGATTGGATTTTTTTCGCCGTTCTTTCTTCTTTTTTCGGGCAGCAAGCATCTGTCCTTCGGTCAAAACCGCAGTCTTGAGCGAAGGATATTCCATACCGGCAGACAAGCTGCCCTCTAAAATACTGACACCGCCCGGACGCGGCAGCCGATCCGTCACCCGTGCATCAATGCCGTGCTCCTGTAAAATGTCCTTCATCGTCGTGCGGCGCATATCGCCGGAACACAGCACAATTACACGGTAGTTCATATCCTGATAAGCGCGAATATCCGAAGCTGCGGCTTCTGTGTTTCCGGAATACGGTGACAGCTGTTTTGCCGTGATTTCTGTGACCTGTTTCGGCGGACATTCCGGCATAGAGCTTAAGAACGTTTCCAAGTACAGCACACTGTTTGCTTCCAGACGCTGCATCGCCTCTTCCAGACTATGCTGATATATCGCGTTTTTTCCAAAGATCTGTCCGCGCTCCAGCAGCGCCTCGACATCCTCTTTCATACGCAGCGTAAACACGCGGGCTGCCTCGCGCACGGCGCGGAAATCATCAAAACAGACCAGCGCATCTTCCGGAATGTACTCGACCGCAGACGTCAATTTAGGATAAATCAGCGGCAGATACTTATCTGCTGCCGGAAAAATGCCATCATTGTTGAGCCGTTCTATATCACGGCGCAAATTGCGATCCAAATCCGGATGCTTATTGGTGCGCGAGAGCATAATACCGGTCAGCTTATTGACCAAGCCTTTGATGCCATCCGGCGCAAGCGTCGGCAAAACCTCCATATTGGGCACGCACAGCAGCTTTTCCAGTGAGCGCGTGCGCCGCTGAGAGCCAATATCGAAATACGACATGGTGTCCACTTCGGTATCAAAAAACTCAATGCGCACCGGATAATCTTCTCCCGGCACAAAAATATCCAGAATACCGCCGCGGACAGAAAATTGACCCTCACCTTCTACCTGCATACATCTCCGATACCCCGCCAAAAGCAGTTTTTGCATCAACTCGTCAATGTCATATTCTTCGTTGAAATCAATGGAAAACATAGCTTCCTGCATTTTTTCCGGCGGCATGGTCGCCATGAGCAGCGCAGGAATCGTTGTGACGATGGTCTTTTTTCCGAGCTGCAAATCGCGCAGAGCAGAAATGCGCTTGTGCTCATACTCGCGGGATGATGATTCAATATTATGAAACACAAATTCACGCGCCGGAAGAATCTCTACCGGACGTTCCGAAAAAGCTTCCAGGTCATGCGCCATACGGCTGCACGCCAAATCATCCGCACAGATGACAACCGCCTGTTTGTGCAGCTGACCTGCCAGAGCCGCCGTCAAATTTGCCTTGTGAATCGGTGCGAGTCCTGTCACCTCAATCGGTGATTTGCCCGCTTTTAGTCCCTCCGCAATGCTGTCATATTCTGTTAAATCAGCAATTAGCTGTGTGATACGCTCCATAGGAAAATTTCTCCTTATACATGCCGAAAAGGCCGCATACAAACGTATGCGGCTTATTTCGATGAAATGTTAGATTATTTTCTTACTTCTTCTTCGGGATATAGTCGTCCGGATTCAGACCCTTGCGGGTATAGTAGTCGGTCAGAGCTGCCTGAATGGCCTCTTCAGCCAGAACAGAGCAGTGCATCTTTACCGGCGGCAGACCGTCCAGAGCCTCTGCCACTGCCTTGTTTGTCAGCTTGAGTGCCTCTTCAATGGTCTTGCCCTTGACCATCTCAGTTGCCATCGAGCTGGTTGCAACGGCTGCGCCGCAGCCGAAGGTCTTGAACTTGATGTCCTCGATGACGCCCTCATCGTTGATCTTCATATACATCTTCATGATGTCGCCGCACTTGGCATTGCCTACTTCGCCGACAGCATTGGCATCCTCAATCACGCCGACATTGCGCGGATTGGCAAAATGATCCATTACCTTTTCGCTGTAATCCATAGTGATAAACTCCTTTTATTGCAATACAATTCCTAAAATATGATTCTTACTTGTTGTCAAACATCTTCAGCATCGGCTGACCGCTAATCATCTCGTCCCATACCGGAGACATGTCACGCAGGGTCTTGACAACATAGGTGATCTTCTCAATCAAGTAATCGACGTCTTCCTCGGTGTTCTGCTCGCTCAGCGTAACGCGCAGAGAACCGTGTGCGATCTCGTGCGGCAGACCGATTGCCATCAGAACATGAGACGGATCGAGAGAGCCGGTCGAGCAAGCGGAACCGGTCGAGCAAGCAATGCCTGCCAGATCCAGACGCAGTACCAGAGACTCGCCCTCGATGCACTCAATGACAAAGCTTGCGGTGCCCGGCAGACGATTGACCGGATCGCCGGTCAGATGAGAGTACGGAATCTTGAGCACGCCTTCAATCAGACGGTCACGCAGACCCTTGACATAGGCCATGTTCTTTTCCAGATTTTCATCTGCATAGCGAATCGCTTCGCCCAGACCAACGATACCGGCAACATTTTCGGTACCGCTACGCAGGCCGCGCTCCTGTCCGCCGCCGTGAATCAGCGGCTCCAGCTTGATGCCCTTGCGGCAGTACAGCGCGCCGGTTCCCTTCGGTGCATGCAGCTTATGACCGGACAGAGACAGCATATCAATACCCATCGCCTTGACGTCAATGCGCATATGACCAACAGCCTGTACGGCATCGGTATGGAACAGAACACCATGCTTGTGGCAAATATCGGAAATTGCCTTGAGATCCTGGATAGTACCGATCTCGTTGTTGGCTGCCATGATGGATACCAGAGCAGTGTCCTCTGTGATGGCATTTTCCAGCTCATCCAGCTTGATATGACCCTGCTCATCTACGCCGACGAAGGTCACATCATAGCCGATCTTCTGCATGAACTCACAGGTGTACAGAACAGCATGATGCTCAATAGTGCTGGTGATAATATGACGCTTATTCTTCGGCAGCTTGCCAGAGAAGAACAGACCCTTAATTGCCAGGTTATCTGCCTCAGATCCGCCGGAAGTAAAGTAAATTTCGTTCGGGTCACAGTTGAAGAACTTTGCCAGATGGCCGCGTGCTTCATCCATCGCCTTTTTCTCATCACGACCCAGCTTGTACAGGCTGGACGGGTTGCCATAGCCTGTGGTCAGATACGGCAGCATCGCGTTATATACGTTCTTGGAAATTGGTGTGGTAGCCGCGTTATCCGAATAAACAACACGTTCCATATTTCATATCCTCCTAAAGATATAGGTTTTTTATTCTTACGCAGGCAATACCTGTCTGCGATACTAATATACACGAAATTAGTGTTTATTTCAATACCCCAGTAAAATAATCGGAAATTTTCCCATAATTTTTTCTCTGCTTTGCAGATTAACAGTTTTATTTTACTATTTCCGGATTTAGAATACAATATCAATCGCAAAGAAAAATTCCAATGCGTTTGACAGAAGTTCCCGTAACATGATACACTGAAAAAAAAAGAAAAAAGGACTGAGGTTTCATGGATCATTCTCAGTATCATGAGCAGCGACTTCGTGTCGCCATCAATCGCCGAACAAACGCAGAACAAGGCTCTGTAAACAACCGCATTCCGCCGGAATTTATCTCCTGCAGCGAAGACGGCATGAAATGTACGGTGCGATACCGTCTCAAGCCGGAAATGCGCAATCCGATGGGCTGGCTGCACGGTGGTGTAACCAGTGCAATGATGGATATGAGCATGGGTCTGCTCGTATATTACAACGCAGATTTTCATCTGTGCCCAACCTCTACGATGACGGTCAATTATATTCGCCCCGGCCGCATCGGCGGCAACCTTGTCGTTGAATCGGAAATCACGTTCCGTGGGCACAAACTCTTTCACGCCAGCGCACGCGGCTGGATGGAAGACACGCCGGAAAAACTCGTGTGTACGGCAACCGCAACCTATGCCGTTACGCCGAAGGCAGACGCCGCACACGAAGAGAACAAACGGCGGCGTGAGCAGGCGGCGAAGACGGGAGTTTCTCCTACGCGCTGAAATTTTTTGTCCTAGCGTTTTTTTCTCATTTTATTCACACAATATACACATAATTACAGTATACTAAGCATGTAGTCAAGAGTGACTATATAAAAGATTTTTCTTTTATCTCTCTTTTTTACCCCCTTTAAGTTTTGTACAGGAAAAGCCGGATGCCCCCAACATCCGGCTTTTCTCTTTTTTGTTTTAATCTTAATACTTAAAGTGTATTTATTATATGATTATACAAATAAAAATCACCAGTTTTTACACTGGTGATTTTTTACTGTTGCTTTACGTACAAGCCAAACTTGTCTCTCCCTCTGGGAGAGATGTCGCGGAGCGACAGAGAGGGCTTTAGGCTCCCTCGTTGAGGGAGCTGGATTGCCGCCTCGCGGCAAGACTGAGGGAGTTTGTCACGCATCAGATTTACTCTGATACAGACTTGTTTGCGGGCTGCTCCTTCCGTCACGGCTTACACCGCGCCACCTTCCTCAAAGAGGAAGGCTTTTGGTGAGAGCCAAGAAGCCGGTACGAACTCATTCCTCCTGCCGTGCCAGCATGGTCTGATACAGCTGGTTTTTGCGTGCACCGGTCTGTTTTGCCGCCTGCTTGACGGCATCGCGCAGGGTAAGACCGGCAGCTGTCAATTCTTCGGTCAATGCAATGGCCTGTTCCATCTGATCTGCCGCCCGCTGTTCCGGATGATCTGCTGCGCCTTCAATGACAAGCACAAACTCGCCGCGCGGTTCGGTCTCCTGATAATATTCCGCCGCTTCCGGCAGTGTCATACGCAGGCATTCCTCATGCAGCTTGGTGATTTCACGTGAAATGCTCACGCGGCGTTCTCCCAGCTGCTGTGCCAGCTCCTGCATTGTTGCACGCAGCCGATGCGGCGCCTCATAGACAATACAAGTCCGTGTTTCCTGCTTGAGCACAGCAAGCCGCTCTTTTCTCTGCTTGCTGTTTGTCGGCAAAAAGCCCTCAAAGCACCATTTTCCGGACGGCAGGCCGCTCTGTGCCAAGGCACTGACAGCGGCACAGGCACCCGGTACCGGAATCACAGAAATTCCTGCCTCATGGCACAAATTTGCCAAGTCTTCGCCCGGATCACTGATCGCCGGCATACCGGCATCTGTGACCAGAGCACAGGTTTCTCCTGCCAACATGCGCGCAACCAGCTCCGGTCCGCGCTGTTTTTTATTGTGCTCATGATAGCTGACCAGCGGCTTGCTGATTTCCAAATAATGCAGCAGCTTGCCGCTGACGCGGGTATCCTCTGCCGCAACAAAATCTACCTCACCGAGAATCCGAACTGCACGATACGTGAGATCCTCCAGGTTTCCAATCGGTGTCGCCACCAAATAAAGCGTTCCTGCCATTAAAATTCCTCCCTGTGATAGATCGTTCGGTATTCCTTCGTGTGTCCGCCGTTTTCTCCGCAGACAAGCAACGGCGGCAAAACCTGTACGCCCGGTGCACTGCCGCGCCGTGCTTCAATCAGCACCGCTGACGGCACAGCGTTTGCCTGCTGATGCACAAACCGCATGCGCTTTGGTTCTAATTGCCGCGATTTCATCTGTGAAATCAATTCACAAACCCGCTCCGGCCGATAGACAAACGCAACGCGGCCGCCAAATTTAACGAGATAGGCTGCCGCCTGTACCGCATCTGCCGCCGTGCCGCTGCTGTCCTGCCGCGCTGTGCTTTTATTGATATTTTTGGCAGAAAACCCGCTGTTTTGCGCAAAATATGGCGGATTACATACCACATAATCAAAACTGCCGGTATGAAACATTGTTTTGCACTGTTTCATATCGCCGCACCGCACCTGCATGCGCTGTTCCAGCTGATTGTGCCGAATATTTTCCTGTGCCAAGGCGGCAACTTCCGGCTGAATTTCCAAGCCTGTGACCGTGATATGAGGATGTCGTGCACACAGCAGCACACTCAGTGCGCCGTTGCCGCAGCCTAAATCCATGACCTTCCCCCGCGCAGGCGGACAGGCAAAATCAGACAGAAGCATGGTGTCCTGTCCCAATTTAAAAAAGCAATCATCTTGTATCAGCGAAAACCCGCCCCACAATTTATCTGTCCGGCGCATAGGCAGCTCCTTTTAGATTACAGTTTGTATAATACAGAGATAATTATCCCATATGTATCATATTTAATGCTTCATGCTCCCAACCACGATCGGATTCCGGATCCGGCTCATCTTCCAGCAGATTAAACGCCGCCATACCATATGCATCACGCATGGCAAGCAACTCTTCGTAATACGCGCGGCCGTCCGGCTCATCGATATAGGGAATCTGCTCTCGCGGCACATCGGCATTGACCGCCGCAATGATTTCATTTTTCTCGGAAACAAACAATGCCATGTTGAAACTCCTTGTTTGACTGAATCTTTATGTCATTTGTTGGGGAAAACTTTTAGGCTCCCTCTTTGAGGGAGCTGGATTGCCGCCTTGCGGCAAGACTGAGGGAGCAACCAGCCAGTTCTAACGAATCATGGTAGTCTGATACAGACTTTTTCGTCGGCTGCTCCTTCCGTCACGGCTCACGCCGCGCCACCTTCCTCAAAGAGGAAGGCTTTTTGTCCGTTGCTTGACGATCTGATCGATTTGTGTACAAACTTCCGAAAAATTCTTATCAATCTGTTGATTCGAGAACCGTATCACAAACAGATGGTACGATTCTAAAACGGCAGTTCTCTCCCTGTCATATGCCATTCCCTGTGCCTCATTGTGTTGTGCACCATCCAGCTCAATAACAAGCCTCGCTGCATGGCAATAAAAGTCGACAATAAATCCTTGAATTGTTTTCTGTCGCTGAAATCTAACCGGATACGTACTCAAATAATCATACCAAAGACGTTTTTCTTGTTTTGTTGCATCTCTTCGAAGCTGTTTTGCCCGTGGTATCAAGTCTTGACGATACGGTAACGAAATAACACTCGCTCCTTTTTGATAATTATCTGTATAATTTTATTTAAATTATATTATAAGTTATCTTTTATCTTCTTCCACTCTGCCACAGCCAGCTCATCACAGCGGTTATTATTCTCGTTTTGCGCGTGTCCCTTTACCCAATGAAAGGTCACATCGTGTATATCCAGCAGATTCAGCAGTCGTTCCCACAAATCCGGATTTTTCGCCGGCTCTTTGGGTGTGCGCATCCAATTTTTCGACCGCCATTTGACTGCCCAGCCCTTTTGGATGGCATCAATCACATATTTGCTGTCGGAATACAAATCTACCGTACACGGCGTTTTGAGTGCTTCCAGTGCTGTAATAACACCGAGAAGCTCCATGCGATTATTGGTCGTATTGGGGAAACCCTTGCTGATTTCTTTGCGATGTTCTCCGTATTGCAGGATAATACCGAAGCCACCTGGCCCCGGATTGCCGGAGCAGGCGCCATCGGTATAAATTGTTACGTGTTTATTGTTCGCCATTGGTTTCCTCAGCGGTCTCCTCCGGCGTTTCCTGTGTTTCGGTCTCTTCTTCCTCCGGCTCCTTGTCTACACGAGTAATCGCATTGACATGGACATTTTCACCGGTGCGCATGACAATGACACCCTTGGAATTTCTGCCGCACAGACGAATATCTCCGACATCGGTACGAATCATGACGCCGTCATCTGTGATAATCAGCACATCATTGTCATCATCGACAACGGCACAGCCCGCAATATTGCCGGTTGCTTCACTCAGTGCATGAGCCAAAATACCCTTGCCGCCGCGGTGATGGATGGAATAGTCCTCTACCGGTGTGCGCTTGCCGAAGCCATTTTCGGTAATGGTCAGCACTTCGCCCTCCGGACGCGCACGCACGCCGCCAATCACGCGGTCATCCTCTTCCAGCTCAATGCCCTTGACACCGACAGCCGAGCGGCCCATTGCGCGTACCTCGCTCTCATGGAAACGAATGCCTCTGCCCTTTGCCGTAATGAGCAGCATATCCTGCGTGTCATCGGTCAGACGGACATCAATCAGGCGATCTCCCTCATTGAGCGACAGCGCACGCAGACCGGTCTTGCGAATATGTGTCATATCTGCCAGACAAACGCGCTTGACAATGCCGCGCTCTGTCGTAAAGAACAGGTAATGATTTTCATCGTACTGCTCTTCCGGCACACTGAACATGGCAGAAACCGTCTCGCCCTGTTCCAGCGTCAAGAGGTTCACGAGATTGGTTCCCTTTGCCGTGCGGCTGGTCTCCGGAATCTGATATCCCTTGAGCAGATATACCTTGCCAAAGCTGCTGAAGAACAAAATATTATCATGCGAGGACGCAGCAAACAGCACCTCTGCATAGTCTTCCTCGCGCGTTGCCATCGCATTGACACCGCGGCCGCCGCGGCGCTGGGCGCGATACGATGAAGTCGGCAGACGCTTGATATAGCCTCTGTGCGTCAGCGTATATGTGCAGTCCTCCTGCGGGATCAAATCCTCAATATCAATATCATCATCGACAATTTCAATGCCGGTGCGGCGCTCATCGCCGAATTTATCTCGAATGGCAATCAGTTCTGTGCGAACGACTTCCAGCTGCTTTTCGTGGCTGTTCAGAACTTCCATCAACTCATGAATACGACCTTCGATCTCCTCGTATTCATCCGTCAGCTTCTGACGCTCCAGACCGGACAGACGACCCAAACGCATACTGACGATGGCCTGTGCCTGTTCCTCATCCAGATGGAACGGATACTCTTCCTTGCCGTCCACGATGCCGAGCAGCGCGATTTGATTGACGATGAAGGTCTCTTCAATCAGCTTTTGCTTAGCCTCTGTCTCATTGGCGGATGCTCGAATGATAGCAATAATGCGGTCAATATTCTCGGTTGCAACCTTCAAGCCCTCCAAAATATGTGCACGCTTTTCTGCGCGATTCAGCTCATAGCGGCTGCGGCGTTCAATGATTTCTCTCTGAAACTCAATGTACTGGTCAATTAGTTCCCGCAGATTGAGCGTGCGCGGCTGATTGTTGACCAGTGCCAGATTGTTAACCGAAAATGTGTCCTGTAGCTGTGTATAGTGGAACAGCTGATTGAGCACAACCTGCGGATTGGCATCGCGCTTGAGCTCAATGACCACGCGGATGCCCTCGCGGTCGGATTCATCGCGCAAGTCGGAAATGCCCTCTACGCGCTTATCCTTGACCAGATCGGCAATGCTCTCGACCAGACGTGCCTTGTTGACGCCATACGGAATCTCAGTTGCGACAATACGAGTACGGTTGTTCGGCATCTCTTCAAAATGCGTGCGTGCACGAACCTTGAGCTTGCCGCGGCCGGTCGCATACGCAGCGCGAATGCCGCTGCGACCCATAATCACGCCGCCAGTCGGGAAATCCGGTCCCTTGATATACTGGCAGATTTCTTCCAGTCCGGCTTCCGGATTGTCAATGACATGGCAGATGCCGTTAATGACTTCTGTCAGATTATGCGGCGGCATATTGGTCGCCATGCCGACAGCAATACCTGTCGAGCCATTGACGAGCATACTCGGGAAACGCGACGGCAAAACAGCAGGTTCCTTGCGGTTGTCATCGAAGTTTGGCATGAAATCGACGGTATCCTTGTCAATATCCGTCATCATATGCGCCGCCAGCTTGCTCATGCGCGCTTCCGTGTAACGGTAAGCTGCCGGAGGGTCACCGTCGATAGAACCGAAGTTTCCGTGACCGTCAATCATCGGATAGCGCAGCGAGAACCACTGTGCCATACGAACCATGGCATCATATACCGAGGCATCACCGTGCGGATGATAGCGGCCGAGCACATTACCAACGGTCGTTGCCGCCTTGCGGTATGCGCGGTCTGCGGTCAGGTGATCCTCATACATTGCGTACAGAATACGACGATGTACCGGCTTGAGACCGTCGCGTGCATCCGGCAGCGCGCGGCCTACGATAACCGACATCGCGTAGTCGATGTACGATTTTTTCATCTCTCGTTCCAGATCGACCGGAATGATCTTCTGGTTTTCAAAATGGATTTTATTCTTTTCAGTATCCTTTGCCAACTTGCTTATGCCTCCTCATCCAATAATTCAGAGAGACAAGAAATGGCCTCTTCCAGCGAATCCAGCGCATCCTCCAGGATGGCAGCTTCTTCGGAGGTCTTTTTCGTCTTCTTGGCCGGCAGCAAATCCACCAGCGCATCATGTCCGTCCATCAGCTGCTGTGCCGCAGCCTTGATCCGTGCTTGTTTTAATTCGTCCATTCGTACCTCCGGCTTAAATATCCAGATTGCTGACGTACTTGGCGTTTTTCTGGATGAATTCGCGGCGCGGCTCTACCTTTTCTCCCATGAGCAGGGTAAAGATCTCGTCCGCCATCGAAGCATCTTCCAGCGTCACCTGCAGCAGCGTTCTGTTTTCCGGATTCATGGTTGTCTCCCACAGCTGTTCCGGATCCATCTCACCAAGGCCTTTATAGCGCTGGATATCCACGCCGTCGCCCATTTCAGCCAGCACGCTGACCTGTTCCTGTTCGGTGTAGGTGTAGCGCACGGTCTTGCCCTTGGTGTTTTTGAACAGCGGCGGCTGCGCGATATATACATGTCCCTGCTCGATGAGCGGACGCATATAGCGGAAGAAGAAGGTCAGCAGCAGCGTGCGGATATGGCTGCCATCGACGTCGGCATCCGCCATCAGAATAATCTTGCCGTAGCGCAGCTTTGCCGGGTCAAAATCCTCACCAAAGCCCGCACCAAACGCGGTAATCATCGGGGTCAGCTTATCATTGCCGTACACCTTGTCCAGACGCGCCTTTTCTACGTTGAGCATCTTGCCCCACAGCGGCAGAATCGCCTGATACCGACGGTCGCGGCCTTCCTTGGCGGAGCCGCCTGCGGAATCGCCCTCGACGATATAAATCTCGGTCAGCTCCGGATCACGCTCCTGGCAGTCTGCCAGCTTGCCCGGCAGAGAACCGGATTCCAGCGCACTCTTGCGCCGGGTCATTTCGCGCGCCTTGCGCGCAGCTTCTCTCGCGCGTGAGGCGGTCTGTGCCTTATCAATAATCGCCTTGCCGACAGACGGGTTTTCCTCAAAGAAGATGGTCAGCTTTTCGCTGAGCATGGAGTCCACCAGATTGCGCATATCGGAATTGCCGAGCTTGGTCTTGGTCTGACCCTCAAACTGCGCTTCCGGCAGCTTGACAGAGATGACAGCGGTCAAGCCCTCGCGGACATCCTCACCGGAGAAATTCTTGTCGCTGTCTTTGAGGAAGCCGAATTTCCGCGCATAGTCGTTAATGACCTTGGTCAGCGCAGATTTAAAACCGGTCTCATGAGTACCGCCCTCCGTGGTATTGATGTTGTTGGCAAAGGACAGCAGATTTTCACTGTAGCCATCGGTATACTGGAGCGCAACCTCTGCCATGGAATTGTCGCGGCTGCCCTCCACGTAGATAACCTCCGGATGCAGCGCAGTTTTATTGCGGTTTAAGTACGCGACAAACTGTTTGATGCCGCCCTCGTAGTGCATGACATCTTCGCGCGGCTCATCGTCCGGATCGCGCTCATCGCACAGCGTAATTTTTACGCCGCCGTTGAGGAACGCCTGCTCCTGCAAGCGATTGGCAAGGATCTCATAGTCGTACTGCAAGGTCTCAAAGATCTGCCCGTCCGCCTTAAACCGAATTGTCGTGCCGGTCTCATGCTTACACGGAACCGAACGCAGGGTAGAGACGGTCTTGCCGCGGGCAAATTTCATCGTATATTTATTTTCTCCGTCGTATACCGTTGCTTCCAGCCACTCGGACAGGGCATTGACGACGGAAGAGCCAACGCCGTGCAGACCGCCGGATACCTTGTAGCCGTCGCCGCCGAACTTACCGCCCGCGTGCAGGACGGTGAGTACTACTTCCAGCGTCGGAATTCCCATCTGTGGGTGAATGCCGACCGGAATGCCTCGGCCGTTATCGCGCACGGTGACGACGCTGTCCGGCTCCAAGGTGACCTCAATATGGGTGCAGTAGCCCGCCAGTGCCTCATCGATGGAGTTATCCACGATTTCGTACACCAGATGATGCAGGCCGCGCGCAGAAGTCGAGCCAATATACATGCCCGGGCGCTTGCGGACCGCTTCCAGTCCTTCCAGCACCTGAATCTGGCTCTCATCATAGGTTTCCTTGACGGTCAGATCCAGGATCTCTTCGCTCATACTCATATCATACATTCCATTTCTCCGGCGAACCTTCCTAAGGAGGGGAAAAAACAGCGCCGGCCGCCGGCTTCGGCTGCTGTCTCCAATCATAAAAATCAGCATGGAATAAAACAATCCCGTTTGGCACGGGATCTCTTATTCGGAAAATGAACCAATCCAATCAGACGGAAGATTCCGTCAAAACCTGCTCGCTTCTACGCAGAAGCGTTGCAGTGGACAGTTGGGAAATATACAGGGTGCGCACGCCGCCCTCCTCGCAAAGAATGCAGGACTTGGGCAGATCATCAAAGATCGCCTGTACCCGTCCCGCCTTTTCCATGGAGGCGATGAGTGCGCGGGTATGCTTGGACCATGTCGCGGTATCCATGTCGTAGATGCCGAGAATGGAATTGGTCGGAATGACCACATCCTGTCCCAAATGCAGATACATGCAGACACCTCCCGCTCCAAGCAAAATTCTAATCCCAATCTTGTTTTTATTATACCACTTTTTGTGAAGTTTTGCACGTGTTTTCTTAAAAAATATTTCAATTCCTCGAAGTTTTTCTCACTTTTTTGCCGATAAAACGGGAGTTTTTCCACACGGTTTTCCACATGTTGCATTCTGGGTATTTTTTCGCAAAATTTTAGAAAAAAAACAGCGCATTCGCCCGCCGGACAAATCCGCTGTTTGTGTTATACGCTCTGTACCGTGCCGCCGGAAACCGAAAACATTCGTCCGTCCTGCACCTGTGCGAGCTTCTCCGGCTCGCAGCAGGTGATGAGAACCTGTCCATTTTCAATGCGGTTGAGCACAAAATCCTGCCGTTTGGCATCCAATTCACTCAAGACGTCATCGAGCAGCAAAATAGGGTATTCCTTTGTGCTCTCATAAAACATATCGCGCTCGGCGAGCTTGAGCGACAGTGCGCAGGTGCGCACCTGCCCCTGTGAGCCAAAGCTCTTTGCCGAACGTCCGCCGATGAGCAATTCCAAATCATCTTTGTGCGGCCCGGACAGGCACGAGCGCGAGGCAATCTCCGCACTGCGGTGGGTGCACATATGTTCCCATATCTGCATCCCGATTTCTTTCGCAGAGGCAAACGGATCCGTCACAGCGGACACGGTGTGATAGCAGTATGACAGCTGCTCATTTTTGCCGGACAGCGAGGCGTGAATGCCCTGCGCTTTCTCCATCAGCGCCCGCAGATAATACGCGCGGTACCGGACGAGCTGTCCGCCTATCGTGGACATTCTGAAGGAGAAATCATCCAGAGCATCAAGCAATGATGGTTTTTCCTCTGCATCCTTCAAAATGCGCAGTTTGTTTTCGTGCAGCCTGCCATATTCCGACAAATACCGCGCATAATTCGGCCGCAGCTGGCACAAAGCGATGTCCATGAAGCGCCGCCGCGCCGCCGCACCCTCTCGAATCAGCATCAGATCCTCTGGGCAGAACAACACCGTGCGCAGCACGCCATTGACATCAGACAGCCGTTTTTGTTTGATGTCGTTGACAAAAAACTGCGCTCTTCCGGCGTTTGGAACAACCGCTCGCATGGTCATATTGCGCTTTTCTGCCAAAAAAGTCGCACAGACTTCCGCCTGCAGTGCGCCAAAGCGCACCGCGTCCCGCTTTTGTCCCGAACGGAACAGCCGCGTCGTAGACAGAAGTCCGACTGCTTCCAAAATATTGGTCTTTCCCTGCGCATTTTCGCCACAGAATACATTGACTCCCGGCGCCAGTGTCAGCTGTGCGGTTTCATAATTGCGAAAATCGCGCAGCGTTAGCGTTTGGATGTTCATACAATGCGGAACTGCTGTCCGTCAGCCAAGGCAATGGTATCGCCCTTGTGCAGTTTCTTGCCGCGCTGGGTGCAGGTTTCGCCGTTTACCGAGACCTGTCCCTCTTCGATCATCCATTTTGCCTGTCCGCCGGTAGCGCACACGCCGGCAAATTTCAAAAAGGCGTCTGCTTTGATAAATTCTGTTGTAATTTCAATGGTTTCCATCGCAATATCTCCTCGTTATTCCGCTTTCAGACGTACCGGCAGAACCAGATACGTAAAGGCATTTCCATCTTCCGGTGTAAAGACAATCGGATTCAGGCTGCCCTGCAGCGAAATGCACACCTTTTCCGAAGGGCAAGCGCGCAGCGCGTCGAGCAAGTATCGATTGTTGAAGCCGATTTCCAGATGCGGCACCTCTCCATCGAACTCAAATTCATCATAGGACTTGCCGATCGTCGTAATGCAGTTCAGCTTGAGCAACGAACCATCAAATTCCATGCGAACCGGTGTCTTGAGCTTTTCAGACACAATCAGCGACACACGTTCAATTGAGGAGATCAGCTGTCTGACATCCGCAGTAATCACCGCATTGGCACTGGCTGGAATGGCAGCCTGATAATTGAGGAATTCTCCCTCCAGCAGTCGTGTGATGAGCACAGTGTCACCGATGTGGAATAAAATATGACGGGAATCTGGATAAATTTCCACCGTGTCAGAAGATTCTCCAAGGATTCGCTCGATTTCACGCAGGGCGAATGCCGGCACGACAAAGCGAGCGTTGGAAGCTGTCGGTGTCTCCAGTGTTTCGCGGCGCACGCTCAGGCGATAGCCGTCCACGGCTGCCATGTGTAGCTGATTGTCGGATAACTCAAACAGGCATCCGGTCAGAATCGGTTTTGTTTCGTTGTCAGAAACAGCGAAAATAGTTTGAGAAATCATGGATTTTAGCATAGATTGCGGTAAAATGATTGGATTTTCACTGTTTTCTACTTCCGGCAGCTGCGGGAACTCTGCGGCGTCGGAAGCGACAAGATTGAACATGGCGCGGCCGCAGTGGATTGTTGTCAGCATTTCTGCGTTGGTTTCTACGTAGATTGTATCGTCCGGCAGTTTGCGAATCATGTCACCAAATAGACGGGCGTTGAGAACGGCAGAGCCCGGTTCGGAAACTGTTGCTTGGATGGTTACGCGCACGCCCATGGACATATTATATCCGCATAATGTCAGACTTCCGGTTGCATCGGCGGTGATAAGCAGACCTTCAAGCAGTGCAACAGAGCTTTTGTTGCTGACTGCACGGGATGCTGTTGTGATAGCTTCTTGAAGGGTTGATTTTTCACATGAGAATTGCATGGTGTTCCTCCTTAGTGAATAGCGATGAATAGATTGTTGTCTTGTTTACTTGAATTATTTGTTGTCTGATGTCTGATATATTTTATGAGATCAGGTATATATTTTATATAAAAAAGAATAGTATATTTAGTAATAGTAGTAGAGAGAGGGAAACTGTGGAAAACTGTGATTGTGCCCGAAATATGGGGATTTTTCTGTCCACAACTGTGTGTGAATAAATCGGGCGTAAAAGTGGATAATTTTTTGGTGCTTGATTTATCCACAGAAAGGTTTCCACAGTTCACAGGAATATGTGGATAAAAATGCAGGAATTCCTCCACTGGGATACTGTGCTACATTTGTATAAATATTCATATTGTATGTATATGCTGTTATCCGCGGATGTTCGTTTTCAGCGTTTTGATGATGTTGTCCATCTCGCTGGTTTCTTTGAGATAGTTTTCGATTTTGTTGATGGAGTGCAGAACTGTCGTGTGGTCACGGGAGAAGATTTTTCCGATTTCCGGCAGGGAATAGTCGGTTAAATCGCGGACGAGATACATAGCGACTTGTCTCGGTAGGACGAGATCTTTGGATCTGCCGCTTCCCTTGAGCTTTTCGACTGGCGTGCAGTAGTAGCGGGACACTTCTCGTAAGATCATGTCTGGTGTTGGGTTGAGACCGGGATTTTCTTTAAAAATATCTGCAACGGCTTCTTTTGCCAGTTCGATGTCGATGTCGCGTTCCATGAGATCGTGCAGAGCTTTGATTTTTTTGACGGTTCCTTCGAGTTGGCGCACATTGGATGTGATGGTTTTTGCGATGTAGTCTACGACATTTTCCGGCAGCTGTACGCGCAGGGAATCTGCTTTGACGTGGATGATTGCCATGCGTGTTTCGTAGTCCGGCGGCTGAATGTCTGCCAAAAGTCCCCATTCAAAGCGGGTTTTTAGTCGGTCTTCCAGCGTGTGGATTTCTTTTGGCGGTCGGTCGGATGTTAAAACGATTTGTTTGTTTGCTTCGTACAGAGCGTTAAAGGTGTGGAAGAATTCTTCCTGGGTACGGTCTTTGCCTGCGACAAATTGGATGTCATCGACGAGCAGCAGGTCGGCGAGGCGGTATTTATCGCGGAATTCCTGTACCTGACCGGCGCCGATAGAATTGACCAGTTCGTTGGTGAAATCTTCGCCCTTAATATAGATGATGCGGAAGGATGGGTGGTCGCGGCGCACGACATTGGCGATGGCGTAGAGCAGATGCGTTTTGCCGAGGCCAGACTGTCCATAGATAAACAGAGGATTGTAGTTTTTTGCCGGATTATTTGCAACGGCTGTTGCTGCGGCGTGCGCGAATTTGTTGGAAGAACCAACGATAAATTGCTCAAACGTGTATTCATCCTCTGGGTAGTTGTTGTGAGCGATGGGGGTCGGCGCGTCTCCGGTGGTCACAATGACGTTGATGTCTGCGGAGAACAGATCGCGCAGGGCATCTTTGATAGTCTGCAAGTATCGTTCGTCGATAATTTCTTTTTTGAATTTATCCGGTGTGTGCAGAAGCAGGGTGTCATCCTTAAATTCGACGGCGGTCAAATCGTCAAACCATGCGTCCAGCGTCACCGCTTGGAGTCTGCCTTGGAGCAGACCGAGCACGAGCTTCCAAATGTCAGCAGGTGTGTTCATGTGGTATCATTCCTCTCCCTTGGGATGGCGGTTCATAAAATGAGACTGGCTCCGAGTGATACGGACACCAATACAGACTATATAATACCACCAATTTTACACTGTGTCCACAGGGTTTTCCACAGATTCCACAGGAAAACTCTTGGAAAAATGATTTTTTTCCGCGAAAAACGAGCAGAATATGCAAATAAGCATTGACAAAATGAGAAATTCATGCTTATAATGTATCTTGTACACGCACGCAATGAATTTGAGTGTGAATGGAGGTGCAGCTAAGTATGGTAAGAACTTTCCAGCCGAAGAAGCGTCACCGCAGCAAGGTGCATGGCTTCCGCAAGAGAATGGCTACTGCTAATGGAAGAAAGGTTCTCGCTCGTCGTCGCTCCCGCGGCCGTAAGCGTCTGAGCCTGTAATCCTTGTGCGCACAGCGCACGGGAAAAAGAGATCGTGCTCCGCGATGCGGTCTTTCCACGAAATGTGCGTTTCGGGGGAAAAAGATACGCTCTCTTTTTTGAAAGAAGGACAACGAATGAGTGAGAGAAGCGTCGGGCAATTGACCGGTTTCTCTTCACCACTGAACAGAAATGGACCGCAAAGCGGTCCATTTCTGTTATCAGTGCAAATTATCCTCTGTGTATAGCGGAGGCGGCGCGATTACAATTCGGACAGGCTGTGCGCCGTGAGACAAACCAGACCTGCCAGCTCCGGAACTATATCCATCGAGCCGGAGAGGAAAATTGCCGTGAGGCCGTGCCTGTGCGTGTATGAAAAGCCTTCTGTGATTTTCCGCAATACGGAACAAAGGAAGTCGGGCGATGAAGAATACCTTAAAGGAAAACCGTGATTTCCGCAGACTGTATGGCCGAGGTCGTTCTGCGTCCTCGGACTGCTTGGTCGTTTATGCCATGCGCAACAAATTCGGCGCAGGGCGGCTTGGCATTACGGTTGGCGTAAAGCTGGGCTGCGCGGTGCAGAGAAACCGCATTAAGCGCCTGATTCGCGAAGCATACAGACTGCACTTGGATGAGCTCCAGCCGAACACAGATCTCGTCGTGGTGGCACGTTTTCGCGCGGTGGATGCACCGTATCAGCGCGTAGAGCGTGCCTACTTGCGCTGTCTGAAACAGCTGGGACTGGTACAGACGAAAGAAGGAAAATAAGTCATGATGAAAAAGATCATGATTCTGTGCATTCGATTTTACCGTTCCGCTATCTCGCCGCACATGAGACCATGCTGCCGGTATACGCCGACCTGCTCCGCCTACGCGCTGGAAGCGATCGAAAAATACGGCGCACGGAAGGGCGGCTGGCTCGCAGTCAAGCGAATTCTGCGCTGCCATCCGTTTTCGCACCACAATCCCTATGATCCGGTGCCCTGACGGAAAACGACAACAAACCCCAATTTGGAGGATCAAATGGGAAACTTTTTCGGAATTATTATTGTAAGACCGCTGGGTTTGATTCTGATGGCGATCTGGTCGCTGGTTCAGAACTACGGCCTGGCTCTCATTCTGTTTACGCTGATTGTCAAGCTCATTCTTCTGCCGTTCATGTACAAGCAGAAAAAGGGCATGAAGAAGATGAACCTGGTGCAGGCGGAGTCCGCTGCCATCCAGAAGCGCTATGCGCGTAACAGAGAAAAGATGAACGAGGAGATGCAGAAGCTCTACGAGCGCGAGGGTGTCAACCCGATGGGCTCCTGCCTGCTCTCCTTTATCACCCTGCCGATCATGATGGCTCTGTATTACGCAGTGCGCCAGCCGATGAAGTACATGATGGGTCTGTCCAACGACACCATTGAGGCGATTGCCAAGGTACTGGACACCACGTATGACAAAAGCTCGGTTTCCGGTCAGATCCAGCTGGCAAAGCTGGTTCATGAAAACTGGGACAAGGTTGCTGATTTTGCGACCAATGGCTTGGTAAACATTGATTTTAACTTCCTCGGCATCGACCTGTCTGCGATTCCGCAGTTTTCGCATCTGGACATCCTGTGGCTGATCCCGATTCTGTCCGGCGGCACGGCTCTGCTGGCCTCTCTCGTCATGAGAAAGACCCAGAACATGCAGAACCCGAATGCACAGCAGAATCAAAGCGCACAGATGAACTCCACCATGAACACCATGCTGATTATCATGCCGCTGATGTCCGTGTGGATTGCGTTTACTCTGCCGGCATCCATGGGTGTTTACTGGACTGTAAACAACCTGTTCTCTATCGTACAGGAATTGGTACTGACTTGGTACATCCTCAAGTTCGACAAGGCTGAGGATGACGAAGAGACCAAGGCGCGCAAGCGCCGCGAGGCTGCTCATAAGCTCAAGCTGGAAGAGCAGGCAAAAGAGAAGCAGATAAAGGAGGAGCAGGAAACCGGAGTGCAGACTGAGTACCGCGGTGCAAAGGCTGCAAACGTTTCTAAGAAGAAGCTCAAGGCATATCAGGCAGAAGTCCAGAAGGAAAAAGACAAGGAAACCGCTGCCCGTGCTGCACAGATCAAGGCAGAAAAGGAAACTGCCCGACGAGCTGGCAAGCAGGTTGACGACGAGTAAAAGGACGGAAATACACGTATGACGAAGTATATTGAAAAACAGGCCGCAACAATTGATGAGGCTGTTCAGCTGGCACTCGATGAGTTACAGATGGATCGTGACAGCGTCAGCGTTGAGGTTCTGGAAAAGGGCAAGAGTGGATTCTTCGGCATCGGCGCCGTTCCGGCACGTGTCCGCGTATCGTATGAGGAATCCACCCCGGAGAGCGAAGCAAAGGACTTTGTAGATGGTCTGCTGCAGCGCATGGGCATCCAGGGCGAAGCATTCCCGTCTGTCAAGGAGGATGGACAGATCATTCTGGACATTCGCGGCGAGGATATGGGCGCCGTAATCGGCCGCAGAGGCGATACGCTGGACGCCATCCAGTATCTGACTTCTCTCACCATCAATCGAGGCAAGGAAGAGCACATTCGCATTGCGATTGATACCGAAGGCTACCGCGCAAAGCGCGAGGAGTCTCTCCAGCGTCTGGCTCGCAAGATGGCGGGAAAAGTGCTGAAATATCGCAAAAACATGACATTGGAACCGATGAACCCGTACGAGCGCCGCATCATTCATGCAACGCTTCAGGATTATAAGGGAGTCACGACTTACTCCACCGGCACGGAGCCGAACCGCCGCGTCGTTGTTGCCATGGAGCGCGGCGCAAGACCGCAGCGCAGCGGCGGTTACCGTTCGAGAACACCGCGCCCGCGCAGAAATGACGCGGAGTAAGTATCGCGGACAGAAATGAGGTCGATGATGTTATGAGCAAGACCATTGCCGCAGTCGCGACAGGGCCTGCTGCCGGACCGATTGGAATCATCCGCGTCTCCGGACCTCAAACCCTTGCGATTGTTGATACAATTTTTACCCCGCAGGGCGGTGGTGCGCTGTCTGAGCGCCCAAACCGTCTGCTGACGTATGGTGCGCTGCACAGCCGAGACGGAAAGGTCATTGACCACTGTCTGTGCTGCGTGATGCACGCACCGCACTCATATACCGGCGAGGATATGGCGGAAATTCAGTGCCATGGCTCTCCGGCTGTGCTGTCGGAAACGCTGTCCGCGCTGTTTGCCAAGGGCGCTGTGCAGGCGGAACCGGGCGAATTTACGCAGCGGGCATTTCTTGCCGGCAAGATGGACTTGTCCGGCGCAGAGGCAGTACATGATTTGGTGACGGCTGTGACCACACAGGCGGCGGAAAACGCCGCCGCACAGCTGGACGGTGTTATCGGAACCCATATCTTTGAGATCCGGCAGCAGCTCGTTGATTTGGTGGCGGAATTTTTGGCGGTTGTCGATTATCCGGATGAAGAAATTGACTCGCATCTGTTTGACAGTGCGTGTGAGATTCTGCATCGGGCGACCAGTGAGCTGTACGACATGGCGGAGACCTATGAGCGCGGACGCATTCTGCGCGAGGGCATCCCGTGTGCCATTCTTGGCAGACCGAATGCCGGTAAGTCTTCCCTGCTCAATGCGCTGGCGGGCGTAGACCGCGCCATTGTCACGAGCATTCCGGGCACGACACGCGATGTCATTGAAGAAACCATCCGTATTGGCGCGGTGGTTCTGCGGTTATATGATACCGCAGGTCTGCGCGATACACAGGATCCGGTAGAAAAGATGGGCATTGACCGCGCGATGAAGCAGGCACAGGCATCGTCCTTGATTTTGGCTGTGTTTGACTCCAGCGACCACATTTCTGATGATGATTTGATGGTTATCGCGCGCACACACGGCAAGCGAACCATCGCTGTGCTCAATAAGAGCGATTTGCCGTCGGAGCTGGATGTCCAGAACATCAACCGGCATTTTGAATACGTGGTATCTGTCAGTGCGAAAACCGGCGAGGGACTACAGGAGCTGTATGACCTGATCCCGAAGGTGGTTGGCATGGACGGCATGAGCTTTGACGGAAGCACAATTACCAATGCACGGCAGGCTGCCGCTCTGGTACGGGCAGCAGAGCGCTGTGAGGAGGCATTTGTCGCCGCTCAGCTCGGCATGACACCGGACGCAATTGTCATGGACGCAGAGGGCGCAATTGCGGCTCTTGGCGAAATTACCGGACAGACCGTCCGAGATGACATTGTTTCCACCATCTTTTCAAAGTTCTGCGTGGGAAAATAAAGTGGAATGGCAGCCATTCCGGATGGAGAAATCTGTCCGGAATGGCGTTTTTTTCACGGTGTTTTTTGGCAGAATAAACTTGCGTTGTATGAGGCGTTAATAAGTTTTGCACATTTTACACAGAGTTATCAACAGAACGAACCGCCTGGCGGCGAGGACACTTGATAAAAACGGCAAAAATCGTGTCGTTTTTTTAGTGGATCTGTCCAGTGGTTTCCACAAAGTTATCCACAATTGTGGATAACTTTGTGGAAAAACAAAGACAAGATACCGCTTGAGCCTTGACCCGTCTTGTATTCTATGCTATGCTAAAATATCTGAGAGTATACGCTTTTGCGTGTCATAACGAGAGAAAACAACAAGATACAAGTTGTCTTGTGAAAAAATATAAATACGATAAGAATAAAATATTATAAAGTATACAGAAAGGAATGATATTCGTGCAATTTTTAGCTGGAACCGTGGACGTTGCGGTGATCGGTGCCGGTCACGCGGGCATTGAGGCGGCACTCGCCAGTGCGCGATTGGGTCTCAAGACTGTTGTTTTTTCCATCAATTTGGATGCTGTCGGCAATATGCCGTGCAATCCGGCCATCGGCGGCACGGCAAAAGGACATTTGGTGCGTGAAATTGATGCGCTGGGCGGTGAAATGGGTCGCGCAGCAGATGCGGCGTGTATTCAGTACCGCCTGCTCAACCGCGGCAAAGGCCCGGCGGTACATTCTCTGCGCGCACAGGCAGACCGCGCACAATACCGAGAGTATATGAAGCATGTGCTGGAAGAGCAGGAAAATCTCATGCTCAAGCAGGCGGAAATTGTGGATATTACAACGGAACACGGAGCGGTTACCGGCGTGACGACGCGAACCGGCGCACATTATGAAGCAAAGGCTGTCATTATTGCAACGGGCACGTATTTGCAGGGCAGAATTATCATCGGTGATATGTTCTATGACGGCGGTCCGGACGGCATGTTCGCCGCAATTGGCTTGACGGATTCTCTGCGCAAGATGGGTCTCAGTCTCATGCGCTTTAAGACGGGTACGCCGCCGCGCGTCAATCGCCGCAGTATTGATTTCAGCGAATTGGAAGTGCAGGAGGGCGAGAAAGACTGTATTCCGTTCTCCTTTGAGACCGAGCATGTGCCGGAAAACCGTGCGGTATGTCACCTGACGTATACGAACGCGACTACACATGAAGTGATTCGAGACAATTTGAGCCGCTCTCCGCTGTATTCCGGCAAGGTAGAAGGCATTGGTCCGCGCTATTGCCCGTCCATTGAGGATAAAGTCGTGCGTTTTGCGGACAAGCCGCGTCACCAGCTGTTTATTGAGCCGATGGGTCTCAATACCGAAGAAATGTACATTCAGGGCTTTTCATCTTCCATGCCGGAAGATGTCCAGTTGGATATGCTTCACACGATTAAAGGCTTGGAACATGCGGAGGTAATGCGTCCGGCTTACGCCATTGAGTACGACTGCATTGACCCGTTGGAACTGCTGCCGACGCTGGAAACCAAGAAAATTCACGGTCTGTATGGTGCCGGTCAGTTTAACGGCTCCTCTGGTTATGAAGAAGCCGGTGCACAGGGACTGGTTGCCGGTATCAATGCGGCGCTCAAGCTCAAGGGCGAGCCGCCGATGATTTTGGATCGCGCCGATGGTTATATCGGTACGCTGGTCGATGATCTCGTCACCTGCGGCACCAAGGAACCGTACCGCATGATGACCTCGCGCAGTGAGTACCGACTGATTTTGCGGCAGGATAATGCGGACGAACGCCTCGTTGGTATTGGTGCCCGCGTCGGTCTGAACTCTCAGGAACGGCTGGAAAAAGTGCAGCGCAAGTACGCCGCTGTACAGCAGGAGATCGACCGTGTGGAACATGTGAATTTAGCGCCATCAGACGTCTTACAAGATTTCCTAAAACAGCACAACAGCACTCCACTCAAGTCTGGCTGTAAGATGTCTGACCTCATTCGCAGACCAGAGCTGAAGTATGATGCGCTGGCACCGTTTGATCCGGATCGTCCGACGTTGTCCAAGGAGATTCGGGAGCAGGTAGAGATTCGCATCAAATATGAGGGCTATATCAAGCGGCAGCTGCGCGATGTCGAGCAGTTCCGCAAGCTGGAGAGCCGCCCGCTGCCTGCGGATTTGGATTACACACAGATTTCGTCGCTTCGCTTGGAGGCCAGACAGAAGCTGCAACAGGTGCATCCGCTCAATTTTGGACAGGCATCTCGCATTTCCGGTGTCAGCCCGGCAGATATTACGGCTCTGATGATCGTCACAGAGATGATGGAAAAGGAGAAAAAGAATGACTGAATTGCTTCAAAACGGCTTTTCTGCCATGAAATTATCGGTTTCTGATGCACAAATTGCTCAGCTGGAGGACTTTACTGCCCGCATGCTGGAGACCAATAAGGTTATGAATCTCACCCGCATTACCGATCCGAAGGAAATTGCAGAAAAGCATTTGCTCGACTGCGCATCCCTGCTTCAGATTGCGGATTTTTCCCGCAAATCTGTGATTGATGTTGGTTGCGGCGCTGGCTTTCCAGGGATGCCGCTGCATATTCTGTGCCCGTCCTGCCGTCTGACCCTGCTCGATTCGCTGGGCAAGCGCATTCGATTTTTACAGGGCTGTATCGACGGGATGCAATTGTCTGACATCGAAGCCGTCCACGCCCGCGCAGAGGAATTCGCGGCAAAGCACCGCGAACAGTATGATTTTGCGGTTTCTCGCGCTGTGGCACAGCTCAATGTGCTGGCGGAGCTGTCGCTGCCGCTGGTCAAGCAGGGCGGCGCATTTATCGCCATGAAGAGCAAGGATTCCGATGACGAGCTGGAGCAGGCGAAAAAAGCCATCCGGTTGCTCGGCGGAGAAATAGAGAAAGTCATAGATTATACGATTCCGAATACCGATATTACGCATCGTCTGGTGGTGATTCGCAAGAAGCAGCACACGCCGAAGCAGTATCCGCGCCCGTTCCGCAAGATCTCTGCATCCCCGTTGTGATTGTTTCACGTGAAACAAAGCGGCCGGATGTTTAACACATGTTTCACGTGAAACATGCCGAGTTCACCGCGCGTTTCACGCAGAATTTACACACATAAAACGCGTTTTTCCTGTTGTTTCACGTGAAACAAAGTGGTATAATGAATACCGAAAAAGAAGTTATTCCGGAAAGGAAAATCACGTATGGGAAAAATTATTGCATTTGCAAACCAAAAGGGCGGCGTCGGAAAAACGACAACAGCCGTGAATCTTGCCGCTTCTTTGGCGGATCAGGGAAAAAAAGTTCTCGTGTGCGATTTTGACCCGCAGGGCAATGCGACTTCCGGTTTTGGTATTGACCCGCGCTCCCTCAAGACCAGCGTATATGAGCTGACTGTCTGTGATGCGCCGGTGGAAGAAGGAATTATCAAGACCAAGTGGGTCGATGTGATCGGCGCAAATGTCAATCTTGCCGGCGCAGAGATCGACATGATTGAAATGGATCGCCGTGAGTATCGGCTCAAGATGGTACTCGATCAGGTGCGCGATGAGTATGATTATATTTTCATTGACTGTCCGCCGTCTCTGGGACTGCTGACGCTCAATTCTCTGTGCGCAGCGGATTCGTTTTTGGTGCCGCTTCAGTGTGAGTATTATGCACTGGAAGGTCTGACACAGCTGATGACGACGGTTCGTGCTGTACAGCGCGGACTCAATGAGAACATCCGCATGGAGGGCGTGCTGCTCACGATGTTTGACGGTCGCACCAATCTGTCCATTCAGGTCGTGGAGGAAGTCAAGCGCCACTTTGGTAAAAAGGTCTTTGCGACGGTGGTGCCGCGCAATGTCCGCCTGTCTGAGGCACCGAGCCACGGTGAGCCGATTACCGCATACGACCGCTACTGCCGCGGCGCAGAGGCGTATATGGCACTGGCACAGGAATTCCTCAGAAGAAATGAAGCGTGAGAGAGGAGAAACGTATGGCAAATAGAAGTCTGGGACGCGGTCTCTCCGCACTGTTTGGGGAAGAAAATTTGGATCCGGCTGTACCGCCGACGAGCGCAGAGCCGGTTCGTCCGAAAAATGGATTCCGCAATTTGCCGCTCAGACGCATTGAACCCAACCGCGCACAGCCGCGCCGTTCCTTCGATGAGAAGGCATTGCAGGAGCTGGAAAACAGCATCCGCATCCACGGTGTGCTCGCGCCGATTACGGTTCGACAGGGCGACAATGGATATTATCAGATCGTAGCGGGAGAACGCCGCTGGCGTGCCGCTCGCCGCGCCGGACTGGATACCATTCCGGCCATGGTCATTGATGCGGACGAGCAGACCATGATGGAGCTGGCGCTCATCGAAAATTTACAGCGCGAGGACCTCAATCCGATGGAGGAAGCTGAGGGCTATCGGGCACTGATGGAGCAGTTCGGCATGAATCAGGAAACAGTTGCCACGCGCGTCGGACGTTCCCGCTCTGCAGTGGCAAACTGTCTGCGTCTGCTGACACTGGATGAGGATGTGCGCAAGCTCGTGGAAGAGGGCAGACTGTCCAGCGGCCATGCGCGTGCCGTGTTGTCTATTCAGGATGAGAGCAAGCGGCTGACCGCGGCGATGAGCATGGTGCAGTCGGGCATGTCTGTGCGGCAGGCAGAGGCATACGTCAAAAAACTTAATCAGCCGGTGGAAACCAAGATCGACACAGAGGTACCGAAGGAATTCCAGCCGGATTATTATGCTGAGGTGGAACGCAAGCTGGAAGGCTCGCTGGGACGCCGCGTGCAGATTGACCATAAAAAGAAAAAAGGAAAGATCACACTGGAATATTACGGTGATGAAGATCTGGAACGGCTGGCAAATGCTCTGGCAGCTGTGACCCTTTAATGGAGGCTTGTCATGAGCGAAGAGAAGAATAAAAAACTGGAAGAGGACATTAAGATCTATGAAGAGGCGGTCTCTATTGACCGCAGCCGACAAAAAAGCCGGAAGGTCTTTGTATTTTATATCATCGGTCTGTTCTGCGTGGCACTGGTGCTGATTTTGCTCAGCTATGTTATGCAGACACATGCCAATCAGAAGCTGGAAGCGCTGGGTACGCAGCTGACCGAGCAGACGGACGCCGCCAACGGCGCGAAAGCCAAGGTTGACCAGCTGCAGGATTCTGTTGATAAATTGCAGGCGGATCTCAATACCGCACAGGAGCAGAATGAGAAGCTGACCAAACAGTCTCAGGACGCGACGAAGAATGCAGAGGCATTGGATCAGCTGTGGCAGCTGGAAAAGGCATATCAGGACGGGGAGAAGGACACCGCGCGCGAGATCATTGACAAGATGGACGCTGCGTATACGCGGGATGCCCTGACAAATGAGACCACGGCACCTTTGACCGGTTCGGCGGCAAAGGAATATGCAGATATTTGTGATGCGTTGAACGCAGACGAATAATAAATTGAAATCACCATCCATATCGGGCATCCGTCCGAATAGGGGTGTAAGAAAGGAAACATGAATCGTGTTAGATGTAAAGTTTATCCGCGAGAATACTGAAAAGTGCAAGACTCGTCTGGCTATGCGCGGCAAGAGCTATGATGAGGAAATTGATACTGCCTTGGCTCTCGACCAGAAGCGCCGTGACATCATCGGCAAGGTAGAGGCAATGAAGGCAGAGCAGAACAAGGTATCCAAGTCCATTCCGCAGCTCAAGAAGGCTGGCGAAGATGTCTCTGCTGTTCTGGCACAGATGAAGGAACTGAGCCAGGAAGTCAAGGCACTGGATGCTGAGCAGGCTGAGGTAGAGCAGAAGCTGCACGATACCTTGCTGACCATCCCGAATGTACCGGCAGACAAGGTGCCGGAGGGTGCAGATGATACCTGCAATCCGGAACTGCGCCGCTGGAGCGAGCCGCGTGCATTCGATTTCGAGCCGAAGGCACATTGGGACATCGGCAAGGCTCTGGGTATTCTGGATCCGGATACCGCAGCAAAGGTAACCGGCAGCCGTTTCCATTTCTATAAGGGCATGGGTGCTCGTCTGGAGCGTGCAGTTATCAACTACTTCCTGAACACCCACACTGATAACGGCTATACAGAGATTCTGCCGCCATTCATTGCAAATGTTGCCTCTATGACCGGTACCGGTCAGCTGCCAAAGTTTGCAGAGGATATGTACCATCTGGAAAACACCGACCAGTACCTGATTCCGACCGCGGAGGTTCCGGTAACCAATATGTACCGCGATGACATCATTCCGGCTGAGCAGCTGCCGATTCGCTATGCAGCATACTCCGCTTGCTTCCGCGGTGAGGCTGGTGCAGCAGGTCGTGATGCGCGTGGTCTGATTCGTCAGCATCAGTTCAACAAGGTAGAGCTGGTAAACTTCACAGCACCGGAGGATTCTTGGAATCAGCTGGAGAACCTGACCCATGAGGCTGAGGCTGTTTTGCAGGGTCTGGGTCTGCCGTATCGTGTTGTTATCCTGTGCACCGGTGATGTAGGCTTCAGCTCTGCGTGCACCTATGATATTGAGGTTTGGATGCCGTCCTACGGCCGTTATGTAGAGATTTCCTCTTGCTCCAACTTCCTGGATTATCAGGCACGCCGTGCAAACATCCGCTGCCGCAATGAACAGGGCAAGCCGCAGTATGCACACACTCTGAACGGCTCTGGCGTTGCAGTCGGCCGCACCGTAGCAGCAATTCTGGAGAATTACCAGAACGCAGACGGTTCTGTTACCGTTCCGGAAGCTCTGAGAGGCTTCATGGGCACTGACATCATCAAGTAAGATAAATAATTTGGTGTAATAGAAACCGCGCATCTCTGCTCTCAGAGATGCGCGGTTTTTGTCGGATTATTTGCTCATTTCAGAGATAACCTCTGCGCGCGACATATGCTGGCGGGATTCTGAGCAGACCGTGCGGAAGATCAGACGGGCGAGAGGTCCGACAAACAAGAGCTGGAGCGGCATCGCCATGCGGAAATTGAGACAGTATGTCAGAAGATAATGCGGCAGGAAGTCGATGGAAAAGCCGTAGGCCTTCCATGCGCCGAGAATGCTGGCGAGCGCGACCTGTAAGACAACGGTGAACACCTGAATGGACAGAATGATGACAATCGGTCTGTCGCCGGGATGCGCGACACGAAACGCCAGTTTTTTGGCGATCGGTGATGAGATGCAGTAGGCACACAAAAAGATAATGACAAATTCTACCCACATCTCTTTGAAGGCGAGCAAAAACGTCGCATTGGTAAAGACACCGGATGAGAGAACGATATTGTACAGCGTCATGCAGTAAACCATCATCCAGGCGGTGAGAAAGGTAAAAAAAACAGATTGTCCGAATGTTTTAGGCATGTGAAAAAATCCTCCTTTGATATGTAGCAACAAAAAAAAGAGACACGAATCCCACCCATCCGTCGGACAGTGGATGGGCGACATTTCGTGTCTCTTGCTCTGTTTGCTTTTGTCATCTGATAGCATACCAGATAGAAAATGCCATTGTCAAGAGAAAATTTCAGGTCTGTGCTTGTTCGGCGGCATTGCCGATGACATAGAACGTGTATGGATTGACGTTTCCAGTAGGTGTCAGACCATAGAGCTGCTGAAATGTCAGCACGGCATTGCGCGTCAGTTCGCCATAAAATCCGGTTGCGGGCACAGGCTCAATCTGCGGATAGACTTCAGACAATTGATTGAGCCAGGTTTGCAGGCGTGTGACGTCTGCTGACCGCGAGCCGAGCACCAATGTGCTGGTTGGCGGAAAGACATCAGATGACAAATCCTGCGAGGCACGGATGTTCTCATAAGTGCGGAGTAAATTGTTCCACGTGAAACTTCCAACGATGCCGTCTGGTGTCAAACCGGCACTGCGTTGAAATGCCTGCACAGCATCGCGTGTATTTGAACCGAAAATCCCATCAATAACAACAGTAGGAATATCATCGTTAAATCGCCCAACGGTAGATAAGAAAAACTGTAGCAGACGTACAGGTTCTCCGCTCATACCTTCTCGAAGTTCCTCCGGCAGTGTGCGGGAAATATCCTGTAGCGTAATACCAATGGCATTCAGTTCTGCCAGTCGTAAGACTGCATTGTATACAGAAGTAATTTGATACCACGTGGCAGGTCCAACGATACCATCTGGTGTCAGATTGAAGATTTCCTGGAAGGCTTTGACACTGGATTCTGTGTTGACATCAAAGACACCATCGACCGGATAGATTTTTGGGATGGCAGGATAGTTATTAGAAATACGATTCAAACGGCTCTGCATGATTTCCACAGAAATAGAGACGTCGCCGAGACGCAGCGGCTGCCCCGGATACGAGCGCACAGCGGGACGAATGGGTGCCGTGCGAATGTCCAAATCCTCGCCGTAATAGCGCGTGAGGATTTGATATGGCGTGAGACCTTGGTTGGCGAGGTCAACCGTGCCCCATTGGCTCAACCCATCGCATTGGACACGCCGACCATCACAGTAGGCAGCAAATAACGGCTGTACAAAGCCGGGGCGGGCGAGATACCGGTCAAACAGCTCGTTGACAAGCACAGCGATGGTTTCAAAGATGTCTCGGCCATTGACAAATGCCTGATCGTAGGCGGTGGAATTAGTGATGTCAAAATCATATCCGCGCGAAGGATACCATTCGGTGTAGATGCGATTGAGGGCAAAGGAAACTTGCGCATAAATATTGGCGCGCAGCGCGTTTTCCGGCCACGTGGGATATAATTCACTGGATGCGACATTTTGAATGTATTCCAGAAAGGGAACCGTGACGTTTTCCGCGGGTTCATCCGGTCTGCCCAGATGAACGGTAATGGTCTCTGGGATATAGGGGTACTCTGGCATTTATTCTCCCCCCGAACCGGATGGGCCGGTTTCTGTACTGTTGATGACGATAGTCTTGCGCAGTTCATCGATCGAGCGCGGCGGAATCATGGCAACAGGTAAAAATGTTGTAATGCCGGAAAAAATGGCAACGTCTAATACGGACACCGGACGATAGTCTGGGTGGTCAATGTTGACACGATACGATGCGAATGGTGGTACGACCTCCGAATCATGATCGATTAACGAAGGTGCTTCAAGGGAAATAGAAGCTGTAGAGCCACTGCTGTCTGTGCGCATGGCAACGCAGGGTGTTTGGTCATCATCCTGACAAAAGATGGTTACAAGAGCTCCTGCGATTGGAACGGCACCGCGTGCCGCACGGGGCTGTACAATGAGTGTTCCCGTTGGCATATTATCACCTCTCTGTAATCGTTGAAAATACAAAGCAATGTATGTGTAAATAGGGGAAAATATGCAACAAACAAAAGAACAGGAATGCTTTTGCACTCCTGTTCTTTTGCTAGGTGATACTTACTGTTTCTCATACATATACATGGTGTAGTTGTTGCCGTTGAGCATCAGGAACAGATGCCCTTCAAACATACCCAACGTGTATTTTTGATCATTACTTCCATTGTTGATGGTCAGACAGTAAGTCTTTTCGTCATAGGTGTATGTGCCCTTGGTCATCTCATCATCCTCGCCCATTGTACAGGTGCCATCCTCCTTGAGCTGAAGCTGATACGTGCCGCCAGTGGCATCTTTCCAGTTTCCCATAAAATCGGAAAGGGAAATCGCAGAAGTGCGCTTGTCACGGAAGAAGTAGCACTGATTTTGGTCGTAGAAGCATACCATAACGTCACCGAGTACCGTGCCGAAAAGGGTTTCTTTTCCTTTTTCGTTGGACAAGACAACGTATTCTTCATTCTCAAAGGCATCAGCCAGTTTAAAGCTGTCGTTCTGAGAATAGTACACGTATTTGCCGCTCAGAGAATCCGTGGAAAATTTAGTAGGAACTGTACTGGTATAGGTTCCGTCTGCATTGAAGGTTACAGAGCGGTCAGTATCCGGTGCAGACCATGTGCCATCCACGGTAATGGTCGGATTTTCCAAAACATCATAAGTTTCCGCAGCAGTCGATGCCTCTTTGCTGCTGCCGCAGCCGGACAGCAATCCCACAGACATGACCGCTGTAAGAGCGAGGTACAGTATTTTTTTCTTCACAATCAATTCTCTCCATTTCTGTCATCAGATACAGTCTATTATACTTGTCCAGACAACAGAAATCAACAAGAATTCTGTGTTTATCCTTCTTTCTCCGCTTTGAGCTGGCGCAGAGCCTTGACGACAATCGCCTGATCGTCCAGATGATTTGGCTCACCGGAAACACAGACTGAACCTATCATGCCGGTACCTGCGAGCAGGATTGGCATACCGCCGCCGCCCGGTGCAAAATCATCGGCGTTTAATTTGCGGCCTTCCAGCGACTCTCCACTTTCCTCCATCATACAGCCGAAACACAGGGAGCCCATCTGCATCAATTCGACGGCGTTGCGCTTGCGCTCCAACCACAGTTCACTGTCCGGACGGGCACCATCCTGAAAATAACGGAAGACAGTTAGACCGTTGATGGCAATTTCCGAGGCAATCGGTGCCGGATAGCCTTGAGATGCTTCGTTGATGAGAAGTCCCAGACGCAAAGCGTCAGCACGGGAAAACGAGGAAAACGTCAATTCCTGCTCCAGAGCAGACAGAGATGCAAATGTTTCAGACATAATAACAGCCACCCTTCTATACAATTCGTATAAATAAAAATAAAATATACATAAGATGAATTCTTATTTTTCTTATGCTGCTATAGGTATGGTATCATGCGAGGCGGTTTCTGTAAAGGGACAGTATGGAACATTCTGTGTCGGACAAGAAATTATTAAAAAATCTAAAGATCATCAAAATTGTTGTTTTTTTTACGTGATGTGAGTATAATAGAAGGCACCGACAAGCAAGTATATTTGGCGGAAAAACAAAGGGAGATGAATAAGGGATGGCAGACGAATTTGAAACAAAGCCGGAAGCAGAGCAGGACAAGCGAGAGCAGGCAAAACGAGATCTTGCTGATCTGCAAAAACTGATGGCAGAGGTACAAGGCTCCTCTGTGGACAGCGGCGAGAAGCCAGAACCGAAAAAACGAGAAGCTGTTTCTGTTGATGAATTAATTGACCGTGCGGCATCTGACGCAGAGAGCGACACGGAGCCGGAAGAGACTGAGCAGGCAGAACAGAAAACAAATGCTCCATCTCAGATAGATGAATCGCAGTCCAAGGATGCGGAGAAACAGAAGCAGGAGAAGGCGAAAGAACTCGAACCGGAAAAAGAAGAAACGCTGGAGGAAAGACGGCAGGAGGAACGAGAGCAGGCTCAGCGGGAAGCTGTGCTGAATCAGCAGAAACGCCGCAGAGAGGCTGCACAAGTAGCTGCTGGTACGCCGATCGAGCAGAAAAAGACAGCGAAAAAAAAGCCGCATAAGACGCATAAGGGCACAAGACTGGCGCGGAAACGTCACAGACAGCTGGTTCGCATGGGCACTGTGTTGGTTGTCGCGCTGGTGGCACTGGTAGTCATTGTATCGGCTGTCCGCGGTATCGCTGGCGGCAGCAGCAAAAAGGACAATACAAAGGAAAAGAAGGCAACGACATCTGCTGTGACAAACGAGCAGAAGGATACCAACACACCAGCAAGTCAGCAGGAGACCAAGCAGTATCTGAAAATCAAGGATGATACCTCTTTGCCGGCTTATGCAAAGGAATATCCGGGTCTGTATGCGACAGCTGCGACAACGCAGAAAAAGCTTAGCGACAAAAAGGTATGCTATCTGACCTTTGATGACGGCCCGTCAGATACCTGTACGCCGAAAATCCTGGATACCTTGAAGAAATACAACGTCAAGGCGACTTTCTTCGTGGTCACAAGCGAAATTGACGGCAATGAAAAACTGATTCAGCGCATCATCGACGAAGGACATACCCTGTGCATTCATGCCAATGAGCATGAGTACCAGAAGATCTATGCGTCTCCGGAGGCATATTTGAAAGACTTTGCGGCAGCGTATGACAAGATTTATGCATTGACCGGCTATAAGGTACAGGGCTTCCGTTTCCCTGGCGGCAGTAATGGTCAGCTCAAGCACTATGGCAACTATGATGCCATCATCAAGGAAATGAACCGCCGCGGCTTTGAGTATTACGACTGGAATGCCTATGACCATGATGCAGAGGGCGGCAATTATTCTGCTGCAGAGCTGGCACAGTATGCGGTACATGAGGTTTCTATCAGCTCGCGCAACGATGTTATCGTATTGATGCACGATACGTATGGCAAGGAGAATACCGTCAAGGCATTGCCAAGCATCATTGAGGGAATTCAAAAGCAGGGCATTGAGTGCCTGCCAATTACCAAGACAACCAGACCGGTACATTTCAGTGTCAATGAAAATACACCGGCAGAGTACACGGAAGAAACCACAGATTCTGCCAAGAGCAGCTCTTCCAAGAGCGAAACGAAAAACTAAAAGCAAAATCACCAGTTCTGGGAATACCGGCGCTGGTGATTTTTTACTGCTGCACTTTGTATGATAATCTATCGCCCTCTCTTACGCGCACCTGACAAATCAAGGGCAGTCTTGATACAGACTTGCTGGCGTGCTGCTCCTTCCGTCACGGCTGACGCCGCGCCACCTTCCTCAGAGAGGAAGGCTTTGGAGATAGATGTGAACGGTACAAACAATCTTTAATTCGTATATTAACAATAAAATTATACAAATAGTAAATGTATTGATATAAAATCTCCTGTTTTCAATTGGAGACAGGTGGAGTATAATAAGGACAATACGTGCCTGCACGCAGGAGATCACGAAAATTCATTCCTGAGGTGGAAGTTATTATGAAAGACGGTTTTATCAAAGTCGCGGCAGCCACGCCGGAAATCCACGTGGCTGACTGCGCATTCAATGCAGACAATATTTTGACTCTGTGCCGCGAGGCGAATGAGCAGGGCGTGCAGGTTGTTGGTTTTCCGGAGCTGTGTCTGACTGGCTATACCTGTTCTGATCTGTTTCTGCATGAGGTTCTGCTGGAGGGCGCCAAGCAGCAGCTGCTCCGCATCGCCAAGGAGACTAAGGACATGGACATGCTGATTTTGATTGGCATTCCGGTTCGTGTGCGCGGTTCGCTGTATAACTGTGCGGCTGTTCTGCACAAGGGCGACATTCTGGGTATGGTGCCGAAGCGCAATATTCCGAACTATACCGAGTTCTATGAGCTGCGTCACTTCACGGAAGCGACTGAAGAGACCGCAGAATATTTGACTTGGGGCGAGCAGGAGTTTGCTCTCAGCCCGATGCAGGTGTTCCAGTGCACAGAGATGCCGGAATTTGCAGTCGGCGCAGAGATTTGCGAAGATCTGTGGGTATCCAATCCGCCGTCTAGTGCATTGGCTGCCGCAGGCGCAACAATTATCTATAACCTGTCCGCTTCGGATGAAATTATCGGCAAGGCGGCGTATCGCCGCGATTTGGTGCGGATGCAGTCGGGACGCGGACAGTGTGGTTATGTGTACTGTGATGCCGGTCAGGGCGAGTCCTCAACGGATCTGGTCTTTGCCGCACACAATATTATTGCAGAAAACGGATCGATTCTCGCACAGTCCAAGCGGTTTGCAACCGGTTTGACGATTTCGGAAATTGATGTCAAGCGCATGGATTATGAGCGACGCCGTCAGAATACCTTCCATACAGAAGATGTGTTTGATTACGCAGAGATTCCGTTTGATATGCAGCTGAGAGAGACAAAACTAACCCGAACCATTGCGCAGACGCCGTTTGTTCCGTCCAATAAGGAGGATTTGGCAGAGCGCTGTGAAGAAATTCTGACCTTGCAGGCAACTGGTTTGGCAACGCGTGTCCGTCATGCTCATGCAAAGACCGCAGTTGTCGGTTTGTCCGGCGGTTTGGATTCTGCGCTGGCACTGGTTGTTACTGTCCATGCCTTTGATATGCTGGGACGAGACAGAAAGGATATTATTGCCGTGACGATGCCGTGCTTTGGCACAACCAGCCGCACCAAGAACAACGCGCTGACGCTGGCAGCAGCATACGGCACCACCTGCAAGACCATTGAGATTGGCGCATCGGTTACCCAGCATTTCCTTGACATTGGACATGATATGGAGGATCACTCGGTAACGTTTGAAAACGGTCAGGCGCGCGAGCGCACGCAGGTTCTGATGGATCTTGCCAATAAGACCGGCGGTATGGTAATAGGCACCGGTGATTTGTCCGAACTGGCACTGGGCTGGGCAACCTATAACGGCGACCACATGTCGATGTACGGTGTCAACGGTTCGATTCCGAAGACCTTGGTTCGGTATTTGACCGCATATGAAGCAGAGCGGGCGGGCGGAGAGACCGGCAGAGTGCTGCGCGATGTCCTCGCAACACCGGTGTCTCCGGAACTGCTGCCGCCAAAGGACGGAGAAATTTCGCAGAAGACAGAGGAGCTTGTCGGCCCGTATGAGCTGCACGATTTCTATCTGTATTATCTGCTGCGCTTTGGCATGGAGCCGAAGAAAATCTATCGTCTGGCAAAACATGCGTTTGCCGGTGTCTATGATGATGAGACCATCAAGAAGTGGCTGACGACGTTTGTTCGCCGGTTCTTTATCCAGCAGTTCAAGCGTTCCTGCCTGCCGGACGGTCCGAAGGTCGGTACGGTCACGCTGTCCCCGCGCGGCGACTGGAGAATGCCGTCGGACGCAGTCAGCACTCTGTGGATGCAGCAGTGCGAGCAACTGTAAGAATAAGAAAGCAGGAGAGCTGTCCCAAACGGGACGGCTCTCTTTTTTTGTCTTAGCGATTCTTTTCCCCTTCGTTAAAAATTTCATTTGAACACAAAGTGTATATTTTCTATAAATATTATACTGTTGTAAAAAGTGCGTGCAAAACGTGTGAAAAAAACTGAGTAAATTCTTGGTAAATTATAAAAAGTGTTCAAAAAAAGTGCGTGAATTTCTTGACAAAGATTTCGGAATCGCTATAATATAAGCGTGTGCATGTGCGCATGTACATAGATTAACCCGCATTCCTGAAGGTGCACCGTACTTTTAGCCGAAAGCCAGATCAGCAAAATGTGCGTTTGCAGATTTCACATGGAATTGATATTTTTTGGGAGGTTTACTGGTATGGATTTTAGGCTTACAAAAGAGCAGGCACTGGTTCAGAAAATGTGCCGTGAGTTCGCAGTGAACGAAGTAGAGCCGATCGCTGCTGAGATCGACGCTGAAGAGCGTTATCCGTTTGAAACAGTAGAAAAGATGCGTAAGTACGGTCTGATGGGCATTCAGTTCCCGAAGGAGCTGGGCGGCTCCGGCGGCGACACCATCTGCTACTCTATCGCAATCGAGGAAGCATCCCGCTTCTGCGGCACTACCGGCTGTATCATTTCTTCTCACGCAACGCTGGGCGCTTGGCCGATCTTCAAGTACGGCACCGCTGAGCAGAAGGAGAAGTGGCTGCGTCCGCTGATCGACGGTCACAAGACTGGTGCGTTTGGCCTGACCGAGCCAAATGCCGGCACTGACTCTGCAGCACAGCAGACTGTTGCTGTAAAGCAGGAGGACGGCTCTTATGTCATCAATGGCTCTAAGGTATTTATCACCGGCGGCGGCATTGCTGACACTTATGTAATTTTTGCTATGACCGATAAGGCTGCAAGAAATCATGGTATTTCTGCATTTATCGTTGATAAGGACGATCCGGGATTCTCCATCGGCAAGATCGAGCACAAGATGGGTATCCGCGGCTCCCAGACTGCTGAGCTGGTATTCGAGGACATGGTTCTTCCGGCAGACCGTCTGCTGGGCAGAGAAGGTCAGGGCTTTAAGATCGCTATGACCACCCTGGACGGCGGCCGTATCGGTATCGCTTCTCAGGCACTGGGCATCGCACAGGGCGCGCTGGATCAGGCTGTTGCTTACATGAAGGAGCGTGTACAGTTTGGTAAGACGCTGTCCAAGTTCCAGGGTCTGCAGTGGATGATCGCTGACATGGAGACGCAGGTAGAAGCAGCTCGTCTGCTGGTTCGCCGTGCTGCATTCAACAAGGACAATGGTCTGCCGTACAACAAGGAAGCTGCTATGGCTAAGCTGTTTGCTGCTGAGACTGCTATGGATGTTACCACCAAGGCTCTCCAGATCTTCGGCGGTTACGGTTACATCCGCGAGTACCCGATGGAGCGCATGATGCGTGATGCTAAGATCACTGAGATCTACGAGGGCACTTCTCAGGTACAGCGCATGGTAATCGCTAACAACGTACTCGGCAAGTAAGATAGGGAGGACACTGAATCATGAAAGTTATCGTATGCGTAAAGCAGGTTCCGGATACTTCTGGTAAGGTTGCAGTAAAGCCGGACGGAACGCTGGACCGTGCTTCTATGGCTGCTATTATTAACCCGGACGACAAGAACGCAATCGAAGCAGCACTGACCCTGAAGGATCAGACCGGCTGCAAGACCATCGTAGTAACCATGGGTCCTCCTCCGGCAGAAGGCATGCTGCGTGAGATCATGGCAATGGGCGTTGACGAAGCAGTACTGGTATCCGGCCGTGAGTTCGGCGGTTCCGATACGTTCGCAACCTCTCAGATCCTGGCAGCAGCAATCAACAAGATCGGCGTAGAGGACGACGACATTGTACTGTGCGGCCGTCAGGCAATCGACGGTGATACCGCACAGGTAGGTCCGCAGATCGCAGAGAAGCTGGGTCTGCCGCAGATCACTTACGCAGCAGACATCAAGGTAGAAGGCCGCGATGTAACTGTAAAGAGAATGCTGGAAGATGGCTACATGACCATCAAGACCCAGACACCGTGCCTGATTACCGCAATCAAGGAACTGAACACCCCGCGCTACATGAGCGTAGGCGGTATTTTCGAGACATACAGCAAGCCGATGTCCGTATTTGACTTCAACACTCTGAAGGATGATCCGCTGATCGAGCTGGACACCATCGGCCTGAAGGGTTCTCCGACGAACATCTTCGCATCCTTTACCCCACCGCAGAAGGGACAGGGCGAGATGCTCGAGGGCGCTGACCAGAAGACTGTTGACGTACTGGTTGACAAGCTGCTGGCAAAGCACATCATTTAATTGAAAGGAGAAACAACAAATGGCTGAGTTTAAGAATTCCGGAGAGAACATGAAGGATTTCAAGGGCGTTTGGGTATTCTGTGAGCAGCGTCAGGGCGAGCTGCAGAGCACAGTCCTTGAGCTGGTATCCGAAGGCCGTAAGCTGGCAGATGATCTGGGCGTAGAGCTGGCAGGTCTGCTGGTAGGCGATCAGGTAGAAGGCCTGGCAAAGGAAATTGGCGCATATGGCGCAGACAAGGTAATTCTGGTAGACGATCCGGCACTGAAGGATTACACCACTGATGCATATGCAGATGTTATCTGCAAGGCAGTCATGGACAAGAAGCCGGAGATCGTACTGATTGGCGCAACCAACATTGGTCGTGACCTGGGCCCGCGCTGCGCAGCAAGACTGCACACCGGTCTGACCGCAGACTGCACCCATCTGGATGTAGATACTGCTAAGTACGCAGACTTCCTGAGAGAAGCATCTACCCTGAATGTAGATCAGATGGTAGAGACCGGTCGAATCAAGATGGACGACCGCAACCTGAAGATGACCCGTCCGGCATTCGGCGGTCACCTGATGGCAACTATCATTTGCCCGAGATTCCGTCCGCAGATGTCCACTGTACGTCCGGGCGTACTGAAGAAGGGCGAGTACGACGAAGCTAAGGCAAATGCAGTCGTAGTAGAGAAGTACAGCGTAGAGCTGGATCCGATCAAGACACAGGTAGTTGAGGTCGTAAAGGAAGCTAAGCAGCTGGTAGACCTGATCGGTGCTGATGTTGTCGTATCTGTAGGCCGTGGTATCTCCAAGGACGTAGAGAAGGGCATCAAGCTGGCAGAAGAGCTGGCAGAAGTACTGGGCGGCGTAGTAGGCGGCTCCCGTGTAGCTATCGACTCTGGCTGGCTGACCGCTGACCATCAGGTAGGTCAGACTGGTAAGACCGTACATCCGAAGCTGTACATCGCACTGGGTATCTCCGGTGCCATCCAGCACAAGGCTGGTATGCAGGACTCCGAGAACATCATCGCAGTCAACAAGTCCGAGAGCGCACCGATTTTCGATGTAGCTGATTGGGGCATCTGCGGCGACCTGTTCAAGGTAGTACCGATGATGATCGAGACCATCAAGGCAGCTAAGGCTGCAAAGTAATCTGTTTATACAGAAACAGATATAGATATTCACAAAAACACAGGCAAAATCCTTTGCCGCCGACTTCTATTTTGTATTCAGACGAGAAACGTCCCTCCGGATTATTCCGGAGGGATTTTTTGTGCAAAAATTTCTGAATCTCGGCAAAATAATGTTATTCGGCTATAAAATTAGCAAACGCTTTTGGGCAACTGTTTGTTTTTGGTGAAAAAAGCTGGGTTAAACGTTCAAAAAAACGTTATTTTGCTCCAAAAGGCCACAATTTGTGCATTTTGTTAGTAATGTTAGATAAAATTTTCTTTCGTAACCATTCACGATAAAAAACATTGCACAACAAAATGAAATATGATATACTAATTTTGATAAGGTATATGTTAACTTTTTAGTTTCTTTGGGTGTTATTGAAACACATATTATAGTGAAATTGGAGGAATAAAACATGGACTTCAACTTGACCAAAGAGCAAGAACTGATTCGGAAGGCTCTCGCAGAGTTTACCGAAGAAGAAGTCAAGCCGATCGCAGCTGAGACTGATCGCACCGAGCAGTATCCGGCTGACAACATCGCCAAGCTGTTCCGTTACGGCGTAATGGGCATGTGCGTACCGAAGGAGTACGGCGGACCTGGCGCTGACGACATCTCCGCTGCTATCGCAGTAGAAGAGCTGTCCAAGCAGTGCGCTTCCACCGGCGACATCGTTGCTACCCACAACGGCCTGTGCTGCGGACCGATCATCAACTTCGGTACCGAGGAGCAGAAGAAGAAGTATCTGCCGCAGCTGGTTAACGGCAAGGTAGGCGCTTTCGCTCTGACCGAGCCGAACGCTGGTTCCGATGCTTCTAAGGGCACCACTGTTTGCGAAGATAAGGGTGACCACTGGGTAATGAACGGTTCCAAGATCTTCATCACCAACGGCTATGTAGCTGACATTTTTGTAGTATTCGCAATGACTGACCCGTCCAAGGGCACCAAGGGCATCTCTGCATTCATCGTGGAGAAGGACTTCCCGGGCTTCTCTGTAGGTCGTCACGAGGAGAAGATGGGCCTGCACGGTTCCCCGACGGCTGAGATCGTATTCGAGGACTGCATCATCCCGAAGGAAAACCTGCTTGGCAGACTGGGCAAGGGCTTCAACATCGCTATGAACACCCTGGACGGCGGCCGTATCGGCATCGCTGCACAGGCACTGGGCATCGCTGAGGGCGCTATGAACGAGGCTGTTGAGTACACCAAGGGTCGTGTACAGTTCGGTCGTCCGATCTCCAAGTTCCAGAACACCCAGTTCGTATTTGCTGACATGGAAGTTGCTATCAACGCAGCTCGTCTGCTGACCTATTCTGCTGCTGCTGCAAAGGGCGCTGGCAAGCGTTTCACCAAGGACGCTGCTATGGCTAAGCTGTTTGCTTCTGAGGCTGCTATGAAGATCACCACGCAGGCAGTTCAGCTGTTCGGCGGCTACGGTTACACCCGTGACTACCCGGTTGAGCGCATGATGCGTGATGCTAAGATCACCGAGCTGTACGAGGGCACCTCTGAAATTCAGAGAGTCGTTATCGCAGGCAACGTACTCGGTAAGTAAGAATAGGGAGGATATAGAATCATGAAAGTTATCGTATGCGTAAAGCAGGTTCCGGATACTTCTGGTAAGGTTGCAGTAAAGCCGGACGGAACGCTGGACCGTGCTTCTATGGCTGCTATTATTAACCCGGACGACAAGAACGCAATCGAAGCAGCACTGACCCTGAAGGATCAGACCGGCTGCAAGACCATCGTAGTAACCATGGGTCCTCCTCCGGCAGAAGGCATGCTGCGTGAGATCATGGCAATGGGCGTTGACGAAGCAGTACTGGTATCCGGCCGTGAGTTCGGCGGTTCCGATACGTTCGCAACCTCTCAGATCCTGGCAGCAGCAATCAACAAGATCGGCGTAGAGGACGACGACATTGTACTGTGCGGCCGTCAGGCAATCGACGGTGATACCGCACAGGTAGGTCCGCAGATCGCAGAGAAGCTGGGTCTGCCGCAGATCACTTACGCAGCAGACATCAAGGTAGAAGGCCGCGATGTAACTGTAAAGAGAATGCTGGAAGATGGCTACATGACCATCAAGACCCAGACACCGTGCCTGATTACCGCAATCAAGGAACTGAACACCCCGCGCTACATGAGCGTAGGCGGTATTTTCGAGACATACAGCAAGCCGATGTCCGTATTTGACTTCAACACTCTGAAGGATGATCCGCTGATCGAGCTGGACACCATCGGCCTGAAGGGTTCTCCGACGAACATCTTCGCATCCTTTACCCCACCGCAGAAGGGACAGGGCGAGATGCTCGAGGGCGCTGACCAGAAGACTGTTGACGTACTGGTTGACAAGCTGCTGGCAAAGCACATCATTTAATTGAAAGGAGAAACAACAAATGGCTGAGTTTAAGAATTCCGGAGAGAACATGAAGGATTTCAAGGGCGTTTGGGTATTCTGTGAGCAGCGTCAGGGCGAGCTGCAGAGCACAGTCCTTGAGCTGGTATCCGAAGGCCGTAAGCTGGCAGATGATCTGGGCGTAGAGCTGGCAGGTCTGCTGGTAGGCGATCAGGTAGAAGGCCTGGCAAAGGAAATTGGCGCATATGGCGCAGACAAGGTAATTCTGGTAGACGATCCGGCACTGAAGGATTACACCACTGATGCATATGCAGATGTTATCTGCAAGGCAGTCATGGACAAGAAGCCGGAGATCGTACTGATTGGCGCAACCAACATTGGTCGTGACCTGGGCCCGCGCTGCGCAGCAAGACTGCACACCGGTCTGACCGCAGACTGCACCCATCTGGATGTAGATACTGCTAAGTACGCAGACTTCCTGAGAGAAGCATCTACCCTGAATGTAGATCAGATGGTAGAGACCGGTCGAATCAAGATGGACGACCGCAACCTGAAGATGACCCGTCCGGCATTCGGCGGTCACCTGATGGCAACTATCATTTGCCCGAGATTCCGTCCGCAGATGTCCACTGTACGTCCGGGCGTACTGAAGAAGGGCGAGTACGACGAAGCTAAGGCAAATGCAGTCGTAGTAGAGAAGTACAGCGTAGAGCTGGATCCGATCAAGACACAGGTAGTTGAGGTCGTAAAGGAAGCTAAGCAGCTGGTAGACCTGATCGGTGCTGATGTTGTCGTATCTGTAGGCCGTGGTATCTCCAAGGACGTAGAGAAGGGCATCAAGCTGGCAGAAGAGCTGGCAGAAGTACTGGGCGGCGTAGTAGGCGGCTCCCGTGTAGCTATCGACTCTGGCTGGCTGACCGCTGACCATCAGGTAGGTCAGACTGGTAAGACCGTACATCCGAAGCTGTACATCGCACTGGGTATCTCCGGTGCCATCCAGCACAAGGCTGGTATGCAGGACTCCGAGAACATCATCGCAGTCAACAAGTCCGAGAGCGCACCGATTTTCGATGTAGCTGATTGGGGCATCTGCGGCGACCTGTTCAAGGTAGTACCGATGATGATCGAGACCATCAAGGCAGCTAAGGCTGCAAAGTAATCTGTTTATACAGAAACAGATATAGATATTCACAAAAACACAGGCAAAATCCTTTGCCGCCGACTTCTATTTTGTATTCAGACGAGAAACGTCCTCTGGAATTCCGGAGGACGTTTTTATTTTTGCGTTTGGCTGTGCAGCCATTCCAAAGCATCGTGCAGCGTGCCGACCGCATCGCACAGCCCCATATCAACGGATTCCTGCGCACCGAGAACCGTTCCGACGTCTGTTGCCAGAGCACCGGTTTCCATCATGCGCCGATTTAAGTCGTCTTCCTTGGCAGAGGAATTGTCCACAATGAAGCGCGTGATGCGTGTTTGGATTTGCCGAAAGTATTCATACGTTTGCGGGGCACCAATAACTGTGCCGCTGATGCGCACAGGATGCAGCATCATGGAAGCGGAGGGAGCAATGAGTGTGCGCTTCGCCGCGACAGCAAGTGGAATGCCAATCGAGTGCCCGCCGCCGAGCACCAGCGAAATTGTCGGCTTGTGCATACCGGCAATGAGTTCTGCGATGGCGAGACCCGCTTCGACATCACCGCCTGCGGTGTTGAGCAGGATGAGCAGGCCGTCAATATCCGGTGTTTCCTCGATGGCAGCAAGTTGGGGCAAAACATGCTCGTATTTGGTTGTTTTTGTCGATTCTGGTGCTTCTTGATGACCTTCAATGGTTCCGATAATCGTAATGCAGTGAATGTTTCCGTGTGAGGAATGCGTAGTGACGAATCCTGTGTCATTCGCTGTCTGCTGTTTTTCTTCTTTAGTATCAGCCATATACAAAAAACCCCTTTTGTTTGTAAAATTTTATCATATATCGCATTGACAAAAGACATTTATACGAATAGTTATCCACATTTCCACAGAGTTATCCACAGAAGCGTGTGAAAAACGGTGGAAAACCTTGTGTATTTGTGGATAACGGGCGAGTCAAACACAAAATATCGGGGGTCGCAAGGCAACAACCCATATATTTGTCGCTTGTTTTGGAAGGATTTCGAATGATAACCATTTGTCAAAATGACAGTGTACGCTTTGTAATCAAAAAACACTTCACTTTTTGTGATAATTTTTGATAAAATATCCCGTTGTAATCATCAGACAACGATAGGTTGCCCGAATCTCAGAAAGTTATACACAGGCTTGGAAAAAATACAGGAAAAAAGCAGATAAACTGTGAAAAAACGGTGTATAGCTTGACTTCTGATACCCGGTACGCTATCATAAAATAAACAGACAGAAGAAAAAGGAGGAGGTCATCTCATGGAACCGAAGAAATTATATCGGATTGAGCAGGGAAAAATGCTGTTTGGCGTATGCAATGGCATTGCCGCATATCTGAATATAGACGTCACAGTTGTTCGTTTGTTGACGGTGGCACTCGCCGTGTGCAGCGGAGCGGGAATTCTGTTATATATTCTGGCATCTATCATTATGCCGGCACGGGAATATTAACAACAATTATTCAGGACAAATTCACGGCAAGCCCTTGTCACTTGCGGGTGGATTTGTTACAATACTATATAGTATCTATATTGAAAACAGCTGCGAATGCACAGCAATTTGCGCGCGTTCGTTCAGCACAAACGCGGGTATTCCGCAGAGAAAAAGGAGACAGTAACTCTCATGACAAATCCTATTGTCACCATTGAAATGGAAGATGGCGGCGAGATTCAGATCGAGCTGTACGCCGAAACTGCGCCGAACACGGTAAGAAACTTTGTTAGCCTGGTATCCAAGGGCTTTTATGACGGCACGACATTCCATCGCGTGATCCCGGGCTTTATGATTCAGGGCGGCGATCCGGAAGGCACCGGCATGGGCGGTCCGGGATACACGATTCCGGGCGAGTTCGCCATGAACGGCTTCCACAACGACCTGAAGCACACCCGCGGCGTTTTGTCGATGGCTCGTGCGATGGATCCGAATTCTGCCGGTTCGCAGTTCTTTATTATGGTAGAAGATGCGCCGCATCTGGACAACCAGTATGCAGCCTTCGGCCGTGTTATCACCGGCATGGATGTTTGCGACCGCATTGTGGCAACGCGCACCAATTTCCGTGATATGCCGCTCAAGCCGCAGGTTATGAAGAGCGTGACCGTAGAGACCTTTGGCGAAAGCTTTGATGAGCCGGAGAAGGTTTGATCGGACTGTTTCTGACAAGCTGAAGACCGCGCTCTGTGCGCGGTCTTTTTCAGTGGGATAACAAGGAAGATTACAATAATGGAGGTCAAAACTGTTGGCAGACATCAGTATCAAAGGACTGAATCAGTTTTTTGGAGAAAATCAAATTCTGCATGACATCACATTTGATATTTTTCCAGGAGAAAAGGTAGCAATTGTAGGACCAAACGGCGCGGGAAAAACCACGCTGTTTCGCGTCATTACCGGCGAATTGCCGTATGAGACCGGCACAATTTCGATTGCCAAAAATCGCACGGTCGGCGTCATCGACCAGATTCCAGTCTATGAGCCGGGCGACACCGTAGAGCAGATTTTGCGCTCTGCCTTTCATCGCATCGCAGAGGTGCGCCAGCGCATGACAGCGCTGGAAGTACAGATGGAGAAGAATGATGATTCGCAGATTCTCAAGCAGTACGGCGCTTTGCAGGCGGAATTTGAAGCGATGGGCGGCTATGCGCTGGACTATGAAGTAGATAAAGTATGTAATGGTCTGGAGATTCCAAAGGAAATGCGGGCACAGCCGTTTGATGTGCTGTCCGGCGGCGAAAAGACCCGCGTGAATCTGGCGCGCATCATTCTGGAAGACACGGATATTTTGCTGCTGGACGAGCCGACCAACCATCTGGATCTGGACGCTGTCGAGTGGCTGGGCAATTTTCTGTCGGAATATAAGGGAACCGTGGTCACAATTTCTCATGACCGCTACTTCCTCGACCAGTGCTGTGACCGCATCATTGAGCTGTTTGAGGGCCATGCGGATTTCTATGCCGGTTCGTACAGCTATTATGCGGAGGAACGCAAGCTGCGCTTTGCCCAGCGCATGGCAGAGCATGAAAACCAGATGGAAGAGCTCAAGCGATTGCAGGATCAATCGCGCAAGATGCATCAGTGGGGCACGGAGAAAATGCATAAGCGCGCCTTTTCCATTGATAAGCGTATTGCCCGCATGACAGTCGCAGACCGCCCGAAGCAGCAGAAAAAGATGTCTATGCAGTTCGGTGATCCGAACTACGAGACGGAAAATGTGCTCAAGGTGCGCGGCATCTGCAAGAGCTTTGACGGACGACAGGTGCTGCATGATGTCACGTTCAGCGTGAAAAACGGCGAACGCGTGGCCATTTTGGGCGATAATGGCACCGGCAAAACGACGTTGCTCAACATTATTTTGGGCTATGAGACAGCAGACAGCGGCACAGTCAAAAAGGGCGAGGGACTCAAGCCCGCCTATTTGCCGCAGGTCGTTCATTTTGAGGATGAAAACCGCACCCTCGTAGACACACTGATTTATGAGAAGAACGTCACGCCGCAGACCGCGCGCAATCGTCTGGGACGATTCCAGTTCTCCGGTGAGGATGCGCTCAAGCCGGTCGCCAAGCTGTCCGGTGGTGAAAAGAGCCGTCTGCGCCTGTGTGAACTCATGTATGACCCGCTTAATATGCTCGTGCTCGACGAGCCGACTAACCATTTGGATATTTTGTCTCGTGAGTGGATTGAGGAGGCGATTGAAGGCTTTACCGGAACTCTGCTGTTTGTCTCGCATGACCGCTATTTTGTGTCTCGATTTGCCAATCGCATCATTGTGTTGATGGATGGCGAAATGATTGATTTTACCGGCAATTATGAACAGTATCTTGCGTTCCGTGAGCGAAAAGCCGCAGAGAAAGCGGCTGCTGTGACGCCGAAGCCGAAAAAAGAAAAGCCAAAGCCGAAGGGCGGCACCAAGCAGCTGGAAAAAAAGATTGCCAAGCTGGAGCGCGAAATTTCTCAGTGTGAGGAGCAGAGCGCCGCATTGGATGAACAGATGGCTGCCGCGGCGAGCGATCCGGGCAAGCTGATGGAGCTTTCCAACCAGAAAAATGAAGTGGAAAATCAGCTGATGGAGCTGATGGAACAGTGGGAAGAGCTGTCCGCGCAGCTGGAGGAAATGCAGGACACATGAAACGATTCTATCGCACGCTGTGTCTGATCTGTCTGATTGCCACAGTGATTTGTATTCCGTGCGCGTTGTTTATGACGACATGGCGGTTTGGTCTGTATTTCTTTGCCGCGCTGTGTGCCTGCACGGCACTGATGTGCAAGCTGATTGCCATGCGGGATACGGAGACCGACACCAAGCAGTGCATCAGCAAATGGTTGGTGCGCTGTGGCCATGTGCTGTTTATTGTTTGGCTGTGCTCGTTTGTCGGCATAGAAGGCATGATTCTGTCCGGCGCGCGGTCAGAGGTGCAGGAGCCGGTAGAGGTGATTTATGTGCTGGGCGGCGGACTGCGCGGCGATCAGCCATCGCAAAATTTGAAAAATCGGCTGGCCGTGGCAATGGATGTCATGGAGCGCAATCCAGATGCACAGGTCATTGTGTGCGGCGGACAGGGCTCGGATGAGGCGCAGCCGGAGGCTGTGGTCATGCAGCGCTGGATGGTACAGCATGGCGCGGATTCCAGCCGCATTGTCATGGAAAAGCAATCGCACAATACGGTGCAGAATATACAAAATGCGGAAGAAATTTGCCAGCAGCATGGCTGGAGCACAGAGCATGTCACTATCGTGTCCAGCAGCTTTCATTTGTTCCGCATACGGCATATCATGCAGCACGTCGGTTTGACGCCGTCTGTGGTATCTGCTCCGGCGGGAGATCCGGCGTCTAGCGTGCTGATGTACATTCGAGAGTATTTTTCTGTTGTCAAAATGATTGTCAGCGGGTACTGGTAAAGAAAAAGAGAAAGACAAACGGGAGGGGGAGTATCTATGATACGATATACGGTATCATGTGGCTTGTATGCCACGGATAATGACCATTTTCAGCTCACAGAGATTCGACTGTCAACGATGTCTGCGCCGCAGTTTCTTACCGGGTTGCGCGCCCTGCTGTGCGGTAAGATTGACGCATTGGAGCTGTGCGATGTAAAGCATCGAGCGGTGATTCGCGGAGAGGGAAAAGTCACCTATCCTTTTCAAATTGGAGAGCGCACGGCGTATTTTTGCGAAGAAAATTTGTTCGAGATGGAGAACTTTGTGCTCGACCGCTTGTTTGGAAACAAAAAAGCCAATCAGTGCCTGTCTACCACGATCAATGGCGAAGAAGATTTGCAGATGAGCGTGGGATTATGGATAACGGAATAAGAGTATAAGAATACAAATATTATAATTTGGTAAATAAAATACAAGGAGTTGAAATTCATGCTGGAAAAGCTGGAAGGGCTTGCCGATCGGTATGATGAGCTGGAAAACCAGCTTGCCAGCCCGAATGTATATGATGATCCAGAGCGAGCGGCAGCGCTGACAAAGGAACATCGAAATTTACAGCCGATTCTTCAGGCATACCGCGCGTATCAGACCGCTTGTCAGGATGAACTGGACGCCAAGGAACTGCTGGCGGAAGCCGGCGGAGATGCTGAGATGCATGCGCTGGCACAGGAAACGCTAACGTTCAGCCGCGAGCAAAAGGAACAGCTGGAGCAAGAGATCAAGCTGCTGCTTCTGCCAAAAGATGAGCGCGATGAGCGCAGTGTCATCATGGAAATCCGCGCGGGCGCAGGCGGTGAAGAAGCAGCTCTGTTTGCCGCGTCGCTGTATCGCATGTATACAATGTATGCGGACACAAAAGGCTGGAAAACCGAACGAATTAGTGATTCTGAGACCGAATTGGGCGGTTTTCGAGAGATTACCTTCAGTATTGACGGCGAAGGTGCGTTTTCGCGGCTCAAATATGAGAGCGGTGTACACCGCGTTCAGCGTGTGCCGGAGACCGAATCGCAGGGACGCGTGCACACCTCGACAGTTACCGTCGCTGTGCTGCCGGAAGTGGATGATGTCGAGCTGACGATTGACCCGAAGGATTTGAAGATTGATACCTATCGTTCGTCCGGTGCGGGCGGACAGCACATCAATAAGACGTCGTCTGCCATTCGTATCACGCACTTGCCAACCGGTATGGTTGTCGAGTGTCAGGACGAGCGAAGCCAGTTTAAGAATCGAGACAAAGCCATGAAGGTACTGCGTTCTCGCCTGTTTGAAATTAAGCAGCGCGAACAGGATGACGCGATTGCGGCGGAACGCCGCAGCCAGGTTGGTTCCGGTGACCGCTCGGAACGTATCCGCACGTATAATTTCCCGGAGAACCGCGTGTCGGAACATCGCATCAAGCTGACAATATATAAGCTGGATCAGTTCTTAAATGGCAATCTGGATGAGGTACTCGATGCGCTGATTACGACCGATCAGGCAGAAAAATTGGCAAAGATGGAAAATTAACAAAAAGACGAAAATAATAAAAATTATACGAATAGGAATAAAAGAAGGTCGAAACATGCAAACCAAATTGCTGTGTCCGTCGGAGGATCCGGCGGCAATTGAAGAAGCCGGTGCGCTGCTCCGCGCCGGAGAAGTCGTGGGCATCCCCACGGAAACAGTATATGGACTCGCTGCGGATGCACTGAATCCGCAGGCAGTCAAGCGTATTTTTAAAGCAAAAGGACGTCCGCAGGATAATCCGTTGATTGTTCATATTGCGGATCTCTCGATGGTACAGGATATTGCGACGGAGTTTCCGCCGGAAGCACAAATGCTGGCAGATGCCTTTTGGCCGGGCCCGCTGACCATTATTTTGCCAAAACAGGATAGAATACCGATGGTAACGTCTGGCGGATTAAATACAGTTGGTATTCGTTTTCCGGTGCATCCGATGGCACAGGCCATCATTCGCGCGGCAGGTGTTCCGCTGGCGGCACCGTCTGCCAATACCTCCGGCAGACCGTCTACGACGACGGCACAGCATGTCATGGAGGATCTGGACGGCAAGATTGCAGCGGTTGTCGATGGCGGTCCGTGCTCTGTCGGTGTGGAATCGACGGTGGTTTCGCTGTGTGGAGAACGGCCGCGCCTGCTGCGTCCGGGCGGCATTTCGCTGGAGCAGCTGCAGTCCGTGCTCGGAGAAGTGGATGTAGACCGCGCGCTGAAAGAAAAAATTGACGACAGCGAAAAGGTTTCGGCGCCGGGCATGAAGTACCGCCACTATGCGCCGAAGGCACCGGTGACAGTAGTATTTGGCACACCGGAAGCCAGTGCACAGTATATTGCCGACAGACTGGGCGTACACACCGGCGTGCTGTGCTTTGATGACTGCGCGCCGCTGTTTCACGGCAAGGCAGTCGTGGAGACCTTCGGCCCGTCCGGAGATGAAGCGCAGCAGGCGCGGGAAGTGTTTGATGCCCTGCGTCGATTTGATGATACCGATTGCACGGAGATTTTTGCCCAGTGCCCGCCGTCACGCGGCATTGGTCTTGCTGTGGCAAACCGCATCAAAAAGGCTGCTGGTTTCCATGTCATTGACTTGACGGAGGGAGACGCATGAGAATACTCGGTTTGACTGGCGGCTCCGGCACGGGAAAAAGTGCAGCCTGTACGGCATTTGAGCAGTTGGGCTGTGGTATCATTGATGCAGATGCAACCTATCGAACGCTGTGTGATACCTGTGAACCAATGCTGGAAGAAATACGGACTGTATTTGGTGATGTATTTTCTACAGATGGGAAACTAGACCGCAAAAAGCTGGGAGCTGTAGTATTTGCGGATGCGGAAAAATTGCAGCAGCTCAATGCGATTACCCATCCGTATATCCGGCAGGCTGCCAGAGAGGCGTTTGCCGCTTGCGAGGCGCGCGGATGCCTGCTGTGCATCTATGATGCGCCGGTATTGTTTGAGGGCAAAATGGAGACACTTTGTGACAAAACCTGCGCGGTGCTCGCGGCGCGAGATACGCGCATTGCCCGCATTATGGCGCGGGACGCTATCACAGAACAATATGCCGCGCTGCGCATTGACGCCCAGCAAAGCGATGCATTTTATCGGAAACGCTGCGATTATGTCGTACAAAATGATGAGGATCTTGCGAAGCTGTATGAACAGGTGCGCAAGGTCTATGAAGATATGGTGCGCGGCTGAACGCACTAAGTCAGAAAGGATGAAGTTTCATGGAGAACACACTGTTCTATGACAAAAAGACCGGCTGGGATCGCATGAGCGATGCCGAACAGGCGGCGATGATGGAGTATGCAGAGGGCTACAAGGCGTTTTTAGATGAAGCAAAGACCGAACGCGATGCCGTGCGCCGACTGCAGGCAATGGCTGAGGCAAATGGCTTTGCCGCATATACCCGTGGCAAGGCAGTAAAGCCGGGAGAAAAATATTACAAAATCAATAGAAATAAAGGAATTATACTATTTGTAGTCGGAGAGGACGGCATGAAGAACGGTATCAATCTGTCTGCGGCACATCTGGATGCACCGCGCATTGATATTCGCACCATTCCGCTTTACGAAGACAACGGCATGGCTTTGTTTAAGACGCATTATTACGGCGGCATCAAGAAATATCAGTGGACAACTATTCCGATGGAGCTGCGCGGTGTCGTTTGCCGCATGACGGAAAACGGCGTAGAGTCCGTCGATGTCCGCATCGGTGACAAACCGGGCGATCCGGTATTCGTGATTACCGATCTTCTCATTCATCTGGCGACAGACCAGATGGGCAAGACCATGATGAAGGGCATTGAAGCGGAGAATATGAATGTGCTGGTTGGCTCTAAGCCATCCAAGTCGGACATCGAAACCTCGGATAAAATCAAGCTGTGGGTTATGGAGTTCCTCAATAAGGAATACGGCATCACAGAAGAGGATTTCCTGTCCGCAGAACTGACCTGTGTTCCGGCATTTAAGGCTTCAGATGTGGGCTTTGACCGCTCGTTTATCGGTGCCTATGGACATGATGACCGTGTGTGCTCGTATCCGGCGGCAACTGCTCTGCTGGATCTCGGACAGACACCGAAAAAGACATCAATGGTCATTTTGGTCGATAAGGAAGAAATCGGTTCGGACGGCGTGACCGGTATGCAGTCGCATTTCTTTGATACGTTGGTGGCAGATCTGTGCCGTGCAGACGGCACGCTGTTTGAGGAGTGCATCGAGCGCTCTACCTGCCTGTCTGCGGACGTTTGCAATGCGTTTGATCCGAATTATCCGAACGTTTCCGAGCGCCGCAACGATGCGCGTGTCAACTGCGGTGTAGCACTGGTCAAGTACACCGGTGCCCGCGGCAAGTCCGGCTCCTCCGATGCCACGGCAGAGCTGATGGGAAAAATGCGCTATCATTTCAATAAGAACCATGTCATTTGGCAGACTGGTCAGCTCGGCAAGGTCGATCAGGGCGGCGGCGGCACCGTGGCAATGTTCATGGCAAACCGCAATATTGATACGGTAGACTGCGGTGTACCGGTGCTGTGCATGCACGCGCCGTTTGAAGTCATCGCAAAGCTGGATCTGTTTGCTGCCTACAATGCGTTTAAGGCATTCTATCAGATGGAACAGTAAGAGAAAAACTTGCAAAAAAAATGGCGCTGCCGGAGGCAGCGCCATTTTCACTTATCTCACTTGAATTTGACTGAAAACTTGTCCAATCGGCGCATCAATCGTCAACTCTGCGCCGGTAGTGCGCTGGGTTTGTCCCTTGTTGATGACGACAAGATGCTTGCCACGGAAATACTGAATGAGTCCGGCTGCCGGATATACGGCGAGTGACGTGCCGCCGATAATCATCATATCCGCCTGCGCGATGGCATGCACACTGTCGGTCAGACACTGCTCGTCCAGAGATTCCTCGTACAGGACAACATCCGGCTTGATGATACCGCCGCACGGGCATTTCGGGATGCCGTGACACGATTTTATGTACTGGGCGTCATAAAACTTGCCGCAGTGTTGGCAGTAATTGCGGTGCACGGAGCCGTGCAGCTCATAGACACGCTTGCTTCCGGCGGCCTGATGCAGACCATCAATGTTCTGCGTGATGACAGCGGTCAGCTTGCCTGCATGTTCCAGCTCAGCGAGCTTTTTGTGCGCGGCGTTGGGCTCGGCGTCCAGTGCGAGCATCTTGTCCTGATAGAACCGGAAGAATTCCTCCGGCTGAGACTGGAAAAAGGAATGGCTGAGAATGGTTTCCGGCGGAAACTTGTATTTCTGGTGGTATAGGCCGTCTACACTGCGAAAATCCGGAATACCGCTTTCCGTCGAGACACCAGCGCCGCCAAAAAAGACAATGTTCTGTGATTCATCAATCATAGCCTGCAAGGCTGCGATTTGCTGTTGCAATGACATTGAAAAATTCCTCCTTTTACCGCACTAGGGTCGTAGTATTTGGCTTTCTCTCGTGAATGACAGGCTGTACTGCCGGATAGCCGATGGCAGCGGATGCATTGACGATATGGCTCTTCGGGACGCCGTATTCCGTCAACAGAGCACGGACTGCCGGATCGTCGCACACATCGCGCACCTGATTGATCCAGCAGGAGCCGAGGCCGAGAGAGGTTGCCGTCAGCAGAACGTTTTCCATGGCGGCACCGGCATCCAAAAAGCTGTTGCGGTTGTCACGCTCACCGGACACGATGAGAAAGGCGGACGGAGCAAAAAAATTATAGCCGGCTGGACGATTATCTGCTTTTTTGACAGCGGCGGCAAGCGCTTGAATCTTTTCGCGGTCTGCCAGAAGGGTGAAATGCCAGCTCTGTTCGTTGCGGCCGGATGGTGCCCAAACCGCTGCGGTCAATAGATCCTGCAGCTTTTCCGGCTCAATGGGCTGTTCGGTAAAGCTGCGGCAGGAATGCCGATCTAAAATGTTCTGTAATACAGGATTCATAAACGATCATCTCCTTCTGCTTTCAGTATAATGCAGGTGAAGGAAACTTGCAAGAAAGGCAACAAAAAAAGCAGCATTTCCGAAGAAATACTGCTTTTTGGTGGCCCATCGGGGGTTCGAACCCCGGACCCTCTGCTTAAAAGGCAGATGCTCTACCTACTGAGCTAATGGACCGGATTGGCAGGGGCGGCAGGAGTTGAACCTGCGATACTAGAGTCAAAGTCTGGTGCCTTAACCACTTGGCCACGCCCCCGTATGCAGGCAATAAGCTGAAAGCCCCCCCGATAAAAAATGTTCTTCACAACAGCAGGCATCGTGAAGAATGAAAAAATGGGGTGAGTGAAGGGAGTCGAACCCTCGGCCTCCAGAGCCACAATCTGGCGCTCTAACCAACTGAGCTACACCCACCATATAGACTTGAAGCACGTCAGACCCAATTGAATTGGTACGCCAGGAGGGATTCGAACCCCCGGCCTACTGCTTAGAAGGCAGTTGCTCTATCCAACTGAGCTACTGGCGCATACAGAATCGTCTGTGCCTGCATGTGATGTAAGTGGTATGGAGCGGGTGATGGGAATCGAACCCACGTGTTCAGCTTGGAAGGCTGACATTCTACCATTGAACTACACCCGCA
>CAVFAY010000011.1:0-81926 GCA_963620595.1 Anaerotignum sp. | reverse complement strand
GGTTGCCCACACGCCCCTCAAACGTGCGCGTCTGCCTATTCCGCCACAGTCGCATGTATGAGTTGTCTGAGCAACTTGAGGGAGAAATAATCGAATTATTTCCTGCCGCATCTCTCAGCGACAATTAGTATTATATCTCTCCCACAGACAAATGTCAACTGTTTTTTTTGATTTTTTTGAAAAAAATTACGCAATTTTTTCAAACAATCTTAAAAATAATAATCATTACTACTTGACATTCCAAATGAATCTGTTATACTGTAGGTGTCAAAAGACAAAAGACCTTCCGGAGGTGCAGCATGCGAATCACGCATGAAGCGGATTATGCAATCCGTATTATGTACTGTTTGGCGGAGCGCAACCAGACCATCAGTGCAAAACAAATATCAGATGACAGCGGCGTTCCCTCTCGGTTCGCCCTCAAAATCCTGCGCAGGCTGACGCAGGCCGGTCTTACAGAGTCCTTTAAGGGCGTCAGCGGCGGTTATCAGCTCGCCCGTGCAGCCAATCAGATCTCTTTGGGTGAGATCATCGAAGTGATTGACGGTCCGATTGAAATCAACCACTGCCTGAGCAGTGAATTCGATTGCAGCCGTGTGCAGCAAAAAAATGAGTGCACATTTCATCGGCTGTTCGGCGCCATCAATCAAGACATCCGCAGCAAATTATATGACCTGCCCCTGTCACAGTTTGTGCCAGAAAATAACCAGGCGTAATCATGATATTTTGAGTTCAAATACCCGATACTATATATATTATTAGGAGGACAAGATTATGGCTAAGTTCGTATGTACTGTATGTGGTTATGTATACGAAGGCGATGCAGCACCGGAAAAGTGTCCGGTATGTAAGGCACCGGCTAATATGTTCAAGGAAGTAGCTGGCGAAATCGAGCTGGCAGCTGAGCATGAGTACGGCGTATACGAGAAGACTGTTGCCAACAACGACAATATTTCCGCTGAGGACAAGGAGTATATCCTGGAGCAGCTGAAGGCAAACTTCAACGGCGAATGTTCCGAGGTCGGCATGTACCTGTGCATGGCTCGCATCGCACATCGTGAGGGCTATCCGGAAATCGGTCTGTACTGGGAGAAGGCTGCTTACGAAGAAGCAGAGCACGCTGCTAAGTTCGCAGAGCTGCTCGGCGAGACGCTGGAACCGAACATGAAGGCAAGCACCAAGGAGAATCTGGCATGGCGCGTTGACTGCGAGTACGGCGCAACGCAGGGCAAGGTTGATCTGGCTAAGTGCGCAAAGAAGAATGGTCTGGATGCAATCCATGATACCGTTCATGAGATGGCTCGCGACGAGGCTCGTCACGGCAAGGCTCTGGCCGGTCTGCTCAAGCGTTACTTCGGCTAATCGCTTCTCTTATCCAAGCATAGCAAGAGACAGAACTTCGGTTCTGTCTCTTTTTTTGATGTTTTTCGCCAAATCTCAGGTCTTTCGCCGGTTTCGTGGACATTGGCACGCGCAAGAGCTACAATAAGAAACACAAAGACAGCAAGGAGGCTCGCACACATGACACGACAGATGACAGAACAGGAAGCTCGGGAAAAGCTCATAGAACTCGGAGAACAATCTCTGCGCAAAGAACAAGCACAGCATCGCCCGCTCTGTCGGCTCATCCTGCTGTTTGCCGTGTTTACGGCATGTGAAATCGGATTTTTCTTATCTAAGGGCGGTAATTTCAACAAGCTCTATCTGCTGTTTTTGCTTGTAAACGCCGTTGTGCTTGTTGTCCTCGGCCGTGTTCTGCTCGTGCAGCGCAAAGCCATCCGCGGCATCAGCGAAACCGTCTATGCCCTCGAGCACGGAAAAGGCGAGCATTGTCTGGAGCGTCTGGAAAAGCTCGGTCACGATATTACCATAACAAAACCGGACTGCGAAACGGAATAAAACTAGAACCCTCCCGCCGGATTGGTGGGAGGGTTTACTGGTTATGTATCTCATTTTTTCTTGTCCGCTTTTCCCCAAATTTCTCTATATTTTCGCGGCATACTCCCCGTTCCCCCTTCATACACTGGAGCAAAGGGAGGGATGTCTATGACCGGAAGCGGCGGGCTGAGCAGCGGCGAGGTGCAGCGATCCAGACAGCAGCACGGTTCCAATCGTTTGACCGAATCCAGCGGAAGCAGTCTGTTTTCTCGGTTTTTATCCGGGTTTTCCGACCCGATCATTCGCATTCTGCTCATTGCGCTGTGTATCAATCTGTTATTCATGCTGCGCGGGGCGCCGTGGTTTGAAACCGCAGGCATTGCCGCCGCCGTGTTTCTGGCAACCTTTGTCTCTGCCCTTTCTGAATATGGCAGCGATGCAGCGTTTCGCCGGATGCAGGCAGAAGCCGCCAAAGTGACCTGTCGCGTTCGGCGCGACGGCGGAAGTATTTTCGTCATTCCCTCAGAGGATGTCGTGTGCGGCGATTTAGTCTTGCTGCAAGCGGGAGAAAGCATCCCCGCCGACGGAATCCTGCGCGAAGGAAAAGTAGATGTCAATCAATCCGCCTTGACCGGCGAAAGCCATGACATGCGCAAAACAGCGGATGCAGAATTGCTGCGCGGCAGTGTTGTCACCTCCGGTGAAGGCATTTTGCAAGTAACCGCTGTCGGCAGCAAAACCGTATACGGCAGCATGGCTGGACAATTACAGGAGGACACGCGGGAAAGCCCGCTACATGTTCGTCTGGACGCTCTCGCAGGCAGTATCAGCAAGCTGGGCATGGCAGCAGCCATTCTTGTCGCGGCATCCGACTTATTCCTGTGTCTCATCGTACAAAACGGCATCCAGCAAGGCTTCACCTCTATCTTGCAGCACATTTTGCACGCGGTCACCTTGGCAGTGACCGTACTCGTCGTCGCTGTTCCGGAAGGTCTGCCGATGATGATTACGGTTGTCTTATCCTCCAATATGCTGCGCATGATGCGCGACCATGTTTTGGTTCGGCGGCTGACCGGCATTGAGACCGCCGGAAGTATGAACCTCTTATTCACGGACAAAACCGGCACGTTGACCTGCGGACAGATGACCGCAGAAGCTGTTTTTTCCGGTGATGGCACGCGATTTGACGGAATGCAACTGCTGCATCGCCGCGCGCCGGTGTTGTTTGCGCAAATCTATGCGGACTGCCGATATAATACCGGCGGCACGCTGTCCGCCAACGGAATCGCAGGCGGAAACGCGACAGACCGCGCGTTATTGCACGCGATTGCACCATTTGATACCGGGCAAACACAGGCACTCAGTCAGCGCATTCCCTTTGACTCCAGCCGAAAATATGCTGCAGTTCGTCTGACCACGCAAATGCGAACCTTGGTGCGCGGGGCGCCGGAGCTGCTTTTTCCTCACTGTACGCAATATCTCGCGCCGGACGGAACGATACATGCATTTGCTTCGTCTGCGTTATCTCATATCATCGCTGAGCAATCAGCATCAGGCGGGCGGTTACTCGCTATGGCAGTCACCGATCAAACTGTATCAGAGGCTCAACTGCCGCACGGCATGACTTTGACGGCACTGCTCGTCCTGCGCGATCCGCTGCGCCGAGAAACACCGCAGGCGATTCATCAGCTGGCGCAAGCAGGTATTCGTACCGTCATGCTGACCGGCGATCACCCCGACACAGCTCGTGCCATCGCCAAACGCTGCGGCATTGTCTCCGATGCGCATCCGCTCGTGATAGACAGCAGGCAGCTGCACAGCTGGTCAAAACAGGAGCTGATCCAACAGCTTCCCCAGCTCGCTGTCGTCGCACGGGCACTGCCCGCGGATAAAGTGCGATTGATTCAAGCCGCACAGGCAGCCGGTCTCGTCGCAGGCATGACCGGCGATGGCGTCAACGATGCGCCTGCCCTCAAGCTCGCGGACATCGGCTTTGCCATGGGCAGCGGCACCGCCGTCGCCAAAGAAGCCGGAGATATTGTCATTACCGATGACAATCCCGCCTCGATCGCGCACGCCGTGTTATACGGACGGACGATTTTCAAAAGTATTCGCAAATTTCTGGTCTTTCAGCTGACGATGAACATTTGTGCCGTCGGCATCTCGATTGCCGGACCGCTCATCGGCATTGACACGCCGGTCACGGTCATGCAAATGCTGTGGATCAATCTGATTATGGATACGCTGGCAGGGCTGGCGTTTTCCGGCGAGCCGCCGCTGCAGGAATATATGCGCGAGCCGCCCAAACGCCGCGAAGAGCCGGTGCTCAATCAATATATGAAAAGTCAGCTGCTATGGACCGGAAGCTATACCATCGCATTATGTATTGTCTTTTTACGCGCCGCACCGCTCCGGCGGTTCTTTGGCTACGCAGCAGATCCTGTTCGCTTTTTGACCGCGTTCTTCGCGCTGTTTATTTTCTGTGGGATTTTTAATGCATACAATGCGCGCACACACCGGCTCAATATTCTGGCGCACATCTGGCGCGACCCGCTGTTTCTCGGCATTATGACCGCTGTCTCTGTCGTACAGCTCGGACTCATTTATTACGGCGGTGCGCTATTTCGCACGACGCCGCTTCCGCTGTACGAATTGTGCGTCGCGGCAGGTCTTGCGCTCACGGTCATTCCCGTGGATTTGCTGCGCAAGCTGTGGCTGCGGGCGGCGGGCAGAGAACGAAATTTTTGACAGCTTTTCCACAGTTTGCCCCGGCTAAAGTTTTTTGTAACATATAGAAAACCTATTGCAATTTGTCCATGCATGTAGTATACTTGTACTTGTCAAGAAAATAACATTGTTCTTCGGGGCAGGGTGTAATTCCCTACCGGCGGTACAGCCCGCGACCCGCTGGAAGCGATTCCGCGGCCGATCCGGTTTGAGTCCGGAGCCGACAGTCACAGTCTGGATGGAAGAAGATACAATCGAGACATGTTACAATGTCTCCTGTTTGTTTTGCCCTGTTTCACACGCACGTGGAAACAGGCTCTTTTTGTTTTGTACGCCCTGTTTGATGCATTCAAACGGGGCTTTTTGTTTTGGAGTTGATAAAAATGTCTGAAATCACGCAGCGCGACCTGCACTATATGCGCCATGCCTTAGAGCTGGCCAAGCGCGGCGCCGGACATGTCTCCCCAAACCCAATGGTCGGCGCTGTCATTGTCAAGGATGACCGCATCATTGGCGAGGGCTGGCACGAACACATCGGCGGCTTACATGCAGAGCGCAACGCTTTCAAAAACTGTACTGAGGACTGCACCGGCGCAACTATTTATGTCACACTGGAGCCATGCTGCCACTGGGGGCGCACGCCTCCGTGCACAGATGCCATTTTGGAGCACAAAATTGCCCGCGTCGTTGTCGGCTGCTTGGATCCCAATCCGCTCGTCGCAGGCAAGGGATTGAGTATCCTGCGCAACGCCGGTATCTCCTGTGTGTCCGGCGTTTTGGAAGAAGAATGCCACGCCATCAACGAGGTGTTCTTCCATTATATTACGACCAAGACCCCATTTGTCGTGATGAAATACGCGATGACATTGGACGGACGCATTGCCGCATATACCGGAGATTCCAAGTGGGTAACCGGCGAAAAGGCCCGCCTGCACGTGCAGGAAACCCGCAAGCGTCTGAGCGGCATCATGGTCGGCATCGGAACGGTTCTCGCCGATGATCCGATGCTCAACTGCCGCATCGAATCCGGTGTCGATCCGGTTCGTCTGATCTGTGACAGCCAGCTGCGGACACCGCTGGACAGCCAGCTCGTCCGCACCGCAAAGGAAATTCCGACTTGGATTTTCTGTGCTCATGCAGAGCAGAGCCGCATCGCTGCATTAGAACAAGCCGGTGTCCGCGTTGTCTCCCTGCCGGACGCCGAGGGACAGCGCGTGGATCTACGCGCTGTCATGAATTACCTCGGCGAGCAGCAGATCGACAGCGTCTTGCTGGAAGGCGGCGGCACGCTCAACGGCGAAGCGCTGCGGCTTGGACTGGTGCACAAAGTCCAGGCGTATATCGCCCCGAAGCTCATCGGCGGCGCGAGTGCCCACGGCCCTGTCGGCGGCCCCGGCATCGCCAAGATGGCAGATGCACTCAAGCTCTCTGATCTTACCATTACACGGCTGGAAGAAGATATTCTCATAGAAGGCCGCATCCGAAAGGACTGAAGCTATGTTTACCGGAATTGTCGAAGAAGTCGGTGAAATCACCGGTCTGCGGCAGTCAGCAACCAGTACGGTTCTCGGCGTTCGTGCCAGCACGGTTCTGGGCGGCACAAAGCTCGGTGATTCCATCGCTGTCAACGGCGTTTGTCTGACCGTTGTCCGTCTCACCGGAGACGGATTTGAAGGCGATGTCATGCCGGAAACCATGCGCCGCACCAATCTCGGCGCACTCAAGCCAAAATCCCGCGTCAATCTGGAACGCGCCATGGCGGCAGACGGCCGCTTCGGCGGACACATCGTTGCCGGACACGTGGACGGAACTGGAACCATCACCGATTTGTCTCCGGAAGGAAACGCCGTCTGGGTGACAATCGCTGCTCCGTCGCACATTCTGCATTATATTGTAGAAAAAGGCTCGATCACCATCGACGGCATCAGCCTGACCGTTGCCTATGTGGATGACAGCTGCTTTAAAGTCTCTATCATCCCGCATACCGGACAGGAAACCACTCTGCTGACCCGCAAGCCCGGCTATATCGTGAATTTGGAATGCGATATTGTCGGAAAATATATTGAAAAGCTAATGAAGCCCGCGCCGGAAGAGGACAAGCCGTCCGGCGGACTGACTGCCGATTTTCTCTCGGCACACGGGTTTCTCTGACAGGAGGATATAAAAATGGCTGATTTTGCAACCATTGAAGAAGCACTGGACGCCCTGCGTGCAGGTAAAAACATTTTGGTCATTGACGACCCGGATCGTGAAAACGAAGGCGACATCATTTGTGCCGCACAGTTCGCAACTACAGAAAACGTAAACTTTATGGCTACCTATGCCAAAGGGCTGATCTGTATGCCGATGAGCGGCGAATATTGCGACAAGCTGGGTCTGCCGCCGATGGTTGAGCAGAACACAGATAATCACGAAACGGCATTTACCGTAGCCATTGACCACGTTAACACGACAACCGGTATTTCCGCAGAAGAGCGCGGCTATACCGCTCGCGCAACAGTTCTGGCAAATGCCAAGCCGTCAGACTTCCGTCGCCCGGGCCACATGTTCCCGCTGCGCGCGCGTGAAGGTGGCGTGCTGATCCGTTCGGGTCACACCGAAGCTACCGTGGATCTGTGCCGTCTGGCAAATCTGGAGCCGGTTGGTCTGTGCTGTGAAATCATGCGCGAGGATGGTACCATGATGCGCACGACAGAGCTGGTTGAGTTCGCCAAGGAACACAATCTGGTTATGATTTCTATTGCCGATCTGATTGCTTATCGGATGCGCGACAAGGACGAAGCACTCGTAGAAGAAGTCGCTTGCGCTGACATGCCGACCAAGTACGGCCACTTCAAAATTCACGGCTTTATCAACAAGATTTCCGGCGAGCACCACGTCGCTCTGACCATGGGCGACATTGCAAACGGCGAGCCGGTTCTGTGCCGTGTTCACTCCGAGTGCCTGACCGGCGATACGTTCGGTTCCAAGCGCTGCGACTGCGGCGAGCAGCTGGCAGCTTCGCTCAAGGCAATCAACGAGGAAGGCCGCGGCCTGCTGCTGTACCTGCGTCAGGAAGGACGCGGCATCGGCTTGATTAACAAGCTACGCGCTTACGAATTGCAGGAGCAGGGCTATGATACCGTGGACGCGAACATCAAGCTGGGCTTCCCTGCTGATATGCGTGAGTACGGCATGGGAGCGCAGATTCTCGTTGCCCTCGGTGTACAGAAGCTGCGCCTGATGACCAACAACCCGACCAAGATTCACGGTCTGTCCGGCTATGGTCTGGAAATTGTTGAGCGCGTGCCGATTCAGATTGCCGCAAACCCGGTCGATGCGTTCTATCTCAAGACCAAGCAGGAGCGCATGGATCACATGACAGAATATAAGTAAGTTTGACCGTTTATTCAGGAGGATACAATTATGAAACTGTTAGAAGGAAATGTAGTAGGCACTGGCCTGAAGGTTGGCATTGTTGCTGCCCGTTTCAACGAATTCATCGTCAGCAAGCTGGTCAGCAGCGCACAGGACGCCTTGGTTCGTCACGGCGTATCTGCGGATGACATCGAGATCGCTTGGGTTCCGGGCGCATTTGAAATCCCGCTCATCGCGCAGAAGATGGCAAGCTCCGGCAAGTACGATATGGTTCTCTGCCTCGGCGCAGTCATCCGCGGCTCGACCTCTCATTACGATCTGGTTTGCAATGAGTGCGCAAAGGGTGTCGCTCAGGTTTCCCTGTCCGCAGGCATTCCGGTTCTGTTCGGCGTCGTTACCACCGACACTATCGAGCAGGCTATCGAGCGTGCAGGCACCAAGGCTGGCAACAAGGGCTATGACGTTGCTTGCTCCGGCATTGAGATGGCAAATCTTATCCGCAACCTGTAAGTTTCCCATATGATATATGCACCCCGAAGACTCATTCTTCGGGGTGTTTTTCGCCTCATTTTGTTATAAAAAAAAACTGTAAGTTTTTTTGTAAGTTTTTCATAAGTTTTTCATAATATTACACAAATCGCTCTAGCATATTTCCGAAAAGTGTGATACACTATAAACAGTCTATTGTGAGATATTTCACAAATCATAGGAGACTGTTGTTAGGAAGAGATTTTCTTGGAAAAAGGTGGAACAAACATTATGGTCACTTGGAACAATTTGGACACTCTCGTATCTTTCAAAAAGCTGGTTGGCATGAAAGATCGCGTGAATATTGCGCAAGAAATGGCTGGAAAAAACGGAGCCGCACGTGTCAAGAAATACAGCGCACCAATGGCTGCTGGTATGAAATTCAACTACGCTGCCAAGCAGATGGATGACGAAATTCTGTCCACGCTGGCACAGCTGGCACAAGAAGCACAGGTCATTGACAAGTACAAGGAACTGCTCAACGGCGCTGTGATTAACACGGGCGAAAATCGTCTGGTACTGCATCAGCTGGCACGCGGCCAGCAGTGTGATGCCGTCATCGCAGACGGTGTGGACAAGCGCGAATTCTACGTGTCGCAGCAAAAGAAAATCGCTGATTTTGCCCACAAGGTACACGCAGGCGAAATCACCAACGAAGCCGGCGAGCCGTATACCACGGTCGTACAGATCGGCATCGGCGGCAGTGATCTCGGTCCGCGCGCGATTTATCTCGCACTGGAAAACTGGGCAAAGCTGCACAACACCCTGAAAATGGAAGCAAAATTCATCAGCAATGTTGATCCGGACGATGCAGCTGCCGTGCTGAAGTCGGTAGACATTGCGCACACGCTGTTTATTGTCGTTTCTAAGTCCGGCACTACACTGGAAACTCTGACCAACGAGACCTTTGTCAAGAATGCTATCAAGAATGCCGGTCTGGACATCTCCAAGCACATGCTTGCCGTTACCAGTGAGACCTCTCCGCTCGCAAAGGGCGCAGATTATATGACTGCCTTCTTTATGGATGACTACATCGGCGGCAGATATTCTTCTTCCTCCGCAGTCGGCGGCGCGGTGCTGTCGCTCGCTTTCGGCCCGGAAGTCTTTGCCGACCTTCTGGACGGCGCAGCAGAGACCGACAAACTGTCTCTCAACGAAAATATTTTGGAAAATGCCGCTCTGCTCGATGCGCTCATCGGCGTATACGAGCGCAATGTGCAGGATTACCAGTGTACCGCTGTGCTGCCGTACTCGCAGGCGCTGAGCCGCTTCCCTGCGCATTTACAGCAGCTGGACATGGAGTCTAACGGCAAGTCCGTCAATCGCCGCGGCGAACCGGTTCATTATGCTACCGGTCCGGTAATTTTCGGTGAGCCGGGCACAAACGGCCAGCATTCGTTCTATCAGCTGCTGCATCAGGGCACGGATATTACCCCGCTCCAGTTTGTCGGCTTTAAAAACAGCCAGATCGGCATGGATGTCACCATTCAAGGCAGCACAAGCCAGCAAAAGCTGTGTGCAAACGTTGTCGCACAGATTGTTGCCTTCGCCTGCGGCAAGGACGATCCGGACAACAACAAGAAGTTTGAAGGCGGTCGCCCGTCCAGCATCATCGTCGGCGACCAGCTGACACCGGCTTCTCTGGGCGCGCTGCTCGCACACTTCGAGAACAAGGTCATGTTCCAGGGCTTTATCTGGAATCTGAACAGCTTCGATCAGGAAGGCGTACAGCTGGGCAAAGTCCTCGCACAGCGCGTCCTCGCGCACGAGACCGATGGCGCACTCAAGGAATACAGCGACCTGCTGGGTATTTAACATCAGACAAGCAAAAAAGGCGGTTCCGCAGGGAATCGCCTTTTTCTATTGTTCTACGTATTTTCCAACAATTAGCGGAATCTTACTTTATTTCTTAAGTTTCTTAAGATTCCAGTCTATTTATTGACAACTCATATAACGTATGTTATTTTTTATATATAAAATATATGTAACATTTCCAATCGTTTTTACATTTTTGTCATATATCAGACATTACTTTCTATCGCCCACTTAGAAATGGAGGTTTGTCTTATGAAACTTCGGAAAAAACTTCTTTTGGCGGGAATTCTCGTCCTCGTTCTGATCGGCGCAGGTCTATGTTATCACAACTACCGTGTTGAGCATTCCTACTACGCCATGGGCGGTGAAGTGGTGGTAGCAGATAAGCAGATGTCCGGTTCTCAGCATTATATTGTGATTAAGGAAACAGTCGGTCTCTTGCAGCAAGAAGATTACTACTTCACATTATCCTGCACGAAAGAACAGTACGATCAAGTTAAAATCGGTGATACTATAAATTGCGATCGATCCCAAAGTATAATGACCTACAAAGGAGAGGTTTATGGAATAGAAGTTATCAATTAACACTTGTTTATGAAGGAGGTATATTATGAAAAAGGTATTGTCATTTTTTCTGGGCATCATCACATGTTGTCTTATCACTTTTTGCGCCTTTGCCGCAGATAACACCGACAACATTCCATCCGATGCAGAAGTTCAAGTCTATGCTTCAAACTTCATGACCGCTTCGCAAAAAAACGACAACATAGGCATCAATGAATTTATCCATCTATATAGTCCCGATGGCACACTTACGGGTTATTATGTGACATTTATCAACAACGAAGATCCCGCCGGTTATGTATTGCTCAGTCTGATTTCAGACGAAGATCCTATCGTCGAATTTTCATTTGAAGGAACCGGTCCTATCACTTCGGCTGAAACTGAAGCAGTAGCAACCACCAGTGCTGTTTTTGATGAACCCGAACAAGATTCTGCCATTCTTTATACCGGTGCTGGCGAAATTTTTATTCCGACTCAAGAAGGCACGTTATATTCCGTTTATGATCATGAATATGTCTCTGCTGACGCCGAAGTTGCCACGTATTCTTCCGGAACCGATAATGGTTCTGGTCATTGCGTAATGACTCTCGGATACGCTAAGAGCACTTCCGGAGCAAAGTATCTCTTTGTCATGGATGGTTGGAACAATTACGGTCGTTTTGTCAAGTTCAACTATTATCCGTATTTCTTCGGCTACAAAATCTGGGTTGCTTAACTTGTTTGAGCTAGAAATCGGAAACGATTTCTAGCTCTTTTCACCACTGCACACTCAATATGACTTTCTATCACCCACTTAGAAATGGAGGTTTGTCTTATGAAACTTCGAAAGAAACTTCTTATAGCGGGAATTCTCGTCCTCGTTCTGATCGGCGCAGGTCTATGCTATCACAACTACCGTGTTGAGCATTCCTACTACGCTATGGGCGGTAAAGTAGTGGTAGCAGATAAGCAGATGTCTGGTTCTCAGCATTATATTGTGATTAAGGAAACAATTGACGCCTTGCAGCGAGAAGATTACTACTTCACATTATCCTGCACGAAAGAACAGTACGATCAAGTTAAAATCGGTGATACTATAAATTGCGATCGATCCCAAAGTATAATGACCTACAAAGGAGAGGTTTATGGAATAGAAGTTATCAATTAACGCTTGATTATGAAGGTGGTTTGCCTTATGAAACTTCGGAAGAAACTTCTTTTGGCGGGAATTCTCGTCCTCGTTCTGATCGGCGCAGGTCTATGCTATCACAACTACCGTGTTGAGCATTCCTACTACGCTATGGGCGGTAAAGTAGTGGTAGCAGATAAGCAGATGTCTGGTTCTCAGCATTATATTGTGATCAAGGAAACAATCGATGCTTTGCAGCAAAAAGATTACTACTACACATTATCCTGCACAAAAGAACAATATGATCAGGTCAATGTCGGTGACACCGTATATTGCGAACGTTTTCAGAGTGCTGTTACCTATAAGGGAAGCATCAATAAAATAGAAGTAATTAGCTGATGTCCCATCAATTAACCATCTGATTTGACACGTTCCCGCCGCTCCGCTACAATACCTTTGTACAAAACTTGCCAAAAGGAGAGATATAATGAAAAAACAATGGCTTTGCGGCGTCGCCATACTGGGACTGTTATGTTTATCCGGCTGTTCCGGTGCGCCGAGCGAAAGCTCCCAAACGGCGCAGGCGCAAAAGCAAGTGCAGTCTATTTCCCTGCGCGACAGCGAGCACACGGAAATCCCGGTCTATGCAGACGGCGTACAGCTTTCTGCACTGCAAATAGACGATGCGACCCTATTATCCTGTGCCGACGTGCAGAAGGCGTTCTCGTGGCTGAAATGGTCGGTAGACGGGGAAGAAGTCACACTGACCGATGAGAGCGGACAGACACACGTGCTCCCAGCAAACGACGATTCAGTTCGCGTCATTAAAAACAGCGACGATTCCGTCTCAGAATGCTGGATTGACATACCGGTGTTGTCTGATGCGCTTTCCCTGCGGTATTTGCATGACACAGAGAAAAACACGTGGTATCTGTCACCCAAAATCAACACCGCGGCGATTCCGTCCGGCAGACAGGTTCCCATTCTCATGTATCACGCGGTGTCCGATCAGACGTGGGGATTAACCGGTTTGTTTCTCTCCCCGTCCGATATGGAAGCACAGCTCAAATACCTGACGGAAAACGACTATGACCCGATATTCTTCTCGGATCTTCCGCATCTCGACCGATACAAAAAGCCGGTCATTCTGACCTTCGACGACGGCTACAACAACAACTATACCGACTTGTATCCGCTGCTGAAAAAGTACAACATCAAGGCGACTATCTTTGTCATTCCGTCCTCTGTCGGCGGGCAATACTCGATGACGGCGGCACAGATCAAAGAAATGGCGGATTCCGGTCTGGTGTCCATTCAAAGCCATACGCAGGATCACAAGGAGCTGGCCTCGCTGTCTGCCGACCAGCAAAAGCAGCAGTTCGCACAGTCGCAGTTGTCACTTGCCCGCATAACCGGACGCATTCCCTCCGTGCTGTCCTATCCCTCCGGCAGCTATGATGCCAATACACTATCTCTTGCGCCGGAATACTTTGATATGGCGGTGAAATCTCGCGGCGGTCTGTGGACGGTGCAAAACAATTTCTTTGAAATGGATCGGTATCCCGTGTATCGAGATACAGGAATGCGTAGTTTTCAGACATTTATCCACTAGCAAAAAAACGAGGTGCGCAAAAACACCTCGTTTTTTCTATGATAATCCCACTCAACATACACTTTGAGAAAAAATAAGAGTACTACTCGAAATCAAGTAGTACTCTTGGTACGCCAGAAGGGATTCGAACCCCCGACCTTTTGGTTCGTAGCCAAACACTCTATCCAGCTGAGCTACTGGCGCATACCGTTTTGTTTTTTGCGTCATCCCTGACTGCTTGATTAGTATACCAAGTATTTGGCGTTTTGTCAACAATATTTTTAAGTTTTTTAAAAAAACATTTTTATAGCTCATTTTAAGGCTTTTCAGGCTGGTTCTTCCTGTTCCGGTGTACCGGAGGAACTCTTAATATGTCTGCCGATAATTTCCGATACATCGCTGATCGTGACGAAGGCAGACCCATCGTATTCCTTGATGATGCGTTTCAGCTCATTGATTTCCAACCGTGTCAGCACGCAGTACAGCACGACCTTCTTGCCGCTGATGAGTCCCTCGCCTTCGAGGATCGTACAGGTGCGTCCCAATCGCTGATAAATCATATCCGCCAGCAAGCCGGAGCGATCCGTGATAATCATTGCCGCTTTGGCTTGCTCCAGACCTTCTTCTACCATGTCAATGACCTTGAAGCTGATAAAGTACGTGAGCAGGCTGTACATCGCGCGATCCCAACCGAACAAAAAGCCCGCTGCCACATAAATCACCACATTGATGCCAAAGATGATCTGACCGGTCGAAAAATTGCTGCGCTTGCTCACAATCATGGCAACTACTTCCGAGCCGTCCAGACATCCGCCGCTGCGCAGCACCAAACCTACACCGACACCCAGCGATACGCCGCCGAACACGACCGCCAGCAGCTCCGAACTCGTCGCGTTTTGGAATTCCGCAAAAATCTCCAAAAACACAGTGAAAATCACCATGCCGTAAATACCACTCACGAAAAACCGTTTGCCGAGCTGACGAAATCCCAGCAGCAAAAACGGCAGGTTGAGTACCACGATAAAAATACTAATTGGCTGCAGCGTCAGCTGATTTAAGATGATACTGATACCGGTGATGCCGCCGTCCAACACGGTATTCGGCACCAGAAACTCCTCCAGCGCAAATGCCGCGAGAATCGCGCCTCCCGTAATCATCAGATATTGTAAAAAATATTCTCGTATTAATTTTTTCAATTGTCATCTATCCTTTCTTGTGTATTGTATGAAGCATTCGCCCAATCTCTGCAACGAGAAACCGCCTTTTCCCAGCCAGCGAGCTTTTTCATGCGCTGTGCACTGTCCATCTCCGGCTGGAAAGTGCACTCTGCCGTGACAGTGCGCCGGATGTCTGAGAGATCCGTCCAGAAACCAACTGCCAGTCCCGCCAGAAACGCCGCACCCATCGCCGTGGTTTCCACGCAGGCAGGGCGCGTCACCGGAACATGGCAAATATCCGATTGGAACTGCATGAGAAAGCTGTTGGCACTCGCGCCGCCGTCCGCACGCAGCGTCTGCAGTGCAATACCCGCGTCCTGCTGCATCGCGCGCAGCACATCCGCTGTTTGATACGCCAGCGACTCCAGCACTGCACGCACGACCTGTGCACGGCTGGTGCCGCGCGTCAGACCGATGAGCATCCCGCGGGCATAAGGGTCCCAATACGGCGCTCCCAAGCCGGTAAATGCCGGCACAAAGTACACGCCGCCGGTATCGCGCACAGACTGCGCCAGCACCTCGGTATCCGCCGATTGTTTGACCAATCCCATCTCATCGCGCAGCCATTGGATCGCCGCACCTGCGACAAATACAGAGCCCTCCAGCGCATAGGTTGTCTTGCCGTCTATTTCCCAGGCAATGGTTGTCAGAAGCCCGTTATGGCTTTCTACCGGCTTGTCTCCGGTATTCATAAGCAGGAAACAGCCTGTGCCATAGGTGTTCTTCGCATTGCCCGGCTCAAAGCAGGTCTGTCCAAACAGTGCGGACTGCTGATCTCCCGCTACACCGGCAATTGGAATGGATGTGCCAAACAGCTGCGGCTCAGTCTCTCCGAGAACACCACTGGATGGCACGACCTCCGGCAGCAGCTGCATCGGAATATCCAGCTCACGGCAAATCGCAGCATCCCATGCGCGCCCATGAATATCAAACAGCATGGTTCGCGCCGCATTGGTCACATCGGTCACATGCCGCTTGCCTCCCGTCAGATTCCAAATCAGCCAGCTGTCCACAGTGCCAACCAGCAGTTCTCCGCGCTTGGCGCGCTGTCTGGCGTCCGTCACATGCTCCAGAATCCAGCTGATTTTTGTCGCAGAAAAATAGGCATCGACGAGCAAACCGGTTGTCTTGCGGATGTATGGCTCCAGACCGCGGGCACACAAATCCTCTGCCATCGAAGCAGTACGGCGGCACTGCCAGACAATCGCCGGTGCAATTGGCTTTCCTGTCCGCTTGTCCCAAACAATCGTCGTTTCGCGCTGATTTGTTATGCCAATCGCCGCGATTTGCTGCGGTTGAATGCCCAGCTTGTCTATCGCCTCCTGACAAACTGCGAGCTGTGCCTCCCAAATCTCTTGTGCGTCCTGTTCCACCCATCCATCATGCGGATATGCCATGTGCAGGGCGCGCTGCGCCATCGCGCACAAACTGCCCTGCCGATCAAAGATAATGCAGCGGGCACTGGTCGTGCCTGCGTCAATTGAAAGAAGATACTGTTTCATACTACCATTCTCCCTAACAGTTTCTTAGCGAAAAAACAAAAGCGGCGTAGCAAATTTTGCTGCGCCGTTGCTTGCTTGTTGTTTATGCTCTGAGCAATTTTTCATAATATGCTTCGTCCTGTATTTTTCCCACTGCACAAATCGAAGCCTGCTCAAAATTGAAGATTCTGCGTGCCAGATTGGCAATATCCTCCTCTGTGACAGCATCATACAGCGCAATGACCTCGTCCAGCTCCAACGAGCGGTCAAAGAACATCTCACTGCGTCCCAGCTGATTCATTCTGCCCGATGTGCTCTCCAAGCCAAGCAGCATGTTGGTCTTTGCCTGTTCGCGGCAGCGGCGCAGCTCGGAGCGATCCGGTCCTTCCTCTGCCAGACGCAGACACTCTTCCTTAATCAGCTCGATTGCCTTGCGCTCGGTCTCCTTTCCAAGCGCTGTGTAGATGGCAAACATACCTGTGTCTTCATGTGAGGTGTTAAACGAGTATACTGAGTAACACAGGCCGTTTTCTTCACGCACCGTGCGGAATAAACGCGACGCCATACCGCCGCCCAAAATCGCTCCCATCAGTGCGTTGACATAACGTTCCTCCGCACGAATCGGCAGCCCCGGAAAGGCAATGCACAGATGATTCTGCTCGATTTCCTTTGGACGAACGACAATTTTCGGCGCATATTCTGCCGGTTCAATGGTATTGCGTCCGCTGCCCTCCATTTCAGAAAACAGCTCGCAGATGAATTGAATATCATCCTTGGTAAACGAGCCGGCAATAGCGACCACGGTATCCTTCGGGCGATAATACTCGTCCATATATGTATGCAGGGTCTCGCCCGTCATTTTATCCAAGCATTCTTCCTTGCCAAGAATCGGTCGTCCCAATGAAAAGCCATCATAGCAGGCTTCAAAAATTTTGTCCGTTGCGACATCCTCCGGGGAATCCTCATACATGTCAATCTCTTCGAGAACGACACCGCGCTCGAGTTCCAAATCCCGTTCACTGAACGTGGAATGCAGAAACATGTCCGCGAGAATTTCCACACCGGTTTTGAGATGTCTGTCCAACGTCTTCAAGTAAAAGCATGTGCACTCTTTTGTCGTAAAAGCGTTAACCTGTCCGCCGATGGCATCCATCGCAATGGCGATATGCTGCGCAGAGCGTTTCTCTGTGCCCTTAAACACCATATGCTCGATAAAGTGCGAGATGCCGCTGAGTTCTTCTGGCTCGTGTCGAGAACCGTTCATAATCCAAATACCAACGGCTACCGAACGCATACCCGGTACGTGCTCCGCCACAATGCGCACGCCGTTTGGCAATGTAACACGATCATACATCAATCGATCTCTCCCTTGGCGATTCCATAAAAGGAATCCCTCTATTCTACTGTTTATTTTAGTATAACATACAATAAACCGGATGCGAACTGTTTTGGCAGTTTTTTATTAAAACATCCTGTTAACTTTTTGTTTCATCAGATACAAAAAGAAGCTGGGATTTCTCCCAGCTTCTCCCCTATTCTTTCGACATAGGGAACAGTTCCTTATGATGTGCACCAAGCAGATTGACGCCTTGCTTGAGCAAACGCATAAATTCCCGCGCGTCCTCCTTGCCAAGAATCCGCAGCAGCCATGCATAGCCGTCCAATTCCTTTTTATAAACATTCTTGGCATACTGCCATCCGGTTTCTGTCAGACAAACAAGAACCTTTCTTCGGTCATCTGTGCCCGGTGTGCGTTCAATATATCCCTTGCGTTCTAACTGCTTGAGGATATTAGCCACACGACCGGAGGTCAAACCGACATGCTCTGTCAAAGCTCCCGCACACACAGCTTCTTTCCGATGCGCAAGCATCAACAGAATCTGTTCCTCTCCTCTGGCTGCAATGCAGTCCGCAATCCAACTCAATGGACGCGCATTCTCCACCTGCATCTCAACCAGTTCTTTTGCCAATTTTTCATACTCCAAACCGATTCACCTCTGCACATTACTTCATAATGTTAGAAGGCTTATAGTTCTGATACTTCGGTTTCTTATGGGTTTCATGTGCCCAGATGTCATCAGCTTCCTTCGCCCAACAAGCCGCATAGTCCTTGCACTTGCCGCACAGATGCTCTACCGGCTCCGGAGATTCCAAATCCGTGCTGTGTGCGCCAGTCTCATGTACCATCTTCTGCAGCAGTTCCGGGTTTTCCAGCATCGGACACGGACGCAGATGGTTGTGGTTGAACGGCTGACCGTTATGGTATGCCATGAACAGCGGGCTCTGCAGGATCTCCAGGATTGAGCTGTCATGGATGTTTGCGTTGGAATAATGAATGAACACACACGGCTCTGCGTCACCGGCAGAGTTGATGTGGAAGTAGTTTCTGCCGCCTGCGATACAGCCTCCGACAAACTCGCCGTCGTTCTGGAAGTCCATCGGGTAGAACTCGATGTCAGATTTGCTGGAACGGATGTAGCGGATGCGTTCAATCATGTACTTACGCTGTTCCATCGTCGGCATCAGCTCCGGTGCAGCATTGTTGCCGACCGGCATGTAATGGAAGTAGAAGCCAAAGCGCGCGCCCTTATCAGAGATCATCTTGAGGAACTCATCGCTGGTAACCGCTTCAATGTTGTGTCTGGTGTAGCAAATCGAGGTACCAAACAGAATGCCGTACTTCTTGAGCAGATCCATCGCGCGCATAACAGCATCGTAATGACCCGCACCTCGACGCTCATCGTTGGTTTCCGGCGTGCCCTCAATGGACAGCTGGAAAGTCAAATTGCCCAGACGAACGACTTCCTTACAGAAGTCCTCATCAATCAACGTGGAATTGGTGTACATAGAGAACTCTACATCGTTGTGCTTTTCTGCCAGCTTCAGAATGTCCTTCTTGCGGACAAGCGGCTCACCGCCGGTCATCATGTACAGATAGACACCCAGTTCTTTGCCCTGTGTTACGATCTTATCCATATCCTCAAAGGACAGGTTGTGCTTATGACCATACGTACCGGACCAACAGCCGGTGCAGTGCATGTTACATGCAGAGGTCGGATCGAACAGAATCAGCCATGGGATATTGCAGTCATACTTCTTGCGGTTCTTGCGAATCTCCTTGGTGCCGCGGAAAAATGCCTCAAAACCCAAGTTCAGAGCTGCCATCTTAGCGACATGCGGGTCGGTCTCGTCGAGCACGCGGTTGATAAAGCGAATCCACTTGTTTCCTTCCGGATGACGAATCGCCTCGCGAACCTTATCATAATTTTCCTTCGACATACCATCGCCCCAGAATTTCTCTGCAAAATCAACGATGTCGAGGAATGCCTTTTCTCTATCTTTCTTTGCATTGGACAGCACATGGTCAATGATGACACTTGCTGCCGCTCTCTGAGCTTTATGAGAAAGCTCTGCTAATCCAGCCATATTGCTTGCCTCCAACTTAAGTATCTTTCACTGAAAGTTAATATACGCCGTTCTTTGCATTCTGTCAAGTCTTTTTCGACAAAAATGCAGGTTCTTTTGTCAATTCCTTGCTTTTTTTCTCAGATAACGATATACTGAAAGAACATTCTGTGCACAAATCAGAAAGGAGTTCTTCCCCATGCGTCTGCTGTATCTGCTGGTCTGGGACGCGATGTTCTGCATTGTCCTGAGCATCAGTCATTTTGCTTCCACAACGCTGATTTCCCCAGATTCCAGCTACATTGTCACCCTTATTACCCTCGCCGTCTGCGGTGCGTTTCTTGGTCATCTGTCCCATATCGATGGATTAACCATCGTTTTGGTCACGGTTCCTGCATTATATCTGGCGCTTGCACCGTTTCTCGCGCCGATTCTGAATTCATTGGCGCTTCCGCTGCCGAATGACATCTCGCTGGTGCCGTCTATTCTGCTGTCCTCGGACACGCTGCTGCTGCGCTATGCCGGTGCGCTGACCGCCGGATACACGCTGTGGAGAAAATTGCAGAATTAAGCATTTGCATCAACTCTCACCGACTATCTGTTAACAGGATATTCCGCCGGCTTCGCGTGTAGCACGATGTTTTTCCAGCACACAAGGAGATTTTTCCAATCTTCTATCGTACCAAAAAGGCTGTACCCGTTATGGATACAGCCTTTTTATTTTCAGAATCAGCAAGTTCTGCTTACAGAACCTTTTCTTCTTCCTTTACGTCCTTGCGGGACAGGTTGATACGACCCTTGTCATCAATCTCAATGACCTTAACCCAAACCATATCGCCAACCTTGACAACGTCTTCTACGCGCTCTACGCGGTGCTTCTCCAGTTTGGAGATGTGAACCAGACCATCCTTGCCCGGTGCGATCTGTACGAACGCGCCAAAGCCCATCAGACGAACAACCTTGCCGTAGAATACATCGCCGACTTCCGGATCCTTAACGATGGTCTCAATCATCTTCTTTGCCTTCTCACCGTCAGAACCGTTGATAGCAGAAATGCTGACGGTACCGTCCTCAGCGATGTCAACCTTTGCGCCAGACTCGGCCGTAATCTTTTGAATCACAGAGCCGCCCTTGCCGATAACATCACGAATCTTATCCGGATTGATGTGAATGGTCATGGTCTTCGGTGCCCACTTGGAAACCTCAGTGCGCGGCTCAGCAATTGCCTTGAGCATAACATCGTCGAGGATCTTGTAACGAGCATCGCGGCACTTGCGGAATGCTTCCTTGATGATGGACGGAGTCAGACCGTCAACCTTAATATCTACCTGAATACCTGTGATGCCCTTCTTGGTACCAGCTACCTTGAAGTCCATATCGCCGTAGAAGTCCTCAACGCCCTGAATATCGGTAAAGGTGGTCTCCTGACCGTCATCGGTAATCAGACCGCAGGAAATACCAGCTACTGGAGCCTTGATCGGAACGCCTGCGTCCATCAGAGCCAGCGTGGAGCCACAAACAGAGCCCTGAGAGGTGGAACCGTTGGAGGACAGAACCTCAGATACCACGCGGATGGCATACGGGAACTCCTCTGCGGACGGCAGTACCGGTAGCAGAGAACGCTCAGCCAGTGCACCGTGACCGATCTCACGACGGCCAGGGCCGCGGGACGGACGGGTCTCACCAACAGAGAAAGACGGGAAGTTATAATGATGGATATAACGCTTCTCCTTCTGCTCAAAGATGGTATCCAGCGTCTGTGCATCGGACAGGGTGCCCAGCGTGCAGACAGACAGAACCTGTGTCTGACCACGAGTGAACAGACCAGTACCATGTGCACGCGGCAGAACGCCAACCTCAGATGCCAGCGGACGAACTTCTTCCATGCCGCGGCCATCTACGCGCTTGCCCTGCGTCAGCCAGTGACGAACAACCTTCTTGCACAGCTTGTCAACGATCTCAGAGATCTCAGCAGCGCGCTCGGTAGCAACCTCTTCACCCAGCATTTCGTCGATCTCTTCGCGGACAACCTGCATGCGTGCGTCACGAACAGTCTTGTCATCGGTGTCAAAGGCAACCTCTACCTTTGCACGTGCGAATGCTTCGATCTGGTCAAACAGCTCATGATCGACATCATGATGCTCATACTCAAACTTCGGCTTGCCAATCTCTGCCTTGATAGAGTCGATGAATGCACACATCTTCTTGATTTCCTCGTGTGCAAACAGCAGAGCGTCCAGCATCTGGTCTTCCGGAACTTCCTTTGCGCCAGCCTCGATCATAACGATCTTCTCTGCGGTGCCGCAAACGGTTACGTCCATCAGACTCTTCTGACGCTGCTCCAGCGTCGGGTTCAGGACGAATTCGCCGTCTACCAGACCAACGTCTACGCCTGCTACGGTGTAGTTGAACGGAATATCAGAAATAGCAACTGCGATGGAAGCACCATTCAGAGCAGTTACCTGCGGGGAGTTATCATAGTCGTTGCCCATAACGGTGCACACGATGGATACATCGTTGCGCAGATCCTTCGGGAACAGCGGGCGCATCGGGCGATCGATCTGGCGGGAAGCGATAGTAGCCTGCTCGCTAGCCTTGCCCTCACGACGCATAAAGGAACCCGGGATACGACCTACTGCGTACAGCTTTTCCTCAAAATCAACGGAAAGCGGGAAGAAATCAACGCCCTCGCGCGGCTTTGGGGAAGCGGTAGCGGTAACGAGAACAACCGTATCGCCGTAGCGAACCAGCGCGGAGCCGTTTGCCAGCTGAGCAACCTTACCGGTCTCAACCGTCAGCTCACGGCCTGCGAACGTGGTCTTAAACACGCGTTCTTCTTCAAATGACTTATGAGTAATCGTTGTCATAACTGTCTCCTATTCTAAAAAATTCTTCGTTTTTTCGGAAAGTCCGACAGTCCTTCAAGCACTTGAAGCAGATGTGGCACCAGCGTCCACACTTCCTTCAACTGCTCAAGGAGTTGCCGTCCAGTCCATTCCTACATAAACGGGCAGAGAGGACGACCACAGCGTGTGCGGCCTTCCTCTCTCGTGAACAAGTACTTACTTTCTGATGCCGAGCTTAGCGATGATTGCTCTGTAACGCTCGATGTCCTTCTTCTTCAGGTAAGCGAGCATGTTGCGGCGCTGACCAACCATCTTCAGCAGACCACGACGGGAATGGTTGTCGTGCTTGTGCTCCTTCAGATGCTCGGTGAGCTGCTTAATGCGCTCGGTCAGGATAGCAATCTGTACTTCCGGAGAACCAGTATCGGTCTCGTGGGTACGGTTTGCAGCAATAACTTCAGCCTTCTGTTCTTTGCGGATCATAATTAGACACCTCATAATATAATATAGTTTGTATAGCTTTCCACACACCGGGCAGCGGCTCAGGTGTAAGGACACGGTCAAACATGTCCGGTATCCAGACTGCTCAGTGAGGGGGATACGCTAACTACTGCATCATATCATACGGCAAGCCGTTTGTAAAGTAAAAATTTTCGGATTTTTTTCCTGTATTTTGTATATATCGCAATTTTTCGGCACAACTTGCACAAATCATTCCTTTCTGCATCACATTCGTACAGATTATACAAGTTTGCCTGCAAATATCCATTCTTTTTTTACTTTTGGGTTGCGAATTTTCGTGAAATCTATTTGTATAAAATCCTGCATTTTCTGTCGAGCACAGCGATATTTTCCCATCATTTCTGCATGACCCAAAAGCGCATCCTGCATCCGTTGTAAACTTGCACAGCCGCCCGCCGTAAGTCTCCGTTTTGTTTCATGAAATTTGTATCTTTTCAGAAAGATGGGGCAATGCTATAATACAACCATCAACAACAGACAAGCCACTGAGCAATCAGTGCTGTGTCTACTCTCCGTGCTCTCTGCACGGATTCCTCTTTTTCTCTTTTCTGAAATGAAAACACATGGCTGGGGCTGTGCAATCGTGCGGCCTGAGGGTTATGTGTTTTTCTTTTGTCTATTTTTCAGAATTTTTTACAGATTCTTGCATTTTTCCTATTTTAATTGGTGATTTCCTCTTTTTGCCATTGACTTTTTTTAGACTCTTTGATACAATGATACCAATTTACAGGGGAACTAATGGATGTCTATTTCAGACGCCAAGTTGAGAAGGTTAAAACCTGACCCTTTGAACCTGTCGGTTAACACCGTTGTAGGAAGTAAAGGTATTCCGGATACTGAATCCAGATATGCATTGATTTCCTGCGAAATCAGTGCATTTTTTGTTTCCTACGTTGTTCCCACTTTTCTTTTTCTAGGAGGATCAGCATGTACAAGACACAGATCGAAGCAGCAAAGCAGGGCATTATTACCCCACAGATGAAAGTTGTCGCAAAGAAGGAAAACATGGATATAGAGGTTCTGCGCGACCGCATTGCCCGCGGCACCATTGTCATTCCAGCGAACCGCAACCACACATCCCTGTCTCCGGAAGGCATCGGCGAAGGACTCAAGACCAAAATCAACGTCAACCTCGGTATTTCCGGTGACTGTCATGACTATGAGGAAGAGTTCAAGAAGGTTCGCATGTCCATTGATTACGGCGCAGAGGCAATCATGGATCTGTCCAACTATGGCAAAACACACACTTTCCGTCAGGAGCTGATCGAGATGTCTCCGGCGATGATCGGCACGGTTCCGATGTATGACGCCGTCGGCTATCTGGAAAAGGATCTGAAGAGCATCGAAGCAAAGGATTTTCTGCGCGTCGTCGAAGCACATGCTAAGACCGGCGTAGACTTCGTGACCATCCACGCAGGCATCAACCGCAAGACCATTGACACCTTTAAGCAGACCAAGCGCCTGACCAACATCGTATCGCGCGGCGGTTCCCTGCTGTTCGCATGGATGGAAATGACCGGAAACGAAAACCCATTCTATGAGTATTTCGATGAGCTATGTGACATCCTGCACGAATACGATGTCACGATCAGCCTTGGCGACGCGATGCGTCCGGGCTCCAATCACGATTCTACCGATGCCAGCCAGATTACCGAGCTCATTGAACTGGGCATCCTGACCAAGCGCGCTTGGGAAAAGAACGTGCAGGTTATGATCGAGGGTCCAGGTCACATGGTGCTCAACGAAATCAAGGCAAACATGGAAATCGAGAAGCGTCTGTGTCACGGCGCACCGTTCTATGTGCTCGGCCCGATTGTCACGGACATTGCCCCGGGCTATGACCATATCACCTCTGCGATCGGCGGCGCGATTGCAGCAACCTATGGCGCAGACTTCCTGTGCTACGTCACCCCAGCAGAGCATCTGCGTCTGCCGGATGTCGATGACGTAAAGGAAGGCATCATCGCTTCCAAAATTGCAGCTCATGCCGCAGACATGGCAAAGGGCATCCCGCACGCCCGCGACATCGACAACAGGATGAGCGATGCCCGCCGCCGTCTGGACTGGGACGAGATGTTCGACCTCGCCATTGACGGCGAGAAGGCACGCAGATACTTTGAATCCAAGCCGCCGAAGGATCGCCACACCTGCTCGATGTGCGGCAAGATGTGCGCAATGCGTACCACCAACTACATTCTGGAAGGCAAGGACGTTTCCCTGCTTTCCTCCGACGAAAAATAAGTCTACCTACCTTTTTTCTTCTCATACACCTTATATATGCGAAAACCTCCCGCGTAAAAACGGGAGGTTTTTGTGTTGATAATAAAAAGCACGCTCCGAATTCTCGAAAACGTGCTTATTCCGTAAATTGCAAAACATCATTCGGCGTGCACTGTAACACTTTGCAAAGTTTTTCCAGTGTATAAACCGTAATGCCTTTGTTGTGCTTCAAATTAAAAATCGTTCGGGTATTGATGCCGTATTTTGTAATCAACGCATATGTCGTGATTTGTTTTTGTTCCATTGTCTGCCATAACGGACTGTAATCAACCAAACCGGCACCTCCTCCTGCGATATATGTTTTATTATCGTAGGAAAAGAGATACTTGAATATACTGAAAAATATAAGTATAATATTAGTATCAAATGATAAGGCAGGAGGGATCTTCATGCGAGTAGAAAAATACTATTATTCCGACATCAACAAGCCGAACGCAGCCATCGAAAACACGGAAAAGTTCCAGTCGTTCACGCAGCTATCTGCGTCCTGTCAATCTCTCGCGCAGGAAATCGGCGCAAACCTGTTCATGGATACCGACGATCACGCAGGTTGGATTACCTTTATCTGCAATGTTTTGAGCTTCAAGGACGCGGCGAAACAAATCGTGCATCAGCTGGTAGCTGCCGCAGACGAGATGACGATACAAGCGTCTGTAGACACCGGCGCGAATACTCCCACAGATGTTGACAACGCGGTGCAGCTGACCTTCTGGTTTGATTTCATCTAATCGCAAAACTCCCTCAGTCTTGCCGCAAAGCGGCAATCCAGCTCCCTCAACGAGGGAGCCTGCCCTCTCTGTCGCTTCGCGACATCTCTCCCAAAGGGAGAGACGAGTTAAATCGTGCGCGACAAAAGCCTTCCTCTCTGAGGAAGGTGGCACGGCGCAAGCCGTGACGGAAGGAGCAGCACGCGAGCAAGTCTGTATGAGAGTCAATTTGGTTCGTTAGGTGCGCGGTCCGCTCCGGCTTCTCGGCTCTCCCTCTGGGAGAGCTGGCATTTGCAAAGCAAATGACTGAGAGGGCGAACTCGAGCAAGTTCGTATCAGAGTTCCCCCGATTCGTCAGGGCTAGTCGGCTACTCCCTCAGTCTTGCCGCAAAGCGGCAATCCAGCTCCCTCAATGAGGGAGCCTGCCCTCTCTGTCGCTGCGCGACATCTCTCCCAAAGGGAGAGACAAGTTACATCATGCGAGACAAAAGCCTTCCTCTCTGAGGAAGGTGGCGCGGCGCAAGCCGTGACGGAAGGAGCAGCACGCGAGAAAGTCTGTATGAGAGTAAATTTAATACGAATCTTGTCAATCTGACAAAAAAATCCCTCCGGAGTTTTTCCGGAGGGATTCGTTGTTTTTAAGTGAAATTACTTGACGATTTCCTTTGCAGCAGCAGCGTACTTTTCAATCTTTGCGTCTACTTCTGCCTTTTCCTTGCCGTTTGCCATGATATAAACCTTGACCTTCGGCTCGGTGCCGGACGGACGGATGATGAAGCTCGTGCCGTCTTCCAGATCGTAATACAGTACGTTCTGACCCTTCAGCTCTACTTCGGTCTGTGCGCCGGTTGCCAGCTCAGTCTGGATACCCGACTGCAAATCACGAACGTCCTTGACTGCGGTTCCGCCAACTTCCTTGAGCGGGGTCTCACGCAGCTCCTTCATCAGCTCTGCCATGCGAGTCAGACCGGATACGCCCGGCATCACGATGGACAGGGTCTCTTCTGCATAGTAGCCGTAGCGCTTGTACATATCCTGCATTGCATCGTACAGAGTCATGCCCTTGGTGCGGTAGTAAGCAGCCATTTCTGCAATCAGCATGGAGGCAATGACAGCGTCCTTGTCGCGGGCATGATCACCGCACAGGTAGCCGTAAGACTCCTCAAAAGCGAACAGGTACTGATGCGAACCAGTTGCCTCAAATTCCTTGATCTTCTCTGCGAGGAACTTAAAGCCGGTAAACGTATCAAAGCAAGCAACGCCGTTGTCATTGGCAACCTTGCGTGCCATCTCCGTCGAAACGACAGACTTGAGCACTGCCGGATGCGGCGGCATGGTGTTTGTCAGCTTCTTCGCCGTGATGATGTAGTCAATCAGCAGCACGCCCATCTGGTTACCGCTCAAGGTGACATAGTCGCCGGTGCTGCTCTTGAGCACGGTGCCGCAGCGGTCAGAGTCCGGGTCGGTGCCGATAATCAGATCCACACCCTGCTGCTTTGCCATCTCGATAGCGAGGTTAAATCCTTCCTTGTTCTCCGGGTTCGGAGACTTAACGGTCGGGAAGTTGCCGTCAATGACCATCTGCTCCGGCACGCAGATCACGTGCTTGTAGCCGATGCGCTTGAGGATTTCCGGAACCAGCTTGTAGCCTGCACCGTGGAACGGGGTGTAGATGATCTTGAAATCATCGGCAACCTGTGCGATGCAGTCCGGATTGATGCTCATCTTCTGAATCTGACGCAGGTAAATCTCGTCGGATTCCGGGCCGATAATCTTAATCAGACCCTTGTCAATGGCTTCCTGATGATCCATGGTCTTGACGTCTGTGAACATATCCAGCGCGTCCATTTCCTTTGCCACAACGTCAGCTTCCTTCGGCGGCAGCTGTGCGCCGTCCTCCCAGTAAACCTTGTAGCCGTTGTACTCCTTCGGGTTGTGGGAAGCGGTAATCATAACGCCTGCCAGTGTGCCGTATGTACGAACAGCGAACGACAGCACCGGAACCGGACGCAGAGATTCATACTCAATGACGTTGATACCGTTTGCCGCCAGAATGCTGGCTGCCAGATGCGAATACTCGTCAGAATGCAGACGGCTGTCGCAGGCGATCGCTACACCGCGCTGCATGGCACGCGGGCCGTACTGCTTAATCAGATTGGCAAGTCCCTGTGTCGCTGCGCCAACGGTAAAGCGGTTCATCTTATACAGACCGATACCCATTGTGCCGCGCAGACCCGCTGTACCAAAGGACAGCGGTGCGAAAAATCGCTCCTGGATTTCCTTTTCGTTGCCCTCCAGAGCTGCCAGCTCGGCGTGCTCCTCTGCAGTCAGAGCCGGAGATTCCATCCACTTGCGATATTCTTCCATATAGCCCATTTCAAAACACCTCATATTTCCTATTTTAATTTTTTCATAGAATTTCTCTTCTGCTCGGGCAGAAGGTATCTCTAGAAAAATTATACAGCATTTTACAGGAAATTTGAAGGATAATTTACCAAAATTACAAAATGTTTTTGTTGCACACAACATATACCCGCATTTTACAGCATTTTACCCAAATTTGATGGATATTTTTCTGTTATTTTGCAAAAGCAACACGATTTTTGCGTTTTCGGGATAAACTTTTTTCGTTTTATTCAGAAACAGAAACCCAGATGTTTCCGTTTTCATTGCTCTTGACGCAGGCATCCACAAATGCCATGCTCTTGATGCCGTCTGCAATGGTCGGGTGCGGCAGCTGCGGGACATCTTCTCCCATGCAGCGCAGCACATCATGGCAAAAGCCACGGTAATAGTTTCCAAATGCCTCAAAGAATCCCTCTGGGTGTCCTGCCGCAATGCGGGACAGGTTCTCGACGCGCTTGGTCAGGAACGAGCGGCCATTGGTGTAGTAAATCTCCGGCCCGTTTGCCTTTGTCACTTTGAGGCGTGTCGGCTGTTCATGCGACCATTCCAGCGAACCCTTGTCACCGAATACGCGAATAGAAACACCGCATTCGTGACCAATAGCTACCTGCGACGCCCACAGCAGTCCCGGCACGCCGCCGGTCAGCTTGAGCATCACCTGTGCATTGGTGTCCAGCGGCATATCCGCCGGAATCGGGGTCAGATTTGCCAGCACCCGTTCAATGTCCAATCCGGTTGCCCGCTCGATCAGGCACGACAGATGCGTGCCAATATCCGCGCAGCACGCGGAATCTCCCGCCTGTGATCGGTCAAAGCGCCATGCATGGCGCACATCATCGCCGCGATCCAGTCCGTTCATAACCCAGTCCTGCGGATACTCCGCAACGACCGTCAAAATTTTGCCGATTTCTCCCATCTCGATCATATCTCGAATCTGATGAATCATCGGATAATTGACATAGGTATAAGACACGCCAAAATGCAGCCCCTTTTCCTCTGCCAGTTTTTGCAGCTCTTTCGCCTCTTGGATGTTCATCGCCACCGGCTTGTCACAGGACACATGAATGCCGTGCTCCAAAAATGCCTTGGCAATCGGAAAATGTGTCTTGTTCGGTGTCGCAATGACGACAAAATCAATGCCGTCCTCGCGGGCACTCTCTTTTTCAACCATCTCTTTGTAATCGGTATACAATCTATCGCTCGGGATATGCCACTGTTCTCCTGTTGCCTGATTTTTCTCTGCATGGCGGGAGAAACAGCCCGCCGTCATGATTGCCAAATCGTCCATCTGTGCGCCGCGGTGATGGACATCGCCGATAAACGAGCCAATGCCGCCGCCTACCATGCCAAACCGAAGATGTTTCATCGTCTTTTCCTCCTAAAACCAATTGATTTGCAACTTGATTCTTCTTTTCTGTGCTTTCATTGTATAAAATCAAGCGAGGAAAAACCGATGCAATCGGCGCATAAACAGAAGCAATCCAATCATACCGGCATGTTGCGAAATTGACGCGGAGACATGCCGGTTTTTGCGCGAAATGCCGCCGCAAAGCTCGTGTCATACGCATAGCCGACTTCTCCTGCAATCTCAATGACAGACAGCTGGGTCTCTTTAAGCAGCGTCTTAGCCCGATTGATGCGCAGATTGATGAGATACTCATGCGGAGACTGGCCGGTAGACGCGCGAAACAGCCGATTCATTTGAGACGCGCTGAGATGAAACTGCTGTGCCAGCTCTGCCACAGACAACTCCTCCCGCAGATGTTCGTGCAAATACCGCTGCGCCTGTGCAATAAGTGGATGGTCCGCGGCAATGCGGTCTGTGGTGTACAGCAGCCCGCACAGCAGGGTGTGCAGCCGCTGCGATGCCGTCACCTCATTGATCTGTCCGACCTGCTGCATTTGATTGATAATGCGCTGCATCTGCTCCAGCAAATACCGATTTCCGTCCACGTGAATGACTGCGCCGTGCGTCTGCAAAATCTCTCGATAAAAATCCGCTGTGTTCGAGCCGTCAAAATGCAGCCATAAGTATTCCAATGGCTGTACCGCGTGATAGGCGTGCGGCTGATAGCAATTCAAAAATGCCAATTCCCCCGCGCCAACACGCGCTGTACCGTGGTCATCGCTTGCAATTTCCATCTCTCCGCGCAGCACATACAGCAGCAAAAAGCTCGGATAGCTGTCTCGCTCAACCGTGTAATGGGTATCACAATAAAAGTGTCCTGCCCGTTGGAGATAATACAGGACAGAACACGCCTGTTTGGATGCCGTAGCGTCAAACAGTTCGGATTTTTGTGCAACGCCTTTTTCATAGGGAAGCGGCATGATGTATTCTCCTTTCTTCCCATGTTTTTTCTGCTATTATATCATGTATCCATGCAGTGTGCACAAAAAATGCGCGAAATTCTTCGGTTTCCGCGTGATTCTCTACGTCATTTCCTCCGCGCATTTTCTATACTGAAAGCAGAAATCAACAGATACAATCAACAACCAACAAATATTGCTGCAAGGAGGATATACGATGAAAAACAAGGAAATCATCTCTGTCGGCGTCATCGGTGCCGGAGGCTTTATCGGGCAAGATCATCTAAAGCGCCTGTCTACGGTTATCGAAGGTGTCAACATTGAAATGCTGTACGATTTGAACACAGAAAAGTGCACCGAGCTTGCAAACAAGTACCATGCCCGTGTTGCCTCTTCTGCCGAAGAATTGATTGCCGATCCGCAGGTCGATGCCGTACTCATCACCGCATGGGACGGCGTGCACGCCGATTTAACGCTGAAATGCATCGCAGCCCGCAAGCCGGTATTCTGCGAAAAGCCGCTCGCAACTACCATCGAGGACTGCAAGAAAATCGTAGAAGCGGAAAAAGAAGCGGGCGAAACACTCGTGCAAGTGGGTTTTATGCGCCGCTTCGATGCAGATTACCGCAAGATGAAGGAAATTCTCAAATCCGGTAAGCTGGGCGCACCGATTATGGCGCATTGCATCAGCCGTACCCCGCGCATTGCTCCCGGCTTCACAGACCCGATGCAGATTACCAATATCGTCATTCATGAAATCGACCTGTTCCGCTGGATGCTGGATGAGGAATTGGTGCGCGGTCAGGTACATTTTTCCCGCCCCACCGGCTTTGCCGAATCCGGTCTGCATGATCCGCAGCTCGTGCTCATGTGGTCGGAAAGCGGTGTGCTGATTGATGTCGAGTCCTCTGCCAACAGCTACTACGGCTATGAAATCGGCTGCGAAATTGTCTGCGAAAAGGGCACGCTCCGTCTGCCGACTCCGGCTGCTCCTATCGTTCGTTCGCGCCTGCAGTGTGCCGTTCCGGTTATGGATGACTGGTCGGAACGCTTCCCAGATGCGTACAAAAATGAGCTGCAGCACTGGATTGATTACCTGCGCGGCAGAACCAACCAGCCGGGTCCGGGCACGCAGGACGGCTATGCTGCCTGCGTAACCGCAGATGCCCTCATTCGTTCTCAGCAGACCGGCAATACAGAGCGTATCGTTTTATAGACGCTATTTTCTTTTCCTAACTTATTTACATAAGAGAACGGATGCCCATACGGACATCCGTTCTTGCTTTTTATCTGAAATTTATTCTTTCGGCAGCAGCACAGCTTCACAGCGATCCAAGATGCCTGCCAGCTGTGCCAGCACAGTGCCGTAGTTTGCGGACGGAACACCTGCTTCGCGGCAGATTGCCACGCGCGCCTGTACCGAGCGGGTAGACATGGTCGCGCCAGTGTCATGAATGACCAGATCATACTCCGCCAAATTTTCCGGCAAATCCAAGCCGAAATTATAATCAATTTGCAGCTCTTCGCCAATCAGACGGCGCAGTGAACGCGGAATCTTGATGCGTCCAATTTCCTTGTACACTTCACTCGCGCGGCTGCCCACCGCAATCAGAATACTGCTCTCCCCAGTCAAATTGTTCAGTGTACGTGCACCGTTGATAAAGTCCTCAAGCACACCGCGCTGCTTGGCATACAGCAGCGAATAAGAAGTCAGCGGAACGGTTTCCGGCACGATGTCGCGCACCTTGCTAAACGAGCGCGCGTAGGCAATGACCAGATCGACACGCGGAATCTCCTTGAGTGCGTTTTCTAAATCGTCCTCATGAATGATAACACAGCGCGCACCGCGGTTAATCAGATCCATCATAATCAGATACTCGTGAATCAAGCCGGACTCCGGCACCAGCATCAGAACATAATCGCCCTCTCGCACCAGATTATCCGGTATCAGTGAGCCCTCAAAGTCCTCGCTTGTGCGCACCATCTGCGACAGACGAGCACGCAGCAGCGATACCGAACCAGACGTATTGGCTGAAATAAAAATAGCGTCCGGGAATTCCATCTTGAGTTTTGCAATGTCTCCCGCATACGCCTCATCGCAGCGGTTGAATACCTGTAGATACGGCACATCATTTTTAACGAGCCAATCACATGCATGTTGATAGGTTTCTCGTGCTTCTTCGTTAAACTCCTGAATGTTGATCACATAAATCGCAATGTCTGCGCGGCGAACAATATTACGCACTGTTGTGGCATTTTCACCGTTTAGTTCGCTGACATCATTAAGTCCCGCCGTATCAATCAGTGTAACCTCACCGATATGTCCGAGACGGCAGCTGCCGACAATGGGACTGTACTTTTTCGTGCTCTTCTGTTCAATATTTTTCTTATTAGAAACCAAAAGGTTAAAAATACTCGTCTTACCACTGCCTACCTGACCGAACAGAACAATGTGTCGATTTTGACCGCCAATTTCGCCTGCCAAATCTGCCGATAAATAGTTATGTCTCATGCTCTTTCTCCTCCCTGTATCTCTATGCTGTTGAGCAGCGGAAGGAAGCCTCCTTTGAACTCTTTTCTATATTCTTATTTTACTGGATTTCATTATATCATGAAAATGTAAACTGTGCAGAACGCACCTGCTTTTTACCAGCGCGCTTCTTTTTCTTCATACACCAAAGAAATGCCGCCCGGACCGACGTATGTGCCGATGACTGAGCCGATCTCCACATACGTGATCTGAATATCGCTGATGTGCGTCTGAAGCATTTGCGTGATGAGCTTGACGCGATCCGGTGCACAGGAAGAAATCACAATGACGCGGTGCAGATCTGCCGCACGCTGTAAAAATCCATCCACCAGTTTTTTGCAGCCTGCCTGCACGCCGCGCACTTTATCCACATTCTTCGGCTCTCCCTCAAAAAATGTGAGCAGTGGCTTGATGCCCATGACCTTTCCTGCCAGTGCCGTTGCCTTGCCGATGCGACCGCCCTTGCGCAGATATTCCAAGCTGTCAAAAATAAAGTACACTGCTAAATGATTCTGCAAATACATCATACGATTGAGAATTTCCTGTGCCTGACAGCCTTCACGCACCATGCGCACGGCTTCCAGGGCGAAGCCTGCCACTGCGCCGGAAGCGGTCATGGAATCGACCAAATGAATATTCGGCTGAAACTGTTCCTCCTCTCGCAGCATCCTCCGCGCCATACTGGCACCGCTCAGCGAACCGGACACCTTTCCGGACACCGTGATAACGATAATGTCATCATAATCGGCATAACGCCTCATCGCGTCCATCCATGTCTCAATGGTCGGCTGACTGGTCTTTGGCAGGTTCTTGCTCGCGGCGAGCTTTTGAAAAAATTCCTCACTCGTCAGATCCACGCCGTCCCGATAGACCGTTCCGTCCTCAAAGGTGACTTGCAGCGGTACAACGAAAAATCCGGCTTTTTCTGCTCGTTCCGGCGTAAAATCGCAGCTGGAATCCGCAATAATTGCTATATTACTCATAATCATTTCTTCCTATTCTGCCTATCATTTTTTCCTGTTCTCAGTGTAGCATATACGCCTCTATTCATCAAGCATCCTGACGAAAAAAGCACCTGCCAATCGGCAGACGCTTTCTCTCTGTTATGCTTCCGACGAACCGGTTTTGTTTTCTTCCTTTGGACGTTTCTTCGGACGACGGCGGCGCGGCGGACGATGTGCATCGACAAATTCCTTATCCTCTGATACCCGGCGCTCGCTGCGTGCCGGACGTGAATCTCCCTGCTCATTTTTGCTGCGCTCCCGGCGCGGACGGCGCGGGCGATTTTTATGTGGCTTGTCACTGAATTTTCCCGATCTTTCCTGCTTTTCACCGGGTTCTTTTTCATGGTTCAGCTTCGGGGCAGCCTCCGGATTTTTCCGGCGGCGCTTCGGGTGCTCGGTACGGCGGCGCTCCTGCTGCGGTTCGGCAACTGCCTCCGGTGTCTCCACCGTATCAACCAGCTTTTCTGCTACCTTTGGTGCGGCGGTTGTCGAGCGCGTTGTCGGGCGGCGTGTTCTGCGACCCGCCTGCAATACCTGACAGTCAGTGCAGGCATAGACGCGCGGCGTATCCGGATCATCCTCCAACTGTACCGTGCACTGTCCGCGCAGCATGGCATTGCTGAGTACCACGCCAACGCCGTCCGGCGTCTGCACTGTGGAATCTACACGCGGTGTCACGCGCGACAGCTCCTCATACGCTTCCTGCTCGTATTTCAGGCAGCACATGAGTCTGCCGCAAGTGCCGGAAATCTTTGTCGGATTGAGCGACAGATTCTGTTGTTTTGCCATATTAATGGAAACTGGCTGAAAATCGTCCAAAAACGATGCACAGCACAGCGGTCTGCCGCAAATACCCAGTCCGCCGAAAACCTTCGCCTCATCGCGCACGCCGATCTGGCGCAGCTCAATGCGTGTGCGGAACACCGATGCCAGATCCTTGACCAGCTCACGGAAATCCACACGGCCATCCGCGGTAAAGTAAAACAGTACTTTGTTGAGGTCAAACGTATATTCAACTGAGACCAGCTTCATATCCAGCTTATGCTCAACAATCTTCTTTTCACAAATTGCAAAGGCTTCCTTTGCTCGCTTCTGATTGGTCTCCACGACCTTTTCATCTGAATGTGTCGCAACGCGCAGCAGCTTCTTGAGTGGCTTGATGACTTCGCCCTCTGCGATGTCCTTGTTGGCAATTGCGACTTCTCCGTATTCTACACCGCGCGCTGTCTCGACAATGACATGCTGTCCCACCGTCGTTTCAATACCGCACGGATCAAAATAATATACTTTTCCGACTTCTTTGAATCGGACGCCTATAATCTGAGCCAAAATCTTTCCTCCTGCGTCTTGCCAAACCGGCAACACGCTCTCCCATAAAATCTATTGTATCCGCTCAAAGCTTCCAGCAGCAAGGCAGCCTGTCAGCAGTGCCATGCTCGGATTGCGGGAAATGCGTTCATCCAGCTCGCCCATCCAATCGTACAGCGCGAGCATTTGCCGAATGGTGAGTTTTCGGCTCACCAAGTTCGTCTGTTCCTGCAGTGCCGGAAGCAGCGGAGATGCCATGCCATGTGCGCAGAAAATTGCATCCCGCATAGCTGTGCGCAGTGCAGTCAGCACATGGGAAAACTGCTGCCGCGACAAGCCGGAGCAGTTTTCTGCAGCTTCCAGCAGGCGCAATTCATTTTTGCTGTCCAGTGCGCACAAAAATTCGCCCGCCAGCTGTGTGATCTCTTCCGCTTCTTCACTGAGTGCCGCAATCGCATCTCCTGCGATACCCTGACAGCCTGCGGCGGCAGACTGCAAGACCGCGGCATCCTTTTCCGGATACCGCTGCCGCAGCAGATGCAGCACTGATCCTCGATCCAATGGCGCCAACGCATACTGCGTGCAGCGCGACAAAATCGTAGGCAGAATTGCGCTTTCATTTTCCGTCATTAAAAGAAAGAAGGCATATTCCGGCGGTTCTTCCAGCAGCTTGAGCAGCGCATTTTGCGCCGCGGCGTTCATGTTCTGCGCATGACGAATGAGAAAAATGCGGCGGTCACTGTCGCCTGGATAGACCGCGCATTCCGACCGAATGCGGCGTGCCGTATCCACTTTGATCTCCGCATCACCCAAATCAATACAGGTGACATCTGAATGATTGTTCTGCTCAACCTTACGGCAGGCAGCGCACTGCCCGCACGGCTTTTCGCCGGTGCTCTCGCACATAAGTGCCATGGTCAGCACACGCGCCGCCGTCAGCTTACCAATGCCTTTCGGACCAGTCAGCAAAATACTCTGCGGAAATCGTCCGCGCAGGGCATGCCGCCAAGCCGCTTTTAATTCCTCATTTCCCAGCAGACTGGCAAACGTCATGACGGTTCCGCCTTTCCTCAAAAATCACCATCCATCACACAAATGGATGCAGTATCAGTATACCATCCGTCCCGCAGAAATTCAATGTGAACTTGCCGAATCCGCTCTCCCGGATACACAAGCGGCACGCCGGGCGGATACGGCGTAATCGGACGCGCGCAGATTTTTCCGGCACTCTGTCCCAGCGGTACGGTTGTTTTTTTGCCGAACCATGCTTTTCGCACCGAACACACGCGCTCCGGCTCCGGAAACGGCAGCGGCTGTTTGATTGGCTTTGACACCGCACAAAACCGCTTGTCACGCAGTGCACCCATGAGCCGCGCATAATCGCGCTCGGTGTCCGCGCCGGTACAGATGCATACGAGATAATTGGCATCCGCCATCTCCGCATCAATCGCAAAGTCCTCATGCAGAATGGCAGAAAGCTCCTGTCCCGTGACATTGGTATCTGTGCAGCGAATGGTCAGTCTGCACGGATCGAGCGGTGCTTTTTCCTCTGTCAGGGCATCAAATATCGTTGTCTGGGCAATCTCCCGCCGGAGCGCCTGTACCCGCACGGCGCACTGCGCATACGCCTGTGCGCCGTCCCCTTCCAGCCAAGCCCGCGCCAAATCAATGGAGGCAAGCAGCAGATACGATGGGCTGGACGTGCCGAACAGCGGTGTCGTCTCCAGCAGGGTGTCAAACGGAATGCGGCCGGATGACAGCAAAACAGCACTCTGTCCCCATGCTGGCAGCGTTTTATGCGTACTTACCGCCGCGAGATCTGCCCCCTGTTCGATGGGAGACGGCAGACCGACCGCCTTGAGATGGGCGCCGTGCGCCGCATCGACAAGCAGCGGGATGCCGTGCGCATGGCAAATCTCCGCCAATTGGGAGATATCCTGCAAAACGCCATAGTAATTGGGGCTGGTCACCAGAACGGCGGACGCCTGCGGGTGCTTTTGCAGTGTCTGTTCCACTATTTTCGGTTCAAGCAGTCCCGGCATTCCGTCCAGCGGTTCCGGCACGACAAACACCGGCGTCAAATCCAGCAGTGCCATCGCGTGCGTAACGGATTTATGGCAGTTTCGGTCTAAAATCAGCGTGCCGCCCTCCGGCACAGCCGCGCCGATTGCCGTCATCAGCGCCTGCGTCGAGCCGCCGGTCAAAAACAGGCAGTCGTGTGCGCCGTAATACCGCGCGGCATCGCGCTCAGCGGAGAGAATCGGCTCATCGCCTTCATATAAATTGCCGGTTCCTTCGATTTCCGTATAATCAATCGGAAACGGAAAATTCAGTTCCGGCAAAACCGGACGACCTTTGTGTCCCGGCATATGAAAACGGGCGGCCTTACGAGCCGCCTGTTTCCGTAACTGTTCATACAATCTTGCGTCAGACATATTCCTTCGTCACCAACGGGCTGAGATACAACGGATTGACATCGAGAATCGCCGTGTCTCCGTTTTTGATATCCAGTCCTGTCACATCGCAGGAGACATGGCACAGACCTACATGTCCCAGCACGCGGACGCGATGTCCGGCAATGCTGATGTAGATATTGCCCTTTCCTCTGCCGTCTTCCAAATCATTCTTGACATAGCGCATGACATCGCGCGGACGGAACAAATCGCGCTTTTTCTCCACAGAGAAGCCGTCTGTGTAGCCGACCGGTACAACCGCTACGCGCGTGGTATCCTTTGCGACATAGCCTGCGCCATAGCCAAAGGTATGTCCCTTTGGCACGGTGCGCGTCTCAATGACGCGGCTTTCGAGGTATCCCAAACGGGACAGCCCATACTTTGCGCCGTTGACAATACGTCCGGTAAAGGCGGAGCCGACGCGAACCGCATCCAACATCATGTCATTATAGCGGAACACGCCATTGGAGTTTGCCGCATGGCGTATCCCCACGCAGATGCCATCTGCTTCCAGCTGACTGATGATGTGACACAGTTGCTTGTATTGTCCGCGTGTCGCCGCTTCATCGGCAAACGAGGAGTGAAAATGCGTATAAATACCGGTTACCTGAATGCCCGAACACTGGGTGTACACATTCTTGATCTCTGCATACTGATCCGGCAAAAAGCCATAGCGTCCCATGCCCGTGTCAATCTTGACATGCGCCTTTGCCTGGATGCCGCAGCCCTGTGCGACTTCATGCAGGCATTGAGCAGCTTCCGGCGAACCGACCGTTGCAATCGCGTTTGCCTGTACGACCTGATACGCTTCATCCGCCATAGCTGTGGAGCGCATGACGAGAATGTCTTCTTCAGTATAGCCCCAGTCGCGCAGACGCTGCGCGTCCTCCGGTTCCGTCACCGCAAACATACGGATGCCGGCCTCCTTCAAGACCTCTGCCATCTGCTTCATACCAAAGCCATAGCCATCTGCCTTCAATACGGCAAAGACCGGCACGCCGGCTTTTTTTTGAATGATGCGGGAATTCTCCTTGAGCTTTTCCCGCTCGATAACGAATTTTTTCATGTTACTTGTTCTCTTCCGGCTTGTTGTCCTCAGCCTTCTTTTCTTCCGGCTTTGCCTGTTTCTGCTCACCGCGATGATCGCCGGTCAGGTTCTTCGGCTTCGAGGTATCCATCGCAGCATTCTTTTTAAGGAAACGCTTGCGGCGCAGGTTGCGATAGGTGCTCTGGCCGTGTACAACAGCAAAGTATACCGGCTTGTTGAATACAAGGTCATATTCACCGACAAACTGTACCAGATCGCCATTGAAATCCTTCTTAAAGCGGTACAGACCGTAGAGCGGGTTGTCCGGTGTCAGATCTCCGGAAACGCCGCGGAAGTCATAAATGCGGCACTTCTTCTCCAGAGACCACTGAATCATCATCCACTGCAATAAGTAGTTCGGCATCAGCTTACGAACGTCAAATTCCTTGGTGCCGTTTGCAGATGCGCCGTACAAATACCAAACCTTGTCGCCGTAGTAAATGGCAAGTGTGCCTGCAATCGGCTTATCCTCATAGAACGCCATGTACAGACGAGCATTGTCGCCCATAGCGTCCAGCATTTTATTGAAGTAGCTTGCCGGACGGGTAACAAATCCATCACGCAGGCCGGTCTCCAGCATCATCTTTGCGAAGAACGGCATCATTTCCTTGCCGACCAGCTTAATTTTGACGCCGCGCTTGATTGCCTTGCGCACCTTGGTACGGGTATCCGTCTTGAAGTGCATGATCGCATCCTCGCCCTGCGTGTCATCGACAGTGATGTCGAATGCCTCGCCCGGCTCAGCGGTATAGATCTTCTTGGCGTTCATCTCGGAAACATCCAGACGGAACACGAAGTTCGGCTGAATGCCCTCAAAGTTCTTGCCGTCACCGGTTGCATTCTTAAAGCCCAGATGCTCCAGCTCCTTGATAAACTCCTTGTCCTCAATGGAGACATCCGGATCAATCTTGAGCACATACGAATGGTACTTCTTTGCCAGCACGCGAGCACCCTCTATAAGCTGCTCCATGGTTGCGCGGTCGTGCGGATCACAGACCGGTCCGCGGCATCCATACATCAGTGTCCACGGCATATGCGGCAGATTGCGGATGAGCACAGCGAGCGAACCGCAGATCGCACCGTTCTCATCGCGGACAATAATTGCTTCCCACTTCCAGTTATCTTTAAGGTTTGCCCACTTCTTGGACTGAGCAAAATGGCCAAACGGGTGGCTCATATTAAAGGCTTCATATTCAGCCAGCGTATTGTCATTTACAAATTCAAACATTTCCATCCTCCTGATTCGATTGGAACAGAATTTCATACGTATTTCCATTATAACACCGGAACAAACGAACGTCTATGCGCGTTCCGGCATATTTTTTAATTATATGCCATTTCTCTCGCCGGTACAAGGTGCAATCGTCCGTATTTTCAGGTCTTTTGTGCCGGATCTGGGTGCATGTTACCGAAGATATTGTTGGGATGCAGAGACAGTGTTACAATAAACGGTAACAAATTTGAACATCTGGCATTTGGGAGGTGCTCGTATGACATATCAGAAGTTATTTGAAGCTTGGGACTGGCACGGGTTTCATTTCCGCAGCCGCATTTGCGTGCCGCCTCTTGTCATCTACACATGGAGCAGTGAGAACGGATGTGTGACGGAGCCGTTTCTCTCCCATTACCGCGCCCTCGTGCACGGCGGAGCAGGTCTCGTCATCCAGCAGGCGACCAGCGTCAGCCGCGAAGGGCGGCTGACGCTCGATCAGCTCGGCATCTGGGACGACAGCCAAATAGACGGCCTTCGGAAACTGATCGACATCTTTCACGAAGCAAAAATGCCCGCGATTGTCCAACTCAGTCACGCAGGCATTCTTGCGGCGCGGGAACAAGATCGCGTCTGTCCAAGCGACTGCATGGTACAGGTCAGCGGTCACACGCGCTGCGCCCGCGCACTGACGGTCTCTGAGATTCAGCAGATTGAACGCGATTTTATCGATGCCGCCCAGCGCGCCTATCGGGCGGGATATGACGGCGTGGAGCTGCACGCCTGTCACGGCTATCTGCTCAGCGAGTTTTTGAATGCCCATCTGAATCACCGCAGCGATGCCTACAACGCCGCTGATCGCTTGATTCTCAAACGCATCATTGACGGCATCCGCGCCGTGACGCCGACGGATTTCATTCTCGGCATTCGTCTCGGCGTCTTTGAGCCGTCTCTGCAGGACGGCTTGGCAAGTGCAAAGTGGTGCGAAGATCAGGGTTTGGATTTCATCGACGCCTATTACGGCTGTGACTGGGGCGCACATCTGGAAAAGCCCGTTGATTTTCCGCACACGCCCGCCATTTACGGCGCACAACGCATCAAAGAGCTAGTGTCTATTCCGGTCTTTGCCTGCAATGAGATCCGAACCGGTGGGCAGGCGGAGGATATTTTACAGCGCACCGGCGTAGACATGATTGTTCCCGGCCGCGCACATCTCGTCAATCCGTCCTGGGGCAATGATATTCAGGCGGGACGCAACAGCGGCACCTGCTTTGCTTGTCCGGTCTGTCACTGGAAATTCGCTCCGGAAACCTGCCCTGGCAGATTACAGCTCAAGCGTTCGAAACGTCATATCTGACTGACTTTTGCATCAAATGTGCTCAACTTTGCCGTATTTTTATCATTCTTTGCAGGGTTGCTTTCTTTGTCCTGCAAAAATAGACAAAAATTTTTGCTTTCACGCGCTAAATTACAGCAGTCGGATGAAAACCAGTTTGACATCTTGACAATACTGCCCTGAATGCGATTTAATAAGAATGTCAGTTTGAACGAACTGGTAAAACTATCTGATTACATAGGGACCGATATTTGACTCTTTTTTATCCCTATGTACCGTTGAAAGGCAGGTATTATTCTCATGTCCAAAGGAAGAATTTATAACTTTTCGGCTGGCCCGTCCATGATGCCGCTGCCGGTCCTTGAGAAGGCAGCAGCAGAAATGACAAACTATGGCGGTTCCGGCATGTCAGTTATGGAGATGAGTCACCGTTCAAAGTACTACGATGATATTATCAACGGTGCGCAGGACGTTCTGCGCCGCGTATATAATATCCCGGACAACTACCGTATCCTGTTCATGCAGGGCGGCGCAACCATGCAGTTCTCTGCAGTTCCGCTGAACCTCATGGTAACCGGCAAGGCTGATTACGCCATCACCGGCAACTTTGCCCGCAATGCATACAAGGAAGCAAAGAAGTTCGGCGACATTCACATCGCTGCAACCTCCGAAGCTGACAACTTTACTTGGGTTCCGACGCCGGATCAGCTGGACGTTCGCCCGGATGCAGACTACTTCTACATCTGCGCAAACAACACCATCTTCGGCACCGAGTGGCACTATGACCCGAACACCGGCGATGTTCCGGTTGTTGCGGATATGTCCTCCAACATTCTGTCTAAGCCGGTGGATATTTCCAAGTATGGCCTGATTTATGCCGGTGCACAGAAGAACATGGGTCCGGCCGGTATGGCAGTTGTCATCATCCGCGAAGACCTGATGGGTCACTACCGCGAGAACATGCCAGTTCTGCTGGATTACCAGCTGATGGCTGACAAAAACAGCATGTACAACACGCCTCCTACGTACTCCATCTACATGATGAAGCTCGTCACTGAGTGGGTCGAGCAGATGGGCGGCCTGGAAGCAATGGCAAAGAATGCCGACATCCGCAGCGGCATGCTGTATGACTATCTGGATTCTACTGATTTTTACAAGGGTGCTGCACAGAAGGCTTCCCGCTCCCGCATGAACGTCACCTTCCGCACTGGCAACGACGATCTGGATAAGAAGTTTATTCAGGAATCCATCGACGCCGGTATGACCAACCTGAAGGGTCATCGTCTGGTTGGCGGTATGCGCGCTTCCATCTACAATGCAATGCCGATTGAGGGCGTTGAGTACCTCATCGACTTCATGAAGAAGTTCGAGAAGAACAACAAATAATTGGCTTGTAAAAGGAGATTTTTCTGTCATGCATCAGGTAAAACTGTTTAATAAGATTTCTAACGCAGGTCTCGACCTGCTCAAGAAGGATTCCTACGAGTATTCGGAGGATCTGACGGACTATGATGCCATCTTAGTTCGTTCTGCCAAGCTGCACGATCTGGAGTTCCCGAAGGGACTCAAGTGCATTGCCCGTGCCGGCGCCGGTGTCAACAACATCCCGCTCAAGAAGTGCACGGAAAAGGGCATTGTCGTATTTAACACGCCGGGCGCAAACGCAAACGCCGTAAAAGAGCTAGTTCTGTGCGGTCTGCTGCTGTCCTCCCGTGACATCATCGGCGGCGCAAATTGGGTAAAGACTCTCGCAGGCAACGGCGACCAGATCGGCGCGCTGGCTGAAAAAGGCAAGTCCAATTTTGCAGGTCCGGAAATCGCAGGCAAGACGCTGGGCGTCATCGGTCTGGGTGCCATCGGCGTTCGCGTGGCAAACGCTGCCATCGAGCTGGGCATGGACGTCATCGGTTATGACCCGTATCTGTCCGTAAACGCTGCTCTGAACATCCAGCGCGGCGTAGCTTATACTGCAAATCTCAACGACATCTTTGAAAAGGCTGACTACATCACCGTTCATGTACCGCTGATGGATTCCACCCGCGGCATTGTCGGTGCAGAAGGCATTGAGAAGATGAAGGATGGCGTTCGCATCCTGAACTTCGCCCGCAACGGTCTGTGCGATGAGGACGCTGTCATCGCCGGTCTGGAGTCCGGCAAGATCGCCTGCTATGTGACCGACTTCGCTTCCGAGAAGCTGCTGGCACAGCCGAAGGCGATCTGCCTGCCGCATCTGGGTGCTTCCACGCCGGAGAGCGAAGACAACTGCGCACGCATGGCTGCTGAGGAGCTGATTGAATACCTCGAAACCGGTACAATCCGCAACTCTGTAAACTTCCCGAATCTGCGCGTTCCGCGTGAAGCAGATATCCGTATCTGCATCATGCACCGCAACATTCCGGATATGATCGCACGTCTGTCCACCACGCTGTCCAATCAGGGCATTAACATTGAGAACATGGGCAGCCGTCCGCGTGACGAGATTGCTTACACCATCATGGAAACTAATGACGAGCTGTCTGCCGACACCAAGGCTGCTCTGCAGGCTGTAGAAGGCGTCATTTCGTTCCGTGTTATCGAGTAACTATAATCTCCTATATATTTACCGCAAAAGCGCCGCTTCCTTCGGGAGGCGGCGCTTTTGTACGCAGAAAAAAGTAGCAGCCCCACACAGGTATGCGCGGAGCTGCCGACAAAGAGAGATAGAAAAAGTTTGGAAAAATCAAATAGTTATTACTTTTCGCGAATACGAGTCACAGAAAAGTTGAAGATTTCACTTCGCAGATAATCTATGGTATACAGAACCGGATTGCCGCGGGAATCAAAGTGCTGCTGCTCCATGCCGAGAATCTGCATGTTCTGATCTTCTCCCCGCAGCTGTACAGCCAGTGGATCATCGTGCTGCGGAATCAGGATGTGCGCTGAAGAACGGCTGACAAAGATGCCCTTTCGGCGTTCAAAGTAGGAAAACAGTGAATCCGGCATATGCATCGGATCCAGCTCATCCGCCAGATACACCGGCATATAATGCATACTGCAGCAGATCGGCTCGCCATTTTGGGCATAGCGTGTACGATTGACATAAAAGACATTGATTCCGGACTTGATGCCAAGTGCGGATGCCACCTCGCTGGATGGAATGGTAAGACCGGTCGTATAGGTGGAACGTCCCTCTGCGATGCCAGCCTGGCGAATCATTTCACTGACTGCACACAGGCGCGTCAAATCATTTTCCGCCTTGGCGGACACTTCCATGAGGAAGGTTCCCACGCCGTGTTTGGAGTAAATAATGCCCTCTCGCCGGAGCAGTTCCAGCGAGGCACGCCATGTTTCGCGGCTAATTCCGAATCTTTGTGCCATTTTGGTCTCAGATGGCAGGCGTTCTCCCGCCTGATACATACCTTCGCGGCACAGTACCATAAATTCTTCTTTTGCTCGCAGAGATGATGACATGCGTTTCATTTCTAACTCCTTTCTACTTGTCTAGACCTATTCTTATTCTGGTATAGACTCCTATGTTACCTTGTCCAACCTTTTGTTTACAGAGGTACATGTTGGAGTGGACGTTGTCTGCTTTTGTTCTTGTTGTACTTAGTATATTCCGTTCCGGCCAGAAAGTAAATTCGCAATTTCAACAAAATGCGGGCACGTGCACACGACACTTTTACTAATTATGTGCGCGTGCACGCAATTATTTTGCGTGCACCTTTGCGTTTTCAGGATTGTTATTTTTTCGGCATTCTCTGAACGCTGACACAGCATACAACTCTTGCAGTTGTTGGGCGACTGCCTGTCCGTTTTTCCGCTGTTGCGAATCCTCTGTGTTTTCGTAAAAAACGCTGTCTCTTCTGCCGTTTTGGTGTATAATAGCAGTATCATTCCACGCAACAACAGGAGGCTTTTTCTATGGCTGAAAACAAAACCAATGCCATGCGTATGCTTGACCGCGCAAAAATCCCCTACACGCCGCACAGCTACGAGTCGGACGGAGAACATGTAGACGGTATTTCCGTTGCCACCTCTATCGGCGAACCGCTGGAGCGCGTATATAAAACCCTTGTGACTGCCGGTAAATCCGGCGGACATTATGTCTTTGTCATTCCGGTTGCCGCTGAGTTGGATCTCAAGAAAGCAGCAAAGGCTGTGGGAGAAAAATCCGTACAGATGATTCATGTCAAGGACATCAACAAACTCACTGGATATATCCGCGGTGGCTGCAGTCCCATCGGTATGAAAAAACAATTCCCGACAGTTCTCAGCGATTCCGCAAGGGAGCTGCCGACCGTCATTGTATCCGGCGGACGCATCGGTTTTCAGGTTGAGTTGGAGCCAAATGCTCTGCTCGGTCTCATCCGCGGCAAATTTGGCGACATCGAGGTAAAATAAAAAGCTGGAACCTGTGGTTCCAGCTCGTATCTCCGCGATGACTTTCTTTACTTTTTCTTACGGCGTTTGTTCTGATTGTGCAGTCTGATGACAAACAAAATTGCAAACATTAGGACAATGGCACAGATCACAATGCTTGCGCCAATCAGTGCATCCTGCGCGAGCTTTGGCAGACCACTCAACTTTTGCTGCACGGAAGCCAATGCCCCCTGCTGCTCCGACTCATCCGTCTGCACGTTCTGTCCCTGTTTGTCTGTTTTCTCATCGACAACCGGAAGCAGTACTGTTGCCAGCGGCACAGATCCGTCTAAGCCGGTCTCATCCTGATAGGCTTTTCGGCTGCCCTCTGCAACCGAGATTTGAAGCTGTACGCCGGACGGCGTCTTGGCGCAGGCATAAGACAGATCGTTTTCCGTCATGCTCGCCGGCAGGCGAAGGGTGACATCTTGAAGCTCCGCTTCATCCAGCTTCCCGCCCGCTTTTTTTACGGCTTTCTTTGCTTTTTTTTCAAAGGCATCTGTGGATACCGTCAGCTTCGGATACGCACTCTCCGCGTAATTGAGCAGAGCGGTGGTTTCCGTAAAAATACCGTTTTTTACCGGGCAGTTGAGCAGAGTTACGATCATATTGCCGCCGTCTTTCGTCTTGGCGCAAGCGATAAATGTATTGTGTGCCTTGGTTGTCCATCCAGTCTTGGCGGCGTAAATACGCGCATCATACACTGGATCTCCCTGCTCTAAGGCATTGACCTTGGTCTTAATCTGCCAGCCGTCCCCAATGACATTATCCGCCGGCAGCGTATAGCACACGGCACCGGCATACTTGGCAAATGCCGGATATTTATTGGCAGCCTGCGTAATGATCGCCATGTCATGCGCACAGGTGTAATGTCCATCAGCATCCAAGCCGTTTGGATTCATAAAATGCGTGTGGGTGCAGCCAAGCTCCTCTGCTTTTGCATTCATCATCGCAACGAAGTTATCTACGGTACCGCCGACAGCTGCCGCGAGAATATTCGCCGCATCATTGGCAGAATAAACCAGCATGCAGTACATCAGCTCATCCAGCGTCAGATTTTCTCCCGCTTCAAAGCCAATTCGCGTTGACGCCAAATCAACGGTTGCCAATGCCTCATTGGTTGCGGTCGTCGTTCCCTGCAAATCGCTGTTTTCCATTGCAACGAGTGCCGTCATCGTCTTTGTGATAGACGCCATCGGCAGCTGTGTATAGGCATCTTTTTCATATAAAATCTCCCCCGTATCTGCATCCATCACACACACACTCTGTGAAGTGGTCTGCGGTGCAGCGGCGAGTGCGCTCATGCTGCCGCACAGCAACAGTACCGCCATCAGGCAGGTGACAATTTTTTTACCCATGTATTTTCCTTCCCATCTAAAATTATGTTTCGGCTTTTACAAAACCACTTTTTATCATACACGATAACCAGCAAAATAACAACCATGCTGCTAACTTTTTAATATTATTCACGGAGACTTCACATGATTCTGTTTTTCTGGCTCTTACTCATCAATTGCATCGGCATTTTCGTCACGATACATGATAAGCGCGCAGCCCAGCGCGGTGCATGGCGTGTGCCGGAGAAAACGCTGTTTGCGTTATGCGTTCTCGGTGGCTGTCCTGGCATCTATCTGACGATGCGCACCATTCGTCACAAAACCAAGCACAAACGATTCATGATTGGTATTCCACTCATTTTTGCAGGACAGCTTGCCCTGTGCGCTTGGCTGTTTTATTCACACACACCGGTTTTGCCGTAAATCAAAACCGATCTACTCCAATGATAGAAAACACAAGGAGGTTCTTATGTTACTCATTCAAAACGGCACGGTTCTCGATCCGTACACCGAAACCTGCGAAAAGCTGGACATTCTTATCGACGATGCCGGTCTGATTCACCGCATTGCGCCGCATATTCCAGAAACCCACGCGGAGGACGTCTATAACGCATCCGGCTGCATGATTTCTCCGGGCCTTGTCGATGTCCACGTGCATTTCCGCGATCCGGGTCAGACAGAAAAGGAAGATATTTACACTGGCGCAGCTGCCGCAGAAGCTGGCGGCTACACTACCGTCGTATGCATGGCAAACACAAAGCCGACCTGTGACAATCTGGAAACCTTACAGTACGTACAGGACAAAGCACGTCACGTCATGATTCACGTCTTACAGGACTGTGCCGTAACCAAGGGACTGGGCGGCAAAGAGCTGGTGGATTTTGAAGTGCTGCACGAAGCCGGTGCACCGGGCTTTACCGATGACGGCGTCAATCTGACCAGCGGCAAGCTGTGCTTGGAAGCGATGCGCCGCGCCAAGGCGCTGGGCGTCCCGCTGTCCTTCCACGAGGAAGATCCGGCATATGTGCTGTCTCCCGGCGTCAATTACGGCAGTGAAGCGGCAAAGAAATTCGATGTTCTCGGCGCCATGCCGTCCTCTGAAGAAGAGATGATTGCCCGCGACATTGAGCTTGCGCTGATGACCGGCGCTCGTGTCGCCTTCCAGCACATCAGCTCCGGCAAATCCGTCGCTCTCATCCGCGCGGGCAAGGCGCGCGGCGCAGATATTCACGCCGAAGCGACACCGCACCATCTGGCACTGACACAGGATGATGTGCTGACCTATGGCGTCAACGCCCGCATGAATCCGCCGCTGCGCACAGAGCAAGACCGCCAGGCACTCATCGCCGGTCTGGCAGACGGCACCATTGACATGATTGCCACCGACCATGCGCCGCACACGGCAGAGCAGAAAAACAAACCGTTTGACCAGTCCATGTCAGGCATTACCGGTCTGGAAACCGCTTTTTCTGTTCTCAACACCGCCTTGGTGTGCACCGGTAAAATCACGCCGATGCAGCTCATGCGCCGCATGAGCCAGAATCCGGCACAGTTCTACAATCTCACCGGCAAGTCCATCGAAGAGGGCAACCGCGCAGAACTGATGATTGCAGATTGGAATGAGGATGTTGTGTATACGACGTACCGCTCCAAGTCCAGCAACACCCCGTTTACCGGCAAGCCGCTCAAGGGCAAAATCAAGGGCATTGTATGCGGCACATATACCTCGCTTAAGAATGCTTGAATGATATAAGTAAATGAAATCCGGAGATCATTGAATGATGTCTCCGGATTTCGCTGTTATTTATGATATTTTCCGCCGGATGCGATATTGAGTGCTCGGTACAGCTGTTCCAGCACCATGACCCGCGCCAGATGATGCGGGAACGTCATCGGTGACATGGACAGACGCAGCTGGGCGGATTTTTTCAGGCTCTCATCCAGTCCGCACGAACCGCCGATCAGCACACTGATATGCGATACGCCGTTTCCCATCCATTTGTTTAGCTTGTCCGCAAACTGTTCACTGGACAGTGTGCCGCCCTCAATGCACATGGCGACAACCGCACTGCCCGCTGGAATTTTTGTCCGAATTGTCTCTGCTTCCTTGGCAAGTGCCGCGTCAATCTGCGCCTGCGATGGGCTGTCCGGCAGACGCTGCTCCGTCAGCTCCAAAATTTCCAGCTTACAATAGCCCTTGAGCCGCTTTTCATATTCGGCGCACGCCTCTCGATAAAATTTTTCCTTGAGCTTGCCGACACAAATCAATCGAACATGCAGCATTGGTTCTCCTCCTCTGTCAGTGGAATCGGCTGTTCCATTGCGCCGCGCGGCGCAACATATACCTCGCAGTCCGTGCCGCTCAGCGCGTGCTGTGTGCATCGCAGTGCAGTCAATGGATTATTATTCTTATCACTCAAATGCGCCAGAACGAGCCGTTTTGCGCCGTTTTTAACCGCTTCCAACGCCCCGACCGCGCACGCTTCATTGGATAAATGTCCCAGCTTGCCGCGGATGCGCTGCTGCAAATAAAACGGATATGGGCCATGCTTGAGCATATCGACATCGTGATTGGACTCCAGCACCACCGTGTCACAGCCGCAAATAGTCTGTCGAACGGTCTCAGACAAAAAGCCGGTATCCGTCACATAACCCAGCTGATGCCCGCCGCCGTCAATGCGATAGGCAACCGGTTCTGCGGCGTCATGAGAGATCGGCACGGACTGCACATGCAGCTGCTCAATAGAAAACTCTTCTCCGCCCGCAAACATGCGGAGATTTTTTTTTGCCTGCGGCAGCTTTTGCAGAATAGCTGCTGCCGTACCAAACGATGCATATACCGGCAGCTCATATTTTTTGACAAATGTCGCCAAACCCTTGATATGGTCTGTGTGCTCATGCGTGAGCAGCACCGCAGACAAATCGGCAATTTCCATATCAATGCGGCGCAGAGCCTGATTGAGCGCGCGAACCGACACGCCTAAATCAATCAGCACCGATGTCTCGCCGGACTGCCACACAGCGCAGTTTCCCGAGGAACCGGAAGCCACAGAATAATAAAAACTCATTGGTATCTCCTTCGACAAAAAACGAGGAACTGCCTCGGCAGTTCCCCGCAAAGCTGCAAGAGCTTATTCGTTCACTCGTTTCATCTCGCCGCCGATGCCGCATACCTTTTCAACCAGGTTTTCATATCCGCGCTCGACGTAACCAATGTTGCCAATCGTTGTCACACCTCGTGCTGCCAAACCGGCAATGACCATTGCTGCACCTGCACGCAGGTCATGCGCAACAACATCGGTACCACACAAATCCGGTACACCTTCAATCACAGCAGTATCCGTATCAACGCTGATGCGTGCACCCATCTTCTTCAGCTCTTCTGTATAACGGAAGCGGTTCGGCCAAACACCCTCTGTGATGCGGCTGGAGCCATCTGCCAGCACCATTACTGCCGCCATCTGCGGATGCATGTCGGTCGGGAATCCCGGATACGGCGTGGTCTTGAGGTTAGTATGGCGCAACGGACCTTTTCGGATGATGCGAACCGAGTCATCATACATCTCGACCTTAACGCCCATGTCCTCCAACTTCGTTCCGATACATTCCAGATGCTTTGGAATGACATTCTTGATGAGAATATTTCCGCCGCAGGCTGCAACAGCCGCCATATAAGTACCTGCCTCAATCTGATCCGGAATAATCGAATACGTACCGCCATGCAGGCTCTCCACGCCGTTGATGACAATTTTGTCCGTTCCGGCACCCTTGATGTCAGCACCCATCTGATTGAGGAAGTTTGCCAAATCGACGATGTGCGGCTCCTTTGCCACATTTTCCATCACGGTCTGACCCTGTGCAAAGACAGCGGCGAGCATGACATTCATCGTTGCACCGACAGTAACCACATCAAAATAAATATGGTTGCCGACCAGACCATCCGGCGCAACGACCGAGATAAAGCCTTCCGGCTCAAAGCGAACATAGCTGTTGAGTCGCTCAAAGCCCTTAATGTGCTGATCAACAGGACGAATGCCGCCGAAATTGCATCCGCCCGGCATCGCCACGCGGGCATGTCCATATCTGCCCAGCTCTGCACCGATAAAATAGTACGAAGCGCGCAAGCGTGTCATCAGTTCAAATGTCTCCGGGTTTTCCAGATCCATTGCGCCCTTCTCGATCTGAATGGTTGTCTCATCCAAACGGGTAATTTTCATGCCCATCTTTTCGAGAATCTCAAACTGCAGCATGACATCAACAATATTCGGAACATTTTTAATAATACACGGCCCATCAACCATCAATGTTGCCGGTACGATAGCAACGGCTGCATTTTTCGCACCGCTGATCGTGACTTCGCCGTTCAGCGGATGTCCGCCCTTGATGATATATTTCTCCAACGAAACCTTCTCCTTAAAATCCTAACTGCCAGGATAGTTGTTTTCCCAGTTACCCTCTATTTAACCTTCATTCATGTGCGCTTCAAGAATTTCCTATCAGCGCATATATACGAATACTATGTTAACACAACTATTGCAAGAACGCAAACGATTTTTACATTCCCGCCGGTTTTCCTTCAAAAAAACAGTTTTACAGGTCAAAAAGTATTTTTTTGGTACGGGATGCACAAAATCATCCTTCGACATTCCAAATATCATCGGTCGCATCTGCTTCGTTTTGTTGTGTCTCAGCATTTGATGTGCCATTGGCTGTGCCGAACTCAGACGGCTCCTCTGTCTCCGTGTCTGCCGCATCCGTGTCCGGTTGTGTCCATGCCGCCGATGTACCCGAACCGGCATCCGGTGCACTGCCGCTTCCTGCTCCATTGGTATCGCCTGCCAGACTGGTCTCTCCAATACTCTCCGCTGTAACCACTTTTCCGGTCAGAATATTCAAAATAAAATCTCCCTGATCGGTAGAAAATCGCCAGCAGGGAATGGTAGCAAACCGTCCTCCGCTCCGATCGGACAGAACATATGCCGCCTGCACATTGAGAATTTGTCCCGCACCGCTCTTCGCTGCGAGGAACTGGAACAACGCCTGTTGTTCAGAATAGGTTTCCAGCGCACGAATTTCCAGCGGCTGTGCGGTGCCTTCACACCAAGTTCCGGTAATTGTAAAAATATTGTCCGACGCAATGGAAATATTCAAGCTGCATCCAATCAGCTCTGTGCCTTCAATTTCCTGCTGCACACTGACGGCAAAGCCGGTATTGTCCTGTGTGGCAGCGATCTGCTTTTCCGGTACGGAAAATCCCGCCTTTTGCAGCAGTTCAAACACCACTTTTACCGCCTGATCGGTATCCTGCGGGGCTTCTACATCGGACAGCTGCACGCTGGCATCCAGCTTACCCGACTGAGACCACGATACGGTTCCATTGTCACCGCTCCAAACCGCAGTATTTCCCTTGGCTTCGGTCTGAATATCTCCGCTCAGCAGAGCAAATGCCAACTGCTTTTCTGCATTTTCATCTGCACGCAGGGTATATGCCTGCGGCACGTTCTCCATCGCGCGGTACACACTGGAGCCGCACAGAATCCCCTGCTTTGCGAGCATACTGTCAATCTGCTGATGTGTTTTGTGCCGAATCCAAGTATCATAGCCCTTCACACAGCCCAGCGCCGCCAGCAGCACCAGATTGACCACGAGCAAGACGGCAATCGCTGTATTTTTCACGCCGCTCCACAGACGGATATTCGCTGTCTTTTGCGGCTTATCCTGCCGCTTTTTCCACAGCTTCACGATGCGCCACCTCCCTGAATCAGATGGTCAAAGTCCTGCATGACGACCGTGATATGATCCGGTGTCAGCGTTCGATTGATCTCGTTCTTTGTATCCTCCTTACCGTATTGCAGAACATACCACCGCGGAGATACTGCTGTGCCGGTCGTATCATACCAAGCTGTCGTGCTCGTGCTGTCCTGCGTTTCGTCCCATGACAGGTCGGTATCGTTATCTTCTGCATTCCAGTCGGCACTGTCCATACCGGACGCATCGGCATACGCACTGTTCCAGCCGTTTTCCGTTTCCTTTGCCTGATCGACATAGCGCAGGCTGAGAACCGCGTCTGCATCGAATGACAGAGATGCTGCCGCCTGTTTTTCCGGCATGACGGCAATCGTCTCCCCCGTCGATTGGCAGGTACGCAGTGCCAGCTCCGCGTGTGTTAGCATGCCATCGTCAAATGTATAGCGCGCAACATAGCCGGACACCGCATTATCTACCGGCACGCCGTCAATCTGCATCCCATACACGACAATAAACCGTCCATCGTCATCGGTATATGTCTTTTTGAGAGACGGCTGTGCACCGCTTCCGATCGCTTCCAAGGTCTCACCGGTCAGCCGATACGCGGTCTGAACATACTGCTGGTACAGCTTCTGTCCATGCGCGGCGGTCACGCCAATGCCGCTTCCGTCATACACCGCTGTGCCGTCTTTTCCCAAGCGAAATGTATTTTCACCGGATACATATACCGTTTTTCCGCCAGAGGTATAGGCACGCTGTACCGCGTCCTCTGCCTGGAGCCCAAACGCTGTAAGCACATCCTCAATGCCGTCCTCGCCGGTGTACGGCGCAAAGGACATCACATCAAAGGTCATGCCGCCTGCATGATACAGGACATCCGGTGAAATAACGACAGTCTTTTCGTCTACCGCCAAGCTGCAGCCGTTCGGCTCAAACTGCTCGACAGACAGCTGAAAATCCTCATCCTGTACCGAGGTCTCTGCGCATTTAATGACGCCGCTGCTGCTGTCTCGGAAGTACAGCATATAGCCGTCCTTGCTCTTGGACAAAACTGCGGTTCCCAGCGCACAATCCGTCAAATTTTCTGTGTCAGAGCATCCCAGCCAATTGGCGATCATTGCCGCCGGAACCTGTCCGTCATACTGCATCATGAGCAGTTGCTGCTTGAGTGCCTGACTATATGTTTCCATTGTTGTCGGGTGCGGTTTTGCCGCGTGAGACAGCGCCTGCATCCAGACATCCGCTGTCTGCTCATACGCTTGCTTGACGCTGTCTGTATTGTATTCTGCACCGTACACACCGTTTTTGCTGCGCGAGACAAAACGAATCGGCATCGCACCGGCGGCCGCATCAGTGTCAGTCTGATCCGATGCTGTCAGCCACTGCGGCAGAGACAGCGTGACCTGCGGCAGAGCCTGCCGCCACAGCAGCGCACCCTGTACCGGTATCGCCGCCACCAAGACAACTAAAATGCCATTGCGCCATATCTCTCTGTGTCGAGCAAACCAGCGCGCGATTGCTCGGCGAATCCGTCTATTCGGCAATCGTTCCTTGCTCATTGTGCCCTCCTGTCCGAAGGCAGCACGATTGCCGCAAACAGCCCCGGTTCGAGTGCCGCAAACGTGATGTCCAAGGTATGGTCATTTTGATGCAGCTTGCCGCGAATCAGGCTCTGCTCAGCCGTCGGTATCGGTACATCGTGAAATACCGTGTCAAAAAACAGCGGTTCGCCTGCTTTCATCGTCACACCGAGCAGCTGCTCTGCCATGACGTTGATCTCAAGCACCTTGCCGTCCGCCTGGAACAGAACATAGCCCTCCTGCAAAAACGGCAGCAGCACATCGAGTGCGGTGCGGTCTCTGCCCTTCTTGTGTTTTTTCTCCGGTGCATACAGAGCCGCCGCCATTGCCTCCCAGTCACCGTTCGGCTTGAGCGCCTGATTGTTCTGCTCCCGCAGTTCTTCCGCAGTCTGCACAGCAGAATCCGAAAACGATTTTGCCAGCACCCAGCTGATACCGGCAGCCGCAAGCAGACTGAGCACCAATCCCGCCAGCAGCAAAACAGCCAGACGCGCCATCATCGCACGCATGGCGCTTCCATCATCCTGAATATCCACAATCAGTGCACTCTCGCCGGTCACAGGAACCGCAATATCCATGTTGGTCGGCAGCAGCGGCATGGCATTTCCCACCGTACCGCTCATGGCTGTGACGATATTATCCGTCATCACCGCATTTTCGTCACCCGCCAGACGGTCTCCCGTTGCAGCATCCCAAATCGAATAGCTTCTGCCGGAGCCTAAGCGAAGCTGTCCGGCATAGGCACTGAGAATCTTTTCCGTTTCAGCAGCGGCACTGTCTGCGCTGCCCGTCGCATTTTCGTTCATTTCTGACAGCAAATCCGTCGTGAGTACCTGAGATACCTCTGTCTCAAACTGTGTGCTGGCATAGTGCGCCATGCCAAACAGCAGGCAGACAGACACAATCACCAGTGCTGCTGCCACAGCGACCAACATACTTCCCGTCAGTTTTTTCTGCAATGTTTTTCGCATGAATGGTATTCTCCTGTCTTACAGACCCATAATCAGTGCCTTGCCCACAGCCGCCACAGTCTTGGCATCGTGAATTTCTCCCGATGCAATGCGCTGGCATAGCTCTTCAAACGGCATACGCACAATTTCTACAAATTCATCTTCATCCGGATGGCATTCGCCCTGTGCCAAATCCTTGGCGCAATATAAATATAATCGCTCATCCATAAATCCCGGAGACGGCCAAATTTCTCCCAAAGAAATCATTTGTCCCGCAGTCAGACCGGTCTCTTCCGACAGCTCCCGACGACCCGCCTGCTCTGCATCCTCCGGACCGCGATCCATTTTTCCCGCCGGAATCTCCAGCGTGGTCTCCGCATAGGGATACCGATACTGGCGTACCAGAGTGACGATGCGATTTTCATCTATCGCCAGCACGCCAACGCCGCCCGGGTGCTCGCATACTTCGCGGGTGCACGGCTCGCCATTCGGCAGCAGCGCATCATCCACACGAACCGTCATGATTTTTCCATGAAAGATATATTTACTGTTTACTCGTTTTTCCGTCAAGTCCATCCCAAAAACTCCTTTTTCAGCCCAGCCTATGCAGCTGTTTTTTGCCGATGTTAACTCATTTTCCAGTATAAAAGTAATGCCCTGCTTTGTCAAACAGCTAACTGTACATTTTATCCCCGATTTGCATGTTTTTTCTGTGCAATACAAAAAGCAGGGCTCAGTACACGACTGAGTCCTGCCAAATATCTTTTCTTTTGATTAGCCAAGATAGTTCTTCATCATGGTTGCAGCTTCTGCGCGGGTTGCATTGCCCTGCGGGTCAATACACAGCTTGCCATCGACATACTTGCCATTGATAACATGGCTTGCGGTTGCCCAAGTCACAGCATCCTTTGCCCAGCCGGAAACCTTGTCGCCGTCTGCAAAGCCGCTCAGATCGCCGGAAACTGCCGGTGTGCCGGCATGTGCATACAGCATACGAGCCAGCTGCTCACGGGTGATATTGCTGTCCGGGCGGAACATGCCGTTGGCATAGCCATTGACAATGCCGTTCTCGCTTGCCCACAGTACAGCGTTATAGTACCAGCTGCCCTTCGGGACGTCTGTAAACTTCACATCACCGGAAACTGCCGGGCTGCCAGCCTGCGCATACAGGATCTGTGCGACCTGTGCGCGGGTCAGATTTTCGTTCGGTGCAAAGCGATAGTTGCCGACACCCTTCATGATGCCCTTGTCATGGGCATACTGGACGTACTGAACGAACCAATCACCGGTATTGACATCGGAGAACAGATCCACAACATTGTTGGAGTTCGGGTTCGGCACGAAGACATTGAGAGTTGTTGTCTTGCCGCTGACCTTTACAGAGACGGTGGTCTTGCCGTAGCCGGTCGGATAAACGGCAACGGTACCTGCGAGATCCTCTGCCACAGCAATGTCGTTGTTTGCGCTGATCACGGTTGCCTCGCGCTCTGCGGTTGTATTCTGCGGGTTGAACTGAATGTCATACAGTCCAACTGCATCATCCTTCTTCTCAATGGTAACGCTGGTGGTCTTTTTGCCGTTCTCGTCTGCCAGAGAAATGCCGTTCAAACCGACTGCCTTCTTGACAATCGTGAAGTTTTCCTTGCTTCTGGTAGAAGAAACCGTGTTCCACTTGCCGTTTCCGTAATACTGCGTATAGAACTCAATTGCATACGTGCCGGTGCCCAGACCCTCTGTATCCAGCGGAAGAACGCTTGTATACAGACCTGCTTCGTCCTCAAAGTTGTCTGCGAAGCTGTTCAGCACCTTGTTCCCCTTGTAGATATTGCAAACAAAACGCTGACCCTGATTGCCGCTCACGTACTCAATCAGTGCAATGTTGATGGTCTTGCCGGCAACAACGCTTTGTCCCTTGACAGATGCACCCAATGCTATGTAGGAGTAGTCCTCCGCTGCCACGTTCTTAGAAACGGCAACGCTGTTTTGTACAGCCAGTTCACCGGAAATTTCCGTGCTGTCCGCCGCAAATGCCGGTGCGGTTGACGCCAGCATTCCCAGTGCGAGAAGGATACTCGCTGCTCTCTTTTTTACGCTCATAATGTATGTCCCCTTTCGACATATAGTTTTGCCACATTCTGTAGCATTTGCAAAGAATAGTATACCATACTTTTTATCCAAAGGGAATACTTTTCTCAAATTTTATAAAAAAAAACGCCATATTTATTTATATTTATATGCTATTTATATCTTTAAAACATAAACGGTATATAAAAGAGGAGCTTTGCAGCTCCCCTTTTGTGTATTCCTGTTAAATGCTTTGATACAGGTCAATATATGCCTGCGCAGAGCGATCCCAGCTGAAGTCGCGGCTCATCGCATTGATCTGGAGCTGACGCCATGCCTTCTGATCGTGGCGGAACAGCGCAGCAGCCTCTTCAATGACATGCAGCATTTCATGTGCGTTGTAATTGGCAAACGAGAATCCAGTGCCCTCGCCAGTAAACTGGTTGTACGGCTGTACAGTGTCCTTGAGTCCGCCGGTCTCGCGCACGAGCGGCAGGGTGCCGTAACGCATTGCAATCATCTGTGCCAGACCGCACGGTTCGAACAGCGATGGCATCAGGAACAGATCGCAGCCTGCATAGATTTTATTCGCCAAATCTGCTGAAAACATGATGTTGGTCGAAATCTTATCCGGATGCTCCCACTTAGCGCGCATAAACATCTGCTCGTAGTCGTAGTCGCCGGTGCCGAGCACAATCATGCGCACATCCTTCTCCAGAATGTCATTGAGCACGCACTGTACCAAATCCAGACCCTTCTGGCTGGTAAGTCTGCCGACCATACCAATGACCATGGTCTCGTCTGATGCGCTCAGATCGCACATCTTGAGCAGTTCTGCGCGGTTGACCTTCTTGTCATCCAGCGAGTTGATGCCGTAGTTTTTAAACAGGTGCGGATCGGTCTCCGGATTGAAGGCGTCGACGTCAATGCCGTTGACAATGCCGCTGACCTTGCCCTGATTCCAACGAAGAATCGAGTCCAAACGGAAGCCATAAAATTCGGTTTGAATTTCCTGTGCATAGGTCTGGGATACCGTCGTCACGCGATCGGAGCAGACAATCGCAGCCTTCATCAGATTGACATCGCCATCCTGCTGCATAAAGCCGTTCTGGAAGTGATGATCGTCAATGCCCAGCACGTAATCCAGAATTTCGCGGCCATACTGACCCTGGAACTGAATGTTGTGAATTGTGAATACGGTCTTGATGCCGCCGTACCACGGACGGCAATTGTAGTCCAGTCCGTAATATACCGGAATCAGCGCAGTCTGCCAATCGTTGCAGTTAATGACGTCCGGACGGAAGTCAATGGCAGGCAGCATATCCAACACAGCACGGGAGAAGAACGCAAAGCGCTCTGCATCATCATATTCGCCATATACGCCGTTGCGCGCGAAATAATACTCATTGTCCAAGAAATAGTACTTCACGCCGTCTGCTTCGTACACAAAAATGCCGCAGTACTGACTACGCCATGCCACCTGTACGTACAGATTGCGCAGATAAGACATCTTATCGCGCCACTCCGGCTTGATCTGGCAGTACAGCGGGCAGACAACGGCTACCTCATGCCCCTTTGCTGCCAGTGCCTTTGGCAGAGAGCCTGCCACATCGCCCAGACCGCCGGTCTTAATAAACGGTGCTACCTCGCTTGCAGCGTATAATATCTTCATCTTTCGTGTCCTCCAAAAATTAAAAAAGAAAACCGGGAGAACGATACCATCCGTTCTCCCGGCTGGTCCCGGAGCAATGATTCATTTTTCCATCCGCATCCGAGATTTCATCTTTGTATCGTTTTTGCTTATACTGTAGCGTTCTTTGCGATAGCTACCGGATAGCTTTCGCTGCCCATCATCTTGCGGTTCTCGCGCACGGTAACACCCTTATCGGTTACGACATACGACAGCTCAACGCCCTGACCGATGGTGCTGTTCGGCAGCACGATGCTGTCCTTGATGACAGCGTCCTTGGCAATGGTGCATCCGCGGAAGACAATCGAATTCTCGACCTTACCCTCGATGCGGGAACCGTCAGCAATCAAGCTATCACTGACTTCTGCGTCCTCTCCGTAATAGGTCGGTGCTTCGTCATAGATCTTGGTCAGAATCGGGCGATTCTGCAAAAATACCTGATCGCGAATGTCCTTATCCAGCATATCCATGGATGCTGTGAAGTATCCCTTGACGTTTTCAATCTTTGCGGAATACTTGTCAAATACATAGCCATGAATCTTGTCGCCGTTTCCAAATACATGCTGCATTGCATCGCGCTCGAAGGAACGCAGGTTATGGGTCACGCAGTCAGACAGCAGCTTGAGCAGATACTCACGCTTCATGATGTAAATGCTCATGCTCTTGTACTTGCACTTGCCGCCCATGTTGTCGCCGTTGCGGATGTCCTCTACCTCATGACGCGGAGACAGATCAAGGAACATATCAAATGCGCCGCCCTCTGCGTTCTTGGTGCAAACGATGGTGACATCTGCTTCCGACTGTTTGTGCTCCTTCATGACCTCATCCAGTGGGATGTTTGCCACGATATCTGCGCTGCAAATCAGCACGTGCTCGCTCTTGTTCTTATTGAGCATGTCGCTGATGGAGCCGAGAGCCTCCAGCGAGGTGTGGTAGTTCTCTGTTACCAGCGGAGAGGACTTCGGTGCGAAAGCGTTCGGCGGGAGCAGGAACATGCCGCCGCGCTTACGGGACAGATCCCAATCCTTGCCGGAGCCGAGATGGTCAAGCAGCGACTGATACTTATCACGCATCAGAACGGCTACCTGATAACAGCCGGAGTTTACGAGATTGGACATCATAAAGTCAATCACGCGATAGCGTCCGCCGAACGGCACCGACGCTACCGGTCGATGCTCAGACAACTCGCGCAGGTCATTATTGCTATCAAATCCAATGATAATTCCCAGTGTATTTTTCATTCTTGTTCTTCCCCTCACTCTGCGTCCGGAATGTCCTCATCCGGCATTTCCTTTGCCGCTACAACGGCATTCTTGCCGACGGTGACGTCCGGTCCTACAACAGCGACGCCCCAGTTTTCTCCTGCCTCAGCCGGTGTGTTGCCGATCTTCGCGCCGGCACAGATATGTGCGCCCTCTGCGACAATGGCATACTGTACAACGGCACCTTTATCTATGACTGCACCCGGCATCAGAATCGAATATTCGATGGTCGCATCGGAATCTACTATAACATTTGGGAACAGAACGGAATTGGTGATATTACCTTCAATTTCGCAGCCCTCAGATACCAGAGAGTGCTTTATCTTGGCATGTTTGCCGGTAAAGTGCGGTGGTGCGGCGGTGGTGCGGCCATAAATGCGCCAGTCAGTATTTTCCAGATCCAAGCCGGAATTCGGAGACAGCAGATCCATGTTTGCCTCCCACAGAGACTCGATGGTTCCTACATCCTTCCAGTAGCCATCGAACTGATAGGTCTGGAGATTTTCGCCGTTTGCAAGCATTGCCGGAATGATGTTCTTGCCGAAGTCGTTGGAAGAATTCGGATCGTTCTCATCGTCAATCAGATACTTGCGCAGCTTGGACCAAGTAAAGATGTAAATACCCATCGAAGCAAGAGTACTCTTCGGCTGCGCCGGCTTCTCCTCGAACTCATAGATCGAGCCATCCGGATTACAGTTCATGATACCGAAGCGCTTTGCTTCTTCCAGCGTAACATTGAGAACAGCGATGGTTGCAGCGGCATTCTTTTCCTTGTGCTGGTCAAGCATCTTGTCGTAATCCATCTTGTAGATGTGGTCACCGGACAGAATCAGGACATATTCCGGATCGTATTCGTCAATAAAGCCGATATTCTGATAAATTGCGTTTGCTGTGCCCTTATACCACTCAGAACCCTTGCCGTTTTCATACGGAGACAGGACAGAGACACCGCCATACAGTCGGTCAAGATCCCATGTCTGACCGTTTGCCAGGTATACATTGAGTTCGTGCGGCTCATACTGTGTCAAAACGCCTACGGTATCAATACCGGAGTTTACACAGTTAGACAGCGGGAAGTCAATGATGCGGTATTTTCCGCCAAACGGAACCGCCGGCTTTGCAACCTTTGTCGTCAGTACATACAGTCTGCTTCCGCGTCCGCCGGCCAGCAGCATTGCGACACATTCTTTCTTCCTTACCATTTTTCTGCTCCAATCTTTGTTAGATTTTGACTGTTCTCTGCACGTGAAACCTTCGCCTGCAGATTCGTCTCAAAAGAACGATCGTTCTTTTGCGTAATAATTCCCACTCTATCAAAAACTGCCTTGCGGCAATGTTTGTTGGCTTATTTTTCCTTCTATCCGTTATTTCTTTTGCTCAAAGAACCGAATACAAAACGGCGGCATCTGCATAGTCAGACGGCAATTCCCGTCCTTCTGCGGTCTGCACGCCACAGTACCCGCCTCTCCTGTGCCGCCATATGCCACGGCATCCGAACAGAATACTTCCCGCCATTCCTCGGAATCGCGCAGCGTCAATCGGCAGCCGGACAGCTTGTACGCGGTCAGATTCATCACGGCAAGCAGTCGCTCGCCATTCGGGCTTCTGCGCTCCAGCGCAAGCAGCCCCGCATGATCGCTGCCGCGATTCACCCACACAATCTGTTCGGTGCTGTCACCCGTCCAAAGTGCCGAATTGTCTCGATAAAATCGGTTAAGTGCCTGCACATAGGTCTGCATCTGCCGATTAGCCTCGCAGTCCAAGTCCTGCCAGTCCAGCGCATGATGGCACGCCCATTCTGTGTACTGTGCAAATTCGCAACCCATAAACAGCAGTTTATCTCCTGGATGCATCATGACAAAGCCGTACAGCAGCCGCAGCGGGGCAAATTTCTCATGATACTCTCCCGGCATTCGCGCCAGCAGCGAACCTGCGCCATGCGACACCGCATCGTGCGACAGTGGCAGCACAAACCGTTCTCCTGTGCTGTTGAGCAAAGACAACGACAGCCAATCCGCCAGTGCCTCCGGATCATCGGCGTGTTCCAAGTGCGCCAGTGCCTCCTGCACCCACGTATCCCGCCACATGGCAGTAAATCCCAGTCCTCCGAGTTCGGTCGGTTTGGTCACAGAGGACCATCTTCCCGTACTGCTTGCAATCATGCGCACCGTCGGCTCCTGCTTTTTCACGGTATCACACAGCGTGCGCAAAAACCGCGCACCGTCTGTATTCCAATTCTCTCCAAACTGATTGGCCTTCCATTCGCCCTCTGTGCGCTGATAGTTCAGATACAGCATCGGCTGCACCGAGCTAACACGCAGACCGTCCGCATGGAACTGGGTAATCCAGAACATCGCAGACGACAGCAGGAACGACTGTACCTCACCGCGTCCGAGATCAAACTTCTGCACTCCGTACACCATGTCCTTCGGGTCGGACTCACACGCCTCATAGCACGGTTGTCCGTCAAACATAAACAGACCGTGTGCATCGGTCGGAAAGCCTGCGGCCGTCCAGTCCAGAATGACACCGATACCCGCCTGATGGCACTGATCTATCAGATACATCAGATCATGCGGTGCACCATATCGGCTGGTCGCGGCAAAAAAGCCAAGCGGCTGATAGCCCCAAGAGCCGTCATACGGGTGTTCCATCAGCGGCAACAATTCCAAATGGGTATAACCCATTTTGCACAGGTATGGAACCAGTCGATCCGCTATGACGCGATAATTGAAAAATGAGCAGTCCTCCTTGGTCTGCCAGGAACCGAGATGTACCTCGTAGATATTGACCGGATTCGGCGCAAGGCTTCTGCGCTTCATCCAATCGATATCGCTCCACACATATCCATCCAGAGGATAGCAGCGCGATGCATTTGCTGGACGCACTTCTGCATAGAAAGCAAATGGATCAGATTTATCAAAAACCTGACCATCGTTTGTCCGAATGCTGTATTTATAGCAATCGTAGCGTTCGATGTCTGGCAGGAAGCAAGTCCAAAACGCCGCATCCTCCGCCATGCGGGTCATCGGCGAAAGTTCGCGCATCCATCCGTTTTTCTCGTAAATCACAGAGACATCGGCGGCATGTGGTGCCCACAGGCAAAACTGCACGCCTTCTTGTCCGTCCTTCACGGTGCAATGTGCGCCCATCCACTCCCAAGCGTGGGATTCTGTTCCGTTATGAAATGCCTGTAGACGGCTTGCCATATCCTGTGCATCTTGGATCTTCATTGGCGCCATCTCCCTTCTCAGAATCATCAATTACACATACGAATGCACGAAAAAGGTCTTCTGCTTTGCCATCGATGTCCTCGTTCCGCGCAAACCAAGATATCCCTTTCTCGTTTGTAGGAATATTATACAACATTTACAAAAATAAGTCCAGAAAAAATGTTAGTTTTTACAGAGATTTTCCAGTTTTCTTATTCTATGTTCAATCTTTGTCTGGCATGGCACACAAAATCATACGCAAGGCTTCATCGGCAGCATCCTGCCGTGCCTGCGTCCTTCCATTCGGAGAAACGATTTTATGCACCTGTGTCTGCCCCTTGCAGAACAGACCGATATAAATTGTTCCCACCGGTGTGCCGTCCTCGCCGCCGTCCGGGCCTGCATAGCCGGTAATCCCGATGCCGAGATCGGTTTCATAGACGCGCGCAATGCCCTGTGCCATTTCTGCAGCCGTCTGCTGTGACACGGCTGTGTATCGTTCCAAGGTCTCTGTGCGCACACCGAGAACCTTATGCTTGATTTCGTTGCAGTAAGTGCAGGCACCGCCTTTATAGAATTTTGAAGCACCTGCGACATCTGTGATTCGCTTGGACAGCAGACCGCCTGTGCAGCTTTCTGCCACAGACAGCGTGAGCCCGCGTTCCGTCAAAGCCTTCGCTACGGTTTTTTCCAGTTCTGGCTGTGTCATATGCTCGCTCCCTTTCGTTTTCCTCCTACCAGTCCTTCTAATATTTTCATGATAGCATATTTTTTTTCAATCCGCAAGAATCGAAATGGTACGAAAAAAGGCGCATGTGGAAAAATTTCCACATGCGCCTGTATTTTTGACAAATTATCCAACAGAGGACAGTGCAGAACCCGGAATGATGCGGCCAAGTTCGTTGTACTCGTAGAAGCCCTTGCCGGACTTCTGTCCCAATCTGCCCGCACGAACCATCTTACGCAGCAGACGAGCCGGACGATACTTCGGATCCAGCGTCTCATGATACATAACCTCCATGATAGCGAGGCAAACATCCAGACCGATCAGATCGCCCAAAGCCAGCGGGCCCATTGGATGGTTCGCGCCCAGCTTCATTGCGGTATCGATACCCTCCACGGAAGCCAGACCCTCTTCAAAGATCTGAATTGCATCGTTAATCAGCGGAATCAGCAGACGGTTTACAACGAAACCCGGACCCTCGATAACTTCTACCGGCACCTTGCCGATGTCTTCAGAAATCTTCTTGATCTTATCCACCATATCGCGGGTCGTAGTCATGCCCGGAATGACTTCGACCAGCTTCATGACAGCAGCCGGGTTGAAGAAGTGCATACCGATGATCGGGCGGACCAGCTCGCCGCTGATCTCTGTGATGGACAGGGACGATGTATTGGAAGCAATCAGCGCATCCGGCTTTGCGATTTCCTCGATTTCTTTCAGCAGCTTTTCCTTTGCCTGCAGGTTCTCGATGGCGGACTCAACGATCAGGTCAGCCTCTTTACATCCGTTGATGTCACAGATGGTGATCTTACTCATGATCTCGTCCATGCGCTCCTGCGTGATCTTTTCCTTTGCAACCTGACGCTTCAGCGGCTTCTCCAGCAGCGCGCGCTTGTGGTCGAATCCCTTGCCGGAAACAACGCAAAGATTAACTTCATATCCTTCAGACTGTGCGAATGCCTGGGTGATGCCCAGACCCATAACGCCAGAACCAACAACTGCTACTTTCATACAAAATACCTCATTTCTTAACGCGCAGGCTCCATACCTGTTTCCTGTTATCAAAACGCCTGCCGCTCCGTTTATAGAGTTGTTATTTTTTTAACAATCTATCATGGTTAAAGTATACCATAGTCTGCCGCACAATGCAACTACTTTTTTGTATATTTTTGATGAATTAACCAATTTTTTTCAAATGCAGCCAAAAAAGAGCACACCTGCGCATTTGCCGGTGTGCTCTTGCATAACTTTTCGTCATATTATGAATATTTCCTGATGGTATTGTTACAGTGTCACGCATTCTACGCCAGCCAGTGCTTTTTCCATCAGCGCCTCGACATCCAACACCTTTTCTGCTGCCTCGACCTTGAACTTCTTCGGACGGGTCAGCGGATGCTTCGGTGTAAAGACAGTGCAGCAATCCTCATACGGCAGGATAGAGGTCTCAAACGTGCCGATTTTTCTGGAGATCTGCACAATTTCTTCCTTATCCATTCCGATAACCGGACGGAACACCGGCATCGAGCAAACCGCACCTGTGACGTTCATCGCCTCCATGGTCTGCGAAGCGACCTGCCCCAAGCTCTCACCGGTAATCAGGGCACCGGCATCATGCTCCTGTGCCACGTGCTCTGCCAAACGCATCATAAAGCGGCGCATAATCAGTGTGAACATATCCTCCGGACAATTGTCGCGGATCGCTTCCTGAATTTCCGTAAACGGAACAACATAGACCTCCATGCGGCCAGCATAGTGCGTCAGCTGCTCTGCCAGCTCCATAACCTTTTCCTTGGCGCGCTCCGAGGTATACGGATAGCTGAAGAAATGCACAGCGCACAGCTCCAGACCACGCTTTGCCATCATATAACCGGCAACTGGAGAATCAATGCCGCCGGACAGCAGCAGAGCTGCCTTGCCGTTGGTGCCGACCGGCATACCGCCAGGACCCGGAATCTTGCCTGCGTGTACATATGCCGCCTTGTCGCGCACTTCAATATTGACGCGCAGCTCCGGATTATGCATGTCCGGAATCAGATTTTCATACTTGTCATCGAGATCGCCGCCGATTTTCTGGCAGATCTGGATGGTATTGAGCGGGAACTTCTTGTCCGAACGCTTTGCCTCAACCTTGAAACGCTGAACGCTCTCCAGCTCATCGCCCAGATATTCATTGACGGTGTTCCAGATGGCATCCATGTCCTTCTCACAGACTGCTGCACGGCAAATCGCTGCAACGCCGAATACATTGTGCACAGCGTCGAGCACTTCATCCATGTCCACGCCGTCTGCCGGCTCTACATAAATGGTAGACTGCATGATATACACGCTGCACTTACCGACCTTAGATACACGGCGGCGCAGATTGGCAATCAGGCGGCTCTCAAAGCGGCGGCGATTGAGACCTTTCAGCACGACTTCGCCGAGCTTTAACAGTAAAACTTCTTTCATATACGATAACCCTCATTCAAGTGATAAATTTTTCGATGATTCACCTGCTTATCTTATCACAGCGCATACAGGTTTGCAAGAAAAACACGGGTATCAGCCCGTTTGCACATTACACCACGTGACATAGGGATGGCTCAGGGCAAAAATGACAGCCGCCGCTGTGAGCAGCCAGGCGTGCAGCACTATACCACACAGCAAGAACAGCAAAACAGGGAGAACGGACAGCGCCATGCTCACCCAAGCCTTGTCGTATAGGTGTCTGCTCGCCTGCATCCCCACGTAGATAATCCCCGTCAGTCCTACGGCCAGAACGACAACTATCGGAGACAGCATCAGAAAGAATACCGTCAGCACAGCAATCGGCACAAACCCAACATACACGCCATATCCTTTGAGCAGCTTGCGCCACAGCAGCTCATACAGCAGCAAACACATCAAACTGCCCGCCTCGTAAATCGCCAGCAATCCATCCGACGTTCCCCCTTTGACCGACAAAATCATCAAGAGCATACAGCCATATCTGCCAATCTGTTCCAGCACATTCATGCAGCGACTGGTACATTTATTTTTCACCTGCTTATTTTGCAGCATATAGATTCCATTTGGAATCAGCAAGGCAGCAATCATCAAAATATGAAATACGCTGAACCAACCAAATGTCACGACAAACACCTCCCGTTACTTCTTTGTATTCAGTATAAAAAAATACAGCCGTCGATACAACTACAGTTCCATTACAAAATAACAACTAATCGGTAAACAAAAAAATCACCTGCTTTTTTCGGCAGGTGATTCAGTATGTTATTCTGGTGTTTTATCTTCCGACAAGGTGTCCGGCGGGAGCTTCTGTGTCTGGGTATATTTCTTCAGCGCCGCAGACAAAATGAGAACAAACCGAATGCCAACGATAATCAGGACAATCAGAGCCACAATCAGCACAAAGTTGAGCAGGATAGAAAGATACTGCATCACAGCATAAAATCCACTGTTCATAATCCCAAGCATATTCTCCATACAAAGCACCTCCTATTTTATTCCCAAATATCACACGTCTTTCTTGTTCTAAATTATATCATTTTTCAACTGTCATTGTAAATATAAAACGTACACAAATTTTTGCCGATGTTTTTTTCTGATAAAAAATGACACACGATTTTTCAGCGTGTGTCATGTTTATGCAATATGTTATTATGCCCGTCTCAGCCGCGCCGTGCCTTCTTCCAAGGCATCGAGCAGGGCATCGACATCTTCCTCTGTATTGGATGGCGCAAAGCTGATGCGCAGTGCACTGTCAATGTCAGCATGATCGACCTTCATCGCCGCGAGCACATGACTGGCTTTGCCCTTGGAGCAGGCCGAACCGGACGATACATATACGTCATGCATCTCCAAAATACGCAGCAGCACTTCACTCTTACAGCCCGGGAACGACACATTCACAACATGCGGAATGTCATGCTTTCCATTGTATTTTGCCCAAGGGAATCGCGCATCAATGCCAGCTGTCAGGCGGTCACACAGCTGCTGCACTTTTGCGTAGTTTTCCTCCATCTGCTCCAGACGCACGCGGCACGCCTCGCCAAAGGCGGCAATATTCGGCACAGCTTCTGTGCCTGGACGCATCCCGCGTTCCTGTCCGCCGCCGTACATGAGCGGTGCAATGCGCGTACCTTTTTTCATATACAGCGCACCAATTCCCTTCGGTGCACCGATTTTATGTCCGCTGACGCTGATAAAATCCGCATTCCACAGCTTTGGCTTGATGGGCAGACGAGCCAACCCCTGTACGGCATCAATGTGGAACAGCGCCTTCGGGGCTTTTTTCTTGAGAATCTTACCAAATTCCTTGACAGGCAACACCGTTCCGACCTCATTATTTGCCAGCATACAGGTCAGCAGCACAGTATCCGGACGAATCGCATCACGCAGATCCGACACGGAAATATGTCCGTCTGCATCTGGCTGTAAATAGGTGACTTCAAAGCCTTCCTGTTCCAGCTTGTGTACGGTGTTGAGCGTTGCCGCATGTTCGATGGCTGTCGTAATGATATGCTTGCCCTGTCCGCGGCGGCGGCACGCGCCGAAAATCGCGATGTTGGTCGCCTCTGTGCCGCAGGAAGTAAAGGTAATCTCCGACGGCTCTGCATTCATAATCGCTGCCACATGGCGGCGCGCAGTCTCTACAATGCCGGATGCTTCAATTCCCATTTTATGTACGCTGGACGGGTTGCCGAACTGCTCGGTCATCACCTGACAGGCGAGAGCCGCTGCCTCCGGCAAAACGGCAGTTGTCGCCGCATGATCCAGATAATGCATGTTTCTTGACTCCTTTTTTCTTTCAAATATGCGTTCAATCTGCCTGTAATCTTAGCACACAGCGGATGGGTTTGCAAGGATTCCCCGCGCACAAAACATCACAGCCATGCGCAAACGGCACGGCTGTGATACTACAATTGTTTATTTTGCTTCAAACTGCCCGAAAAAGCCACGGCGCCCATCTCAAAAATTTCCTTCTGAGTCTCAGCTTTCTCTTGGTCATCATGTGGAACGCCTCCTTTCCGTCGTTCGCGCGTTGTTATTTTCTGTATCTTTATTATACCACAGCCGCCGCTCTCCCGCTATTAGAAACATTAGACAATCTTTTTCTCAAGAATTTGACGCGCAAAAGAGCGCACGCGGGAACAGTCGATTCCCTGTGCGCTCATATGTTTTCAGCTTTTGTTCTCATTTTTGAAACTCTGCCGTTCCATTTTCCACATGGAGCACAGAAGTTGCAAACGTCTGAATTTCCTCTGCGCTGTGTGAAGCAAACAGCAGCGTCTTACTCGGATCATCTATGTATTCCTGAAAGATGCTGTGCGCAATGTCGATGCCATCTCGATCCAACGCATTGAGCGGCTCATCCATAATCAAAATGTTCGGTTGTTCCATCACAGCCTGCGCAATGCGCAAGCGCTGAATCATGCCCTGTGAATACGTACGAACCTTTTTGTCCTTTGCTTCTGTGAGCTTCACACGATCCAAAATCTGTTCTTTTCCAATCTTGCGGTTGATTTCCGCCAGCATCATCAGATTTTCATAGCCTGTTGCGCTGTTCATAAACTGCGGAGCATTGATAAATACACCCGCATTTTGGATGAAATCAACATCTTTTCCAATCACATTTCCATCCACGGTAATCGTTCCGCTGTCAGGGCGGGAAAATCCCGTGATGAGTTTTAACAGCACACTTTTGCCGCTGCCATTATAGCCTGTGACGGCAACTGATGCGCCCGTTGGAATTTTCAAACTCAAATCGCGAAAAATCACGTTATTCTTATACGCCTTCGCTACATGTTCTAGCCGAATCATATACTTCCTCCTTTATATTTTCAACGGACGCTGTGTTCCATAGATGAGCAAAGCAGCCTGCACAACAACAAACACAAGAATAGCTATCAATTGCTGCGGCCAACTGCCAATCACCAGCATTGCTGACTGCTGCTGTAACAGGTCAATCGAAAACAAAACCACCGTGACAACGACAATCCCCCCGATGATGCCGGCACGGGAAATGGTCTGAGAGAACACCTCTGCAAACACAATCAGCATCCCTAAAAAGGCAAACAGCTTGACCCACAGCAGGATATACACGACGGGAAAGCGATCATACGGCACAAATTGTACCGTTCCCCATCCGTGTCTAGCTGTACCTATCGCATTGGCGACAAAGACGCAAAGGAGCGGCACAACGGATGCAAACGCAACATATTTGCCATTCCGCCGCATGGTATGCTTCCAATAGCTGCGCTCTGAGCCAAACCGCAAAATCGAAAGCGTGCGAAATCCTTCCGGATAGGCATAACAATTGCTATATACAAATACACCGGCAAGAATCAGCATCGCAAGATAGCAGTAGGAAAATGAATTCCATTGACTGCCGTAGCCACAAGCGTACATCTGTACCGGATTGCTCAAAACAAGCGCATATGCATCGTGTACACTGTATGCGGATTGACGCAGCATAGGGGATTGGGCAACTTGGCTGGCAGACAAGATACTGATCAGCGCGATTACCAACGCATATATTTTTTTCTCATGTCTTTTCCTCCGAAAGATACTCTTTCTTCGGTCTGCGGCACAGGTATGCCAGTCCGGCAAAGCACAGGACATACGTCAGCACGACGCGTATCCATCCGCCCTCTGGCAGTCCGTCATAGACCGGAAACGAGAACGGGCTAATCTGCTGAATCCATGTGCCCTGCTGGACGCCGCTGGCAACGAAAAACAACATCGGAATCGCCTGTGTCACGATATAATGCTTCGCAAAAACAGCTTTGGTCTGATACAGGCAAAGCATCGCTGTGCACAACAGCATATGTACGATATATACCACAAACGGCACCAAATAAAATTGTCCCGTGATAAAATATCGCTCTGCCAGTCCTGTCAGCAAGGCTGTTCGTTCTACCACAAACAGCAGGGCGGAAGCTATCGCCCAAAACACCGTGCTGAATGCCATCAAACGACAAAATGTCCGCTTGCGATATGCCTTCCATGTCGGATAGCGTGTCAGCTGAATCGGTGTGCGCAGCTGAACCAAATTCTGTGCCGCCATCATTACGACAAATGAAAAGGCAACAAAGCCATAGGTCTGAAATGCATTGACCAGCATGGTATCACTGCCGGACGCCGTCCACTGCGGCTTCGGTGTCTCCACACGCTGTTGTACCGTTGTTATCACGGCATCGGGAAGCGGCTTGAGTTCTTGATCTGCTTGAATCACACCGAGTACGACAAGTACAACCAGCAACAGCAGTAATTGCTTCCATTGTGTTTTCCAACGCATACGCTTCCCTCCTCTCAGTCACGCTCTGCGCCTGCGCATCCCGTACCAAATCATCACAACAGACGGAAGAATAATGATCGCAGCAGCACAGACCAAACTCCAAATGCACGCTGTATCATGTCCAAATCCCCAATACATTTCTGATTTTAATTGTATAAAGTTTTCCGGAGAGAATAACGGCAAAGGCCACTTATCCTCAAATGTACCCTGTGAAAAAAATGAATACGCCACCAAATGATAGATTGTCGGAAGCAGCAAATAGATATACACTTTACTGATGACGTAAGAAACAGCAATGGTCAACAACGCATACAACATAGACAGCAGAAAAAACCGTATAAACCCCAAAAGCAAAATATATAGATATGGATGCTCTGTTAAGTTTAATGGAAGGCGTGTATTTTCAATAAACGTGTTCACCCCTGTATCGACATATGTATGCGTAAACACGCAATTTCCTATCACGACTGTCAGTACATACCCAAGATACATGACACATCCTGCCATGACAACAGCTTTTGCAATCATATGGTGTTCACTTCTTCTTGCGCGATGAAGTCTAGGCATTTCCAATTGAAACAGGGTATCTCGTTTATAAATAACCGGAATAACTGTAATTCCCGATAACAGAGGAATTAGGCTCTTCATCATAAACATGCCATTAAAATCCAACTCTTCTACCATGCCAAAATTTTCACGCATAAATACAAAATAATATGGATTTTCTTCAGATATACTCCCTCCATATACAGTATCCCAGAATTTTGGAAACAATCCCGCATCAAATCCAATTGTCAGGAACGTAATGACAGGAACCAATAGTATGACGGAAATATTGTATCCATTGAAAATACTTTTTTTATTTTGTAATGTCATATCCTATCACCTCTTTGGGTGTATTCAGTCACGCCTTGCGCTTACGCATCCCGTACCAAATCATCACAACAGATGGAAAGATAACAATTGCCATAGCTCCAACAACGCCCCAGATGCCATGTGTGGTATGCCCATATCCCCAATACTCCGGCGAACTCGGCCACAATAAATTTTCCGGAGAAAACAGCGGCAACGGCCATTTATCGTCGTACACTCCTTGCGAGAACAGCGAGCTGACAATCAAACTGTAAATCGTGGGCACCAACAAGTAAATATATATCTTATTTACCAGATAAGAAATTGCTATCGTCAAAAGAGAAAACAATATCGGAAGCAGAAAATATCTAAAAACGCCTAATACCAGCACATATAGATATGGATGTACTGCTGCATTGAGATTCCAGCCCCAGTCATTCACAAATACATTAAAGCAATTGTTCACATCGTATGTACTGGTACACCAAATACGCATCGCCAACATCGTTGCCAAATATGCACAGAATACGGTGCAGCCAGCAAGGACTGTAGCTTGTATAACCCACAACCGTTCGGTCCTTCTAGGATGCTTCATACGCGGCATGGCAAATGGTAAAAAGTGGTCTCGCATCTGAATAAACGGGAGCACTGCCACAGAAGACAATATCGGTATCAGATGCCTTCCATATGAAACATACCATTCCATGGCGTCTACAAATGAAATTTTCAGCTGCATGTATGCAACAACCCATGGATCTTCTCCTAAAATAGCGTTGTTTACTCCGTCGATATGTCTCCAAAATTTTGGAAGCATTCCCGTATCAAATCCTAAAAATAAAAAACTGATAATAGGCAATGCAATGATAACGCTCAGCGTATATATATTAAAAATCTGTTTCTTCTGATATTTTTTCATTTTATCACCTTTTAAAAAATGCTCGTGCCAAGCACGAGCATTTCATATTTTACGGATTCCAAGAGCCGCTATTATATATTCCTCGTGTACTATCTTTAGTCAATTTTCCCTTCAAGGAATAGCTCTTGCCACTCACTACATTAGCAGTAATACTCCGGCTTCCACCCTTAAGTGTAAGAGTAACACTTTCAATAAAATCGCCACCAGATGTATAGATTGCAACCTTGCATCCCTTCGCTTGTCCCTCAGAACCCGACCAAGATGCAGTCGCATAGCCCTTCGATGTCTTCGTTTTCACTCCAGCAACAGCAGTCCATTTGTTATATCCCAAATAGCCAGACCAGCTATATGCAAATGCCTGTGAACCGACCGCAGTCATCATTGTTCCTGCCAACAAAAAGGCGCCAATTCTTTTCTTTAATTTCATAGAAATTCTCCTTTCTATGAAACCGGAAGGTGGATTAACGTCTACGCCATGTCTGCTTCATTGGACTCCACTCCATTCTTTATATGAGAAGGTGTTTGTCTGTTTTGTGCAGTATAACATAGACTATCCCCAAATTCAATTATAAATATTACACAATGTATATCTCATCATTTTGTCGACATTGCTTATTTTTTATAACTTACCAAAAAAAATCTTGCTACCCGCTATGAACCGCTCATAGTATGCACTTTTAGAAACAGCCCGCCTGCTGCGAGCACAGCGACTGGCAGGAACAAAATCTGATACCATTGCTGTGCCATTCCAAATGCTTGATTGCTGCCTGCGCATAAAATGCAAATCGCACCGGTCAATATGACACCGAGCCACACAGCGCATGATTTTCTGCATGTGCTTCCCGCCTGCGCACATCCAGCAAAAAACGATAAAATCAATGCCGCGCGCGCCACAGTGCACACGAGCAGACTGCCGGAAATCAGGACTTCTCCGCGCTGAAACGCCTCGCCAAACGACAGCACACTTGCTGCTGTATAAGACGGATACAGCACCCCGCGCGCGCCCGCCTCCCCGAGCAGGCAAATATTGCGCAGATACAGCACACTGAGCAAAATCCCCGCCAGCACACAAGCCCGCAGCAAACCATTCCGAATGCGTGTTCCCTGTCCGCCGAGCACAGCCGCTGCATAAAAGACCTCGCCAAACGGCACAGACAGCAGCAAATACACGCGTTTGGGTAAATCCTTCACACCTCCCGACAAAACCGGACGCAGTTCATAAACATGCAGCTGTTTCCAGCTGAGCACCAACGAGACGAGCAGTGCCAGCACAACCAGCCACACCATGGGCTGCATCCACAAAACCAACGGCTGCACGCCCCGATGCGCCGCCGCTGCCGCACACACAAGCAGCGCCGCCGTCAGCAGCCATACCGGCCAAATCCCGCCGGATACCGTCCGCAGAAAAATGACGCCGCTGAGCACTGTCATGCACAGTGACCACAGAGAAATCGCCGCCAGCACCCACACATACAGCGCGCCGCCCTTCGCGCCAAACGCCGCGCGCGGCAGCTGAAACCAATCGCCCTGCGGCATCCGTTCACAGGCCAAACAGCACAGCGCGGCAACCGGCAGGCTGCACAATCCGGCCAGCAAAAGAGCAATCCAGCCATCTCGCCCGTCCTGTGCCGTCATGGTCAGCGACCAGCCGCTGAGCACAACGAGAAGCAGGCATGTCACCTGTCGGCTGCTGATGGGTTTCATTGATTTCCTCCTTCTGTACTCTGCGCCGCAGTCATCGTCACAGACACGTTGACAGGCACTGTGCGCCATGCTTGTCCGCTCAGTCGTCCGATGCCCAGCGCATCACAATCGGCTTGCTTGAGCCGCTCGATCACGCGTGTGCACTGCTCCTGCGCGACCCGCGCCGCGCGTTGGATTTGGTTTTCCCTGTCGCAGGCAGCTTCCGCGCGCAGCCGAATCTCCCACGTATCCCGCCCCTGCGCGAGCTGCACGCGCATCTTCCGAAGCGCAATCGGCTCCCCGTCATCATACAGCACCGCCTGTTCTCCGCTGTGAAGCAGCAGAGCCAACACGGCGGTCTGTTCCTGATTCAGCCATCCCGTGCACGTCTCGCCGGAAAACAGCGCACATCCGTCCAGCTGCGCCTGCTCTCCTTGGATGGAAACCGCTGGAAGTACCGGATCTATCCCCTGTGTTTCCAGCGCATTGTACACGCGATACAGTGGCATATCCGGCATTTGCGACTGCTGGACAGCATAAGACAGACTGTCTCCCACAGAAAAGCCGATCGGCTCACCGCTGATAGACGCACAGGAAAAAATCTCGTCTGCCCGCTTGTCCCGCACCACACACAGCCGCACAGAGGGACGCACGGCGCTGTCCGCGTGCAGCTGCTGCACGCAGGAGCGAATGCCGGTTTCCAGCACGGTATCATCGAAGAACAGCACGCGCGCATGGCTCCAATATAATTGAGTATCCAAGCCTGTCCCTGTGTTGTCTATCGCCTGTTCCATCGTCTGTGCGCTGCCAGATACCTGTTTGGACGCCGGTACGGCACTGTCTGCATCTGGCACTGCAAGCTCTGCGGTCAGCTGATATCGCTGCCCGCTTTTCGACACAGCCCCTGCGGTCACGGCAGACAAATCTCCCGCGTCCTTCCAGCTGCATCCGGACAACAGAAAGCACAGCAGCAAAGCCACGCCCACGCGTTTCATCGGCGCACCCCGCGCCAACCGGCGAGAAATCGATGCGTCGGCTTCATCGCAAACCACGGGAATCGGAGCAGCACATCGCGCTGGCTGTGTTTTTCTGCCGCCAGCACATTGGTCAGATATGGCACACCAAACGATGTCAGGCGGCACACATGCGCCACAATCAGGCAGGTGCCAAACAACACGCCATACAGTCCCAAAATCGCCGCACACACCAGCAGAAAAAAGCGTAACAGCAGGGTTGCTGTGCGCAGCTTGGGCACGATGAGTGCCGTGACACCGGAAAACGCAATGATAATGACCATTGGCGCAGAGACAAACCGCGCATCCACCGCAGCCTGTCCGAGCACCAATCCGCCGACAATCGAAAGCGCTTGTCCAATCGTATCCGGCGTGCGCGTACCGGCCTCTTTTAATATTTCAAACACCGCCAGCGTGCCGACCGCTTCGGTAAATGTTGTAAACGGCACGCCCTGCCGCGCGGCAGAAATGGAAAACAACAGGCGCGTCGGCAGCATTTCCTGCTGCCATGTGAGCAGCGCAACATACACCGCCGGAAACGTCAGTGTCAGCACAAAGCCCAGCACGCGCAGCCAGCGCGTCAAATTGGTATACAAAAACGAGATATAGTAATCATCGTTTGCCTGAAAGGTCTCCTGCAAGATATGCGGCACGGTCAGCACGACCGGCGTGCCGTCTACGACAATCGCAATGCGTCCCTCCAGCAGCTTTGCTGCGACAATATCCGGTCGTTCGGTAAATCCTGTCGTCGGAAACGGGGAAAACCGGTCATCCCGAATGATTTCACTGAGATAATTGGCGTCTAAGACGGAATCCAGCGGAATATTTTGCAACCGTTTTTTGACCTCTGCCAGCACAGTCTGATCCGCAATGCCGTCAATATAACACACGCTGACCGTGGTATGCGTCACAGAGCCGATGGCAGAAAATTCAAAACACAGATTGGGCGTGCGCAGACGGCGGCGAATGAGTGCCAAATTGCCCATAAATGCCTCAGTAAAGCCCTCTCTCGGGCCGCGCAGCACCTTTTCGTTGTCTGGCTCATCCGGCCCGCGCTTGGCAAAGCCTTTCGTGTTGACAACCGCAGGTCTGTTGTCTCCATCCACCAGGACAATCGTGTCACCGTATAAAAACGCCGCCAGCAGCTTGTCCGGTTCCGGATCGAACGGACAGTCATCAATGTGCAGAACCTCGCGAATGACATCCGGCATCGGCAGCGATGTCCCCGTCCACAGGCTCACCGGTTTGACCAAGCTGTCATTGATTGCCTGACTGTTTACCATGCCGTCAAAAAAGAACAGCGCCATGCGCAGGGCAGGCTGTCCCCTGCCCTGCACCTCACGACAGATAAACGTATTGTCATGCACAAACAGCTGCTTCATCATCGCAATATTTTCATCTAAATCAGTTGTAAAGGATAGATTCAATGCAAATACTTCCTTTCCGCTCACGACTGTAGCTCCTCCGCCAGCTTTTTTCCAAACGCACGAATGGCAACCTCCGCTTCCTCTATGGTGTTTCCACTCGTTCCGCACTCCAAAATCATGCTGCCGGTCGTCGCCTGTTCATTAAACCGCTGTTTGCGCAGATTGATCGGACGCATGAGCGTCGGATAGTCTGACAAAATCCGTTTTTGCAGGTTGACAGCAAAATTTAAATTGCTTTTCCAATGCGGATGTGTCTTGCCGCCGGCATTGGTGCCCATGACAAACATGAGCTGCGCGCAGGTCTGTCCGTCAATTTCCGACACAACTTTATACTCCATCCCTGACGCGGTAATCATGGAATCCCGATGCAAATCAATAATCACTTGCAGCGACGGCGTTTGTTTTTGCTGTGCCTCAATGATTTCCATTGCACGGCTATACGACTTGTTATAGCTCGGTGAATCAATGATTTCCCTACAATGCACAACGCCAATGCCCTGTTCCTGCAAGACCTGTGTCAGCACATCGCCAATGTATACGACATTGTGCGCCGGATCTTCTGATCTGCCACCGTGCTGATCGACATAGGCTTCGCTCGCATGGGTATGCAAAATCATCACGGTCGGTTGGTCTGCGGATGCCTGTTTCGTGATTTTGAGCGGCGACGCCAGCATCTCTCCCAAATCATAGGATAAACCGGAATCATTGGAAATATACACACCATCCCGTCCGGGATAACCGCCTTTTTCTCCCGTAATCGTCAGTCGTTTGACTGCCGCGCCATCGGCGGTCTGTGTCGGCGCATCCGAGGTATCTACTGCCTTTTGCACATTTTCCGGCAGCGCAAACAGACTCTCAGAAACCAATGTCTCGCTGGCATCGGTATCACAGCTTTCGCTATCTGTCATGTTTTCCGGCAACGTCTGCGCCGCGACAATTTCCGACACACTCACGGTCTGCGGCATGTGTTCGGATACCGATTCCCAGCCCAGCGCACCGATTTCCGATGACAGCGCAGCTTGTACAAAGTCTGTATTTCCCGCGAGGCTCTGCATCCACTGCTCCAGCTTTTCCCCGCCGCCAAGCCGATCCGCCGCCAGCAAGCCACCGGCCATGATGAGACAGGGAATGCTCCACATGGGTATCCATGACTTATTTCGTTTCATGTGTCTCCCTGCCTTTCCCGCCGTGTCCTGTACAAAATTCTATTCGTACCGGCGGGAAGATATGCCGCGCTTAAGACAGAAACAAATCCATGTCCTCGATGTCCAGCGAAGGATGCAAAAACAAATTGATGCCGTAGCCGATCACCCGCGCCGCATCCGCCGTCTGCTGGTCAACATCTCTTGTTGTAACCAAAACCGGCGTATTTAAGTCCTCCAATGCTTCGCACTGTGCACCAGACTGCTGGGCAATATCCTCCGCCAGCGTCGCGCCATCCACCACTGTCGGCACACCCAAAGCGATGACCGGAACTCCCAGCGACTCTTGTGTCAAGGCAGTCCGCGCATTTCCGACGCCGGAGCCCGGCACAATGCCGGCATCTGTGATTTGAATTGTACACATCAGACGACTGAGCCGCCGCGCCGCCAATGCATCGACAGCGAGAACCAGCTCCGGACGAATGCGGTCAATGACTCCCTGTACAATCTCTCCGGTTTCCACGCCAGTCGTGCCCAGAACTCCCGGCGCCAGCACGGCTACCGGACGAAACGCGCGAAACTGCTCCGGCGAGCGCTCGACCAAATGCCGTGTCGCCAAGACATTCTGACAGCACAGCGGCCCGACGGCGTCCGGCGTCACCGCACGATTGCCCAGACCGATGACAAGAACCGGCGCACGCGGGTCTTGATTGCTCGGTGCCAGCTGCCGCAGGATCTGTGCCACGGCGCGGCAGGCGCGCGGAAAGGCATCCGCTTCTCTGCGCAGCACCTCCTGCATGGACAGTGTCATATATTGTCCCGACGGTCTGCCAAATGCCGTATCGTTTTTTGTCACGGAAACCGTGTACAGGTCAAAGCCTTCTATCGTCTGCTGGGAAACGCGCTGTCCCTCTGCCAACTCCAAGGCAAGGTCGGTTCGTACTGCCATATTTTCTCTCTCCCTTCCCCGTCCAGTGTGCGTATAATATTCGCATTCTATGCGGAGAAACAAGGAAAATATCGCTTTGCTCCCGAATTTCTCTGTATGATTTATCCAATCCGCAAGGTGTCTGATGTATTTTTTGGGGAATTTCCTATGAAAAATGCAATTAGCTCTTGATTTTTCGTTTATCTCGTGATAGAATTTCAATTACTGACTAATAGATTAAATGGAGTAAGGAGGTGGACACCAATGCCGAATATCAAGTCTGCCAAGAAGCGCGTACTCGTTACCAAGGTAAAGGATGCTCGCAATCAGGCTGCTCGTTCCGAGCTGAAGACCGTTCTGAAGAAGTTTGACGCTGCAGTTGCATCTGAGGATAAGGCTGTTGCAGAGTCTGCATATAAGACCGCAGTTAAGGCCCTCGACAAGGCTGCTGCAAAGAATCTGATTCACAAGAACAAGGCTGCTAACAAGAAGAGCGCTCTGACCCTCAAGCTGAACGCTTCCAAGTAAGCCCTTGCTTTGATTTAATTGGAAATGAAAACGCATCCGGTTGGATGCGTTTTTTGTTTTGCCTATTTTTGATTTTACTTGTCATAGTTGCCTTCTAGCGTGTGTCTAACTAATAGAAAATCATAGTGAATAGGAGGTGAATATCTTGCAGGACGAACTTCTCGCCCGATGGATGCAAGAATACGGTGACTCGATTCTTCGCATGTGTTTTCTGTATCTCAAGGATTATCATCTAGCGGAGGATGCCGCACAGGAAACCTTTCTCAAAGCTGCGCGATCCTACGGTACTTTTACACATGCTTCCTCAGAGAAGACTTGGTTAACCCGCATTGCCATCAATTGCTGCAAAAATATCATGCGCACGCGCTGGTTTCGTACACCGCCTGTTTCTCTGACAGAAGCCGCTTCAGAATCCGTCAACCCATTTGATACTCTTTTGCAGCAGAATAGTCTGGCAAGTGCAATTGCCTCTCTTCCGAGAGCAGATCGAGAACTCATTCTGATGTATTATTATCAGGATTTATCTACGAAAGAAGTTGCAGAAATTATCCACAAAAACGTGAATACAACGGCGCAGCGAATCCATCGGGCAAAGGTCAAATTGAAAAAAATCTTGCAGGAGGTGGACTATGAAGAAGCATGATGCCATACAAAAGCAACTCAATGATGAGTTAGATGCCATACGTTTTACCCCGGATCTGTGCAACCGCGTACAGCAGCGTGCAAAACCACAAAAACCATATTCTCTTCTTTTCCGCCGCAAGCGTTTGCTTGCTTTCCTTCTTGCAGGTATTCTCTGTATCGGAACCGTTTTTGCCAGCACAGCCTTTATTTTAAATCGCGGACACGTCAATCAGCAAGAATTGCCCGAACTCAATCCCATGTATCAAGTCCACGTCAATCCTGTCGAACATCCTGACGGATTTGAGGAATTTCACGCCGGTTCGTATCGAAAGCTCATGCAGGAGCTTGGAATTTCTCTGCTGGATTCTCCACTCTCTGAAGATTCTGATTTTATGCGTATTTGTGATGAAACGGACAACAAAACAGAACACTGGATCACCATAGACAACTATATCTTAGGTGACACCAGCGATCTCGTATATGACAAAGAGATTCATGAATATCGATATTCCCATGGAAAACAATACTATTCTCCTGTTTCTCTGGAGGTCGTCATCAGCTGCGGCGGCGATTCTCTTCCCTCTGAACGAGATTATCTCGGATACTATGAATTAGAGGAAACTTATACCTGTGCCCAAGGCTACACCGTAAATATCGTCAAGGAAACCTCGGATACAACACCCAGCGATCCAAACTTTCAGGACAGAAGATCTGCGATATTCGTCGCTCACGGTATTCGGTATACCCTGAGCGGGCAGGTTTCCAATCAGACCATGAAACAGATTGTTGACAGTATGCAGTAAAAAGAGAGGATTATGCCATTCTCTCCGAAAAAACAACAAGCCGGAAGTTTGAAGTGACCCCCAATTGTTAGACAAAAATAAGAATTAAGTGAACTGAAC
>CAVFAY010000010.1:0-86183 GCA_963620595.1 Anaerotignum sp. | reverse complement strand
TCACCCCATCTATTAGATAGTATATCATACTGTCTAACAAATGGGGTGCAGTTCACTTTTTTGGACTTTTCACTTCTTTCATGGCATAACCTCCTAGTGTTTATTCGTGCATGATGTATTCTGCGGCGGCTTCGCCGGCCGTCATACCGGAGCACCATGCCCAATGTAAATTATATCCGCCGCAGTCGCCGACGACATCTAAGATCTCACCGGCGAGAAACAGACCGGACTGTCTGAGAGAGCGGAAGCGATTGTCGATTTCATTTAAAAAGACACCGCCGCCCGTGACCTGTGCGTGATCCCAAGACTGTACACCGGTGATGGGAAAATCCCAGCCCTTGAGCAGAGAAACCAATCTGTCGATGTCCTGCCGCGACAGAGACGAGGACGGACGAGAAACCGGTGTCAGAGACAGCGTTTCCAGAGCGGCAAACAATAGCTTTTTGTGGACAAGTCCGAGCAGATTGTCCTCTAGGGTGTCATTTGGATATTGCTTGATGCGCTGCTGCAGCGCGGTGCGCAGCTCGTTGTGCTGCCAATCCGGAAACAAATCAAGACGCACGGTATATGCTTGTTCTTGCACAGGTTTTTGCATCCAACAGGATAATTGCAGTGCCGGAATGCCAGACAAGCCGTAATCCGTCAATTGGACTTCACCCAATTCTTCCGTCAGCTTTTGTTTTCCATCCAGCAAGGTTGCACGGCAGATGACACGGATGCCCTTGAGCTGCTTAAGGGCAGCAAGCTGCTGTCCGCACCGAAGGGGCACCAAGCAAGGATAGAGCCGTGCATAACGATGCCCCATTTGCAGAGCAAGTGGATAGCTGGTGCCATTGGTGCCTTGTTTAGGGGCAGCGCGCCCGCCTGCCGCTAGAATGACGGCGTCAGCATGAAATATTTGTCCAGATTCTGTCTGTGCGGTAAAAATTTTCTTTTGAACAGATAGAGATTTAACCTTGCAGTTGTACTGTACCTGAATATGATGCCGCTGCAAAGCCAGTTCCAGCACATCCAGTACCATGGAAGCCTGTCGGCTGTATGGGTAGATGCGTCCGCCGTCTTCTTCTGTGCAGCAAAGACCTAAGTCATGGAAAAATGCCAGTGTGCGCTCTGCAGGCATACCAGCGAGCAATTCCGTCAGACGGCTGGTGTTTTGCGTATGATAATGGCCCGGCGCAATCTGTGCATTTGTTAAATTGCATCTGCCGTTTCCTGTGGCGAGAATTTTCTTGCCGATGCGATCCAGACCGTCCAAAATGGTAATTTGAGCGGAAGGATTGGTTTTTGCGGCAGAAATGGCGGCAGCTATGCCGGATGCGCCGCCGCCAATAATAAGGATGCGATTCATAAACGAACCTCCTTTTCTATCATTGCGTTTTTTGATTGCCTTTATTATAGCATGAATCTCTAAGAAGAGTTTGAATAAACATAAAATTTTTGTTACTTTTTGTGTTTTATCACGATGTCCTGTAGATTTTCTGTCAGAAAAGCGGTAAAATAGAAACAGATAATAAAAACCTATAATCCCCAAACTGCCAAAATCAGCGGTTTTTCTATATGGAAGGTACAATAAGGAAAAGCATATGAGAGCAAGTGAACGTCTGTTAAAATACGCTGTAATATATACAGGAAGCAACGAAGAAAATGCCGCGCAGACACCGTCAACGCCGGAACAATTCACACTGGCAAATGTCTTGGTGGATGATATGCGGGAGATTGGTCTGACAAATGTTTCGGTCGATGAACACGCATATGTATACGGCTTTTTGCCGGCATCGGAAGGAAAAGAACAGTGCCAGCCGATTGGTTTCATTGCGCATTTGGATATTGTCAATGAGTTTGGCGGAACGAAAATTCGTCCGCAGGTAGTTAGCAATTATGATGGTGAAGAAATCGCATTGGGAACCAGCGGACGGACGCTTGACACGGAACGGTTTCCAGATTTGAAGCAGGCGATAGGAGAGACTGTCATTACGACAGACGGCACGACAGTGCTCGGTGCTGATGACAAGGCGGGTGTGGCAGAAATCCTGACGATGTGTGAACGACTGATACAGGAGAATCGCCCGCACGGAAAAATATGCATCTGCTTTACGCCGGATGAGGAGATTGGGCACGGTGCCGCGTTGCTCAATCTGAAAAAGTTTGGTGCAAGCTATGCATATACGGTGGATGGCAGTGCACCCAATGAAGTCGAATGGGAGACGTTCCACGCTGCTGCCGCGGAATGGAACATTACAGGTGTTTCCGTGCATCCGGGCGATGCGAAAGATAAAATGATTCATGCCGCTCTGATTGCTATGGAGATTAACAGTATGCTGCCACCCAACGAGATTCCGGCGAAAACGGAAGGACGCGAAGGATTCTTCCATCTGTGTGATATGTCCGGCAATGTCTCTCAAGCAAAGCTGTCATATATCATTCGCGATCATGATGCGGAGAAATTTGCTCAGCGCAAGCAACTGATGCGTGATATAGAGTGCAGCATTAACGCAAAATACGGAGAAGGAACAGCAATGCTGACTTTACGCGATCAGTATCACAACATGGCTGAGATTTTAAAAGATCATCCGGATGTTGTCGAAAGAGCACGAAATGCGATCCGTACGGTTGGCTTGACACCGGTGTCTCATCCGGTGCGCGGCGGTACGGATGGTGCACAGCTGTCGTTCCGAGGATTACCGTGCCCGAATCTCGGAACCGGCTCATATGCGCTGCATGGACCGTATGAACATGCGATTGTGCAGCAGATGGATACCGTGACAGAAATTTTACTGCACATCGTAGAAGTGCAAGGTAGAATATAAAATAGAGTAAAATAAGGAGGAAAAGCTATGGACAAGCAAAACAAACGGAGCAAAAAAGAAGAAAAACATAGGCTGAGCTGCTATACGAACCGAGAATTATCGTGGTTGCAGTTCAATGTCCGCGTTTTGCGTGAGGCGGAAAATGAATATGTTCCGCTGGCGGAACGTCTGTCGTTCGTGTCGATCTATCAATCCAATTTGGATGAATTTTTCATGGTGCGTGTCGGCACATTAATGGATCAGATGCGTTCCGGCGAGAAAATTCGTGACAACAAAACCAACATGACCAGCAAGCAGCAGGTGGAGGCAATTCTGGAGCGCACGCGTGAGCTGGAAGCACTGAAAGCGAAAATCTATGAACAGCTGATGGGTGAGCTGGAGCCGCAGAACATTCATCTGATCAATTTTAACCGGTTGTCTAAAAAAGAAGGCGCTTTACTGGAAACGTATTTTGACCAGAACATTGCACCGTTCCTGATGCCAATGATTCTCGGCAAGCAGCAGCCATTTCCGTTCCTCAATAACAAGGAGTTGTATGCGCTGGTATCACTCGGCACAAAGGGCGGAAAATCTAAAATTGGCATTGTGCCGTGCACCAATAATGCGTTTAAGCGTTTGATTGAGATTCCCTCTCGTCCAGGTACCTTTATGCTGTGTGAGGAGTTGATTCTGCACTTTGTCTCCAAGCTGTACCCAACGTATCTCGTCAAGGAAAAATCTATTCTGCGCGTCACGCGCAATGCGGATATTGATGGCATAGAAGTATATGATGAAGATTTGGATTATCGCGGCGTGATGGAACAGCTCATCAAACAGCGCACCCGTTTGAGCCCGGTTCGCGTAGAATTGAGCCGAGATATTGACAAAAAGACCTGCAAAGAAATTGTCAAACATCTCGGTGTCAGCATGAAGCATGTGATTCGGTTGGACACACCACTGGATTTGTCCTTTGTTTTTCAGTTACAGCATTATCTGCGTGATCGCTCCGAGCTGTTTTACGAAAAGCGAAGCCCCTGCGACTCTCCGGCACTCAATATGAAGGAGAGCGTATTGGATCAAGTCACAAAGAAGGATGTGCTGCTTTCGTATCCATATGAGAGCATGAAACCATTTTTGCGTATGCTGCATGAGGCAGCAGAGGATTCCTCTGTGGTCAGCGTTCGGATGACGCTGTACCGCGTGGCAGATCAGAGCAAAATCATTGATGCGCTGGTTGAAGCTGCGGAAAATGGCAGAGAAGTCATTGTCATGGTCGAGCTGCGTGCGCGATTTGATGAAGCAAATAATATTGAGATGTCTCGCAGACTGGAAGAGGCAGGCTGCCATATTATTTACGGTCTCGGCAAATATAAAGTACACTGTAAGCTGTGCCAAATTGTTCGGAAACGTGAAAACAGCTTCCAGTATATCACGCAGATTGGCACAGGCAATTACAATGAGAAGACTGCGCGGCTGTATACCGATCTGTCACTGCTGACAGCCGATCGTGATATTGGTGCAGATGTTGACAAGGTATTCCGCTCCTTATTGATGGGAGAGACGGTATCGCATGTGGAACATTTGATGGTCGCGCCGCACTGCCTGCAAAATAAAGTACTCGACTTGATCGAGGACGAAATTGAGAAGGCGAAGCATGGCCGTCCGGCTTATATCGGCGTCAAGCTGAATTCTCTGACCGACAAAGATATTATTGAAAAGCTAATTGATGCTTCACAGGCGGGCGTCAAGATTGAGTTAATCGTTCGAGGTATTTGCTGCTTGGTACCGGGAGTGCCGGAATTGACGGAGAACATTACGGTTATCAGCGTTGTCGGTCGGTTTTTGGAGCACTCACGGATTTACCGCTTCGGTGTAGGTGAGGAAGAAAAAGTATATATTTCGTCTGCGGACTTCATGACACGCAATACCCTGCGGCGTGTAGAGGTTGCCGCACCGATTTATGACCTGCAAATCAAAAAGCAGATTTGCCATATTTTTGATACCGTTTTGGCGGACGATGCAAAGGGCAAGATCCAAACCAAGGATCGAGAATATATTGACCGGAAGCTCGGCGCGACCAAATTGGATGCGCAGGAAGTTCTCTATGAGGAAGCGTATCAGGCGATTAACCGGGAGGAGCCGGAAAAAGAGGAGGAAAGCGAATGATACCGCAGGATCCAGTGATTTTATTGAGCTATGTCAACACCAAGCTGCGCGATCAATACGGTTCGTTGGAGCAGATGTGTCAAGATCTTGATATTGACCAGCATGAGATTGAACATAAGCTGGCTGGAATGGATTATGCGTATGATTGTCAGCGCAATCAGTTTGTATGATGCAGAAAAGACAATAAAACACACCAGAAAAAAGCCAACATGTGATTCATGTTGGCTTTTTTGCGCAAAATTTTATGAGAATAAAACGAATCAATCTTGACAAAACTAAAATATCTGATATACTGAACACGGTTAGCAAAAGCTAATTGAAAATGCCGAAAAATACCGGCATCTTGTGTTCCAGCAAAAAGATAGTAACTACACATATATCAAAGACGGATGGTGAAAGGAGACACCGAGTGATGAGCTGTTTAACGATTGAAAAGGTGATTGGACGCGAAATTATGGATTCTCGCGGCAATCCAACGGTAGAGGCAGAAGTCGTTCTGGCAGGCGGCGTGATTGGCAGAGGTGCCGCACCGAGCGGCGCATCGACAGGCGAATTTGAAGCACTGGAGCTGCGCGATGGAGATAAGAGCAGATATTTAGGCAAGGGTGTAACCAAGGCAGTTGCAAACATCAATGGTCCGATTCAGGACGTTCTGATTGGCATGGATGCTTCGGATATTTACGCAGTAGATGCGGCAATGATTCAGGCAGACGGCACCAAGGACAAGTCTAAGCTGGGCGCCAATGCAATTCTCGCTGTATCCATTGCGGCAGCACGGGCAGCATCTATTGCGCTGGATATTCCGCTGTATCGTTTTCTCGGCGGTATTTCCGGAAATCGTCTGCCGGTACCGATGATGAATATCCTCAACGGCGGTGCTCATGCAGCCAATACCGTGGATGTACAGGAATTCATGATTATGCCGGTCGGCGCACCGAGCTTCAAGGAAGCACTGCGCATGTGCGCAGAGGTATTCCATGCGCTGGCTGCTCTGCTCAAGGCAGAGGGACTGGCAACTTCCGTTGGCGATGAAGGCGGTTTTGCACCGGATCTTGCCAGCGATGAGGAGGCAATTCAGTATATTCTCAAGGCAATTGAAAAGGCTGGCTATGTGCCGGGCAAGGACTTCATGCTGGCAATGGACGCCGCTTCTTCCGAGTGGAAGGGAGAAAAGAAGGGCGAATATGTTCTGCCGAAGGCTGGCACCAAGTTCACTTCGGAAGGTCTGATTGCGCATTGGAAGCAGCTGGTAGAAAAATACCCGATTATTTCTATTGAGGACGCACTGGACGAAGAAGATTGGGACGGCTGGAAGCTGCTGACCAAGGAGCTTGGTGACAAGGTACAGCTGGTCGGCGATGACCTGTTTGTCACCAATACCGAGCGACTCAAGAAGGGCATTGACAACGGCTGCGGCAATTCCATTCTCATTAAGCTCAACCAGATTGGTTCGGTATCTGAGACATTGGAAGCCATCAAGATGGCACATAAGGCTGGCTATACCGCCATTTCCTCGCACCGTTCCGGTGAAACCGAAGACACGACGATTGCTGATTTGGCTGTTGCACTGAACACCTGCCAGATCAAGACCGGTGCACCGAGCCGCACCGAGCGCGTAGCAAAGTATAATCAGCTGCTTCGCATTGAGGAAGAACTGGGTGCCAGCGCTGTCTATCCGGGAATGAGTGCCTTTAACGTCAAGAGATAAAAGTCAGCACATACAGACTTTTATGACATATGGGATAAAGAATGCTTCGCTGCCTGCATGAGCGGCGAAGCATATCTTGCCTAAAAAATATTAACGATAGCTAACAAAAAATGGCTCAGATTTCCGGTGTTGTTATAAAATGTTTCGAAATAGGTCTTGACATTTTTCGCCTGCACCGTTATGATAACAGTGTTCATACGACTGACGGAAGTGGATCACCACATGGGAGTATGAATCGCTGTTTTGCCGACCGTCTGGGCATTGTTTACGCTTGGGAGGGCGGATTTTTTATACCAAAAATTCGTGTCTTTCCGGCTTATGAAACGTATATCTGACGAAAAAGGAGAAACGACCATGGTTGATTTTGAACAGTGGGAAGGCTTTGAGGGACGCATTTGGAAGGAAGAAGTCAACGTAAGAGACTTCATTCAGAAAAACTATCAGCCGTATGACGGCGATGAGGCTTTTTTGGCAGGACCGACCGAGGCAACCGATAAGCTGTGGGGTGCTTTGCAGCAGCTGCAAAAGCAGGAACGCGCGAAAGATGGCGTGCTTGATATGGAAACCGAGATTGTTTCCAGCCTGACTGCATACGGCCCGGGATACATTGATGAAAATTTGAAGGATTTGGAGCAGATTGTCGGCTTGCAGACCGACAAGCCGCTCAAGCGCGCGTTTATGCCGTATGGCGGCATTAAGATGGCGGAGCAGGCTTGCACAACGTATGGCTATCAGCCGTCCGAAAAGCTGCATGAAATCTTTACCAAATACTGCCGCACGCATAATCAGGCAGTGTTTGAAGCATATACGCCGGAGATGAAAAAGGCGCGTCACACCCATATTGTGACCGGTCTGCCGGACACCTACGGCCGCGGACGCATTGTTGGTGACTATCGCCGCGTGGCACTGTACGGCATTGATTTCCTGATTGAACAGAAGGAGCTGGATAAGTCCAACGTGGGTGACGGTGTCATGACAGATGATGTCATCCGTCTGCGCGAAGAGGTTGCCCGCCAGATCAATGCGCTCAAGGGCATGAAGGAAATGGCAAAGATTTACGGCTATGATATTTCTAAGCCGGCAAAGAATGCCAAGGAAGCGTGCCAGTGGCTGTATTTTGGCTATCTTGCTGCGATTAAGACCCAGAATGGCGCTGCTATGAGCGTGGGCCGTATCTCGACCTTCTTGGATATTTACATCCAGCGCGATTTGGATGCAGGTGTTTTGACTGAGACACAGGCACAGGAGCTGATTGACCACCTGACGATGAAGTTCCGTATGGTCAAGTTTGCTCGTATTCCGTCTTATAATCAGCTGTTCTCCGGCGATCCGGTTTGGGCTACGCTGGAAGTTGCGGGCATCGGTATGGATGGCCGCTCTATGGTAACCAAGAATGACTTCCGTTTCCTGCATACACTGGAAAATATGGGACCGGCACCGGAGCCAAACCTCACGGTTCTGTATTCCTCTGCTCTGCCGGAGACCTTTAAGAAGTATGCATCAAAGATTTCTATTGCTACCAGCTCGGTACAGTATGAAAACGATGATGTCATGAAGCCGGTTTGGGGCGATGACTATTCTATCTGCTGCTGTGTATCTGCAACGCAGACTGGTAAGGAAATGCAGTTCTTTGGCGCTCGTGCTAATCTGGGTAAGTGCCTGCTGTATGCCCTCAATGGCGGCGTGGACGAAAAGTTCTTTGAGCAGGTAGGCCCGGCGTATGCTCCGGTAACCAGCGAGTATCTGGATTATGACGATGTCATGAAGAAGTTCGTTCCGATGCTGGATTGGCTGGCTGGCTTGTATGTCAACATCCTGAACCTGATTCAGTACATGCATGACAAGTATTATTATGAAGAAGCGGAAATGGCATTGATTGATACCGATGTTCGCCGCACCTTTGCGACGGGTATTGCAGGCTTCTCGCATGTCATTGACTCGCTGAGTGCAATTAAGTATGCCAAGGTAAAGGCAATCCGCGATGAGCATGGTCTGATTACAGACTTTGAAATCGAGGGTGACTTCCCGAAGTACGGCAACGATGATGACCGTGCTGACGATATTGGCGTATGGCTGCTCAAGACCTTCCTTGAGATGGTAAAGCGCCGTCATACATACCGCAATTCGGAGGCAACCACTTCGATTCTGACAATCACCTCCAATCTGGTTTACGGCAAGTTCACCGGTGCAATGCCGGATGGCCGTAAGGCTTGGACGCCGTTTGCACCGGGCGCGAACCCGTCCTACGGTGCAGAGCAGAACGGCCTGTTGGCTTCGCTGAATTCTGTGGCAAAGATGCCGTATCATTGGGCGCTGGATGGTATTTCCAATACCCAGACCATTAACCCAGATGCACTGGGTCATGAGGCACAGGAGCGCATCAACAATCTGGTACAGGTCATGGATGGCTACTTCGATCAGGGCGCACACCATCTGAATGTCAATGTATTCGGCACAGAAAAGCTGATTGACGCGATGGAGCATCCGGAGAAGGAGGAGTACGCAAACTTTACCATCCGCGTATCCGGCTATGCGGTTAAGTTCATCGACTTGACTCGTGAGCAGCAGCTGGATGTTATTGCGAGAACCTGCCATAAGGTTATGTAATGAGTTGAAAGCTAGAATATAGATGTTTTATGCTGGTTTCGGCGGGAGAGAGCATTCTCTCCCTGCGGGAATCAGCATTTTCTGCCGAAAGGAGACAGAAAGATGAGCCAGACAGGGTATGTGCATTCATTAGAGACGTTTGGTCTGGTCGATGGCCCGGGCGTTCGATTCATCGTTTTTTTGCAGGGATGTCAGCTGCGATGCCGGTACTGCCATAATCCGGAAACATGGCAGTGCGGTGTGGGAGAACCATGGACAGCAGATAAGCTGTTTCAGCGGGCGTATCGCTATCATAATTACTGGAAGAACAATGGCGGCATTACCGTCAGCGGCGGAGAACCACTGCTGCAAATAGATTTTGTAACGGAATTTTTCCAAAAAGCCAAGAAAAAAGGCGTCCACACAGCGTTAGACACTGCGGGACAGCCGTTTTCTATGGAACCAGAGTTTTTACAGAAATTTGATGCACTGCTGGAAGTTACCGATCTTGTGATTTTGGATCTCAAGGAAATTGAGGACGACAAACACCGTGCACTGACGGGCAAGACCAATCAGAATATTTTGCAAATGGCACAGTATCTGTCTGACCACGGAAAGCCGATGTGGATTCGACACGTGCTTGTGCCGGGTCTTACGGATGATCCGGAGGGACTGAAAAAGACCGGCGCGTTTATCGCTGGCTTGCACACCGTGGAACGGGTGGAAGTTCTGCCGTATCATACATTGGGATTGTTCAAGTGGGAAAAGCTTGGCATTCCGTATACACTGGAAGGCGTTCGACCGCCGTCAGAAGAGGAAAAGAAGCAGGCAGAAATTTTGCTGGGCATATCATAAATCATTTTATGTACAATATCGAAAGGTTTTGTCGGTGATGATTCGAGCAAAAATCAAACCGAGCGGTAGCGCAGCGATAATCAGCAGCGCAGAAGTCATCCAAACTGCTCCATCGCTCAGCGACATAATGCCGAGGTTGTAAATTGCCTTGTACAGATACAGTCCAGGCACCATAATGACAATGGAAGGGACTGTGATCGACACACGTGGATAACCAACGTATGCTTTGAGCAGCGAGGCGAGTAGTCCCGCAGTCAGTGCGCCCAGAAAGGCAGCGATGGCAGGTGGACAGGTGCTCAAATCTACCATCTCCAGACGCAGCGTATTGGACACTGCGCCGATTGCAGCAGCGGTGGCGGCGAGTTTAAGCGGACTATTGAACATAACAGAGAAGCCAAATACACCGCAAAAGCTGGCGATCAAACGAAACAGCAGATATTGCGTAGTGTTAAGATGAAGATTCATAAATTCAACCGGTGTCAAATGCAGCAGCAAAGCCATCATCCAAGCGGCGAGTGTGGCGACCATAACAACGAGAATGGCATAAGCGAGCCGCTCCAAGCCGGAGCGCATATCCAGCTTGGCGAGGTCAATGCCGCTGGTGATAAACGGAAAGCCTGGGATGATAAACAACATGGAACAGATATATCCGGCTTCGTGTTGAGAGGAAATACAGAAAAGCGATTCTGCTAATCGCAGGCAGCCGGCGTAAATCAGACACGCTGAGGCAACAGAAGTGACAATGCATAAAAATAATGTGAAATGATGCTTCGCCAGTTTGCAACGAATAGTATTGCCGATACCCGCGCCGAGAAAAGCAAACAGCATTTCCCACAGTCCGCCTCCGAGCAGAAAGGTGAAGGCACCACATGCGAGTGCTGCGGCAAATCCCAGAGCAAGCGGAGAATATAATCCGTGAATTTGATCAATGTCATCCAGCTTGCAGTGCAGCTGTTCTCCTGTGAGCAGCTTGCTTTCTTTGGGAAAATCTGCGACAAAATGTTCTAATCGGTTTAATTTTGAGGTATTCACGCCGGTATTGGTCAAGCAGAGCGACTGCGAAAAACTCTCGGTGCCATCAAAACAGGTGTACGCGATGGACAGAAGACCAATATCTGCGGAGCACACCACGCCTAGACTCTCAGAAATCGTGTTCATGGAACTGCGCACACGCCATGCACCGGTTCCGCATGACAGCAGCATCAAGCCAATCCGCCCGATCACAGATGCTTTTTCACTCAGTGTTGCTTCGCTAATGGGCTGGTCTTGATTTTGTATATATTCGTGCCATGGAATCGCCATATGATTGCATTTAAATCCTTGTTCTGGCATAAAATACGCCCTCTTTCTATCTGCTATTGTAGTCTAATATGGCAAAAAGTCAAGTCAATCAACTCGTATTTACTATAGGAAAAATCAATACTTGCGCTCTTTACTTCTTTGTGCGGTGAGCGTATAATAGGGGCAGAAAAGAGGTCTTTGCTATGAGCAGCATTTTTCCGAGAGAACAACGAGTAGAACAATTGTTTGACCGAATTTTGAACGATCCCAATGCCTGCAGACGACTGAAGGAAACGTTTTATGAGAGCTGTCCGGAGACGGATTTAATGGATGCAGACAGCGTGGAAGCATCGGATAAAATCTTTGCTAATGCATTGATTCATGCCTATCAAAATCAGGATTTATCTGCCTTTTTGATGGCAATTTGCGGCAACAGTATGTTTGATTTGCTGCGCAATTCTTTTTTAATTCCGCTTCGTTTTAACGATAAAGGGGTGGAAAATCCGGTAATTTTGACCGATGAAACCGGAGCATTGCGCGATAATCTATCTATTTCTGTGCCGGAGAAAAAATACAAGGCGTTTTGCGACTTATATCGAGAAAAACCTGAAATTCGAGATTTTCAGATGTGCCTTGCCTATGGATTCCGCGAGCGGCATTATTATAATGATACATTACAGGTGCAGACCGATAAAATCGGCGAACATTTGGGTGTTTTATTGCTGTATCAGCTGCCGAAAGACATAGAAAATCATACGACAGATGCGGAAATTTATGCGACTGTGTGGAATTATATGATGCAGCTGGAGGAGACGCTGCCGCGTGCGTTTCTGTATTATGGAAAGGTAGAAACGACCGGAGAGGAAACAAACAGCGACCGAATAGGAATCTTCCTTCCGTTTCATCATTTCGAAAGCCGGATGAAAAAGCATATTGAGATGGCGAACGGCATTGGCTTGGCCTGCCGCGGCAAGATCGTGGACATGCTGAGAGAAGTAAGATAATATAATAAATATTATTTGTTTGTCCATTTGCTATACAGCTTCATGAGCAAAGAACGGACAGGAAGCAGTGTCAGCCAAAAACTGGAGAAAAATTTCCACCAAAAATCGTGAGGATCTATCCATTTGCCCTTGCGCTGCGCTTGTGTGACCAAGGCGAAGATCTGTTCGGATGCAATGGGACCTTCAATGGTTTGCTGTGCGTCACCAACGAGATAATAGCCATCGGTGCGCACAGAAATGATCCTGTGCATGACATATTGTCCGGTTTTTCGCTGATAGAATACCATATCACCGCGCCGAAGCGGTCTGTCCGGTGCGCGAAAACAAATGCTGTCGCGTCCATCGACGAGAAAGGGAGCCATACTACTTCCGGCGATGCACATACTGACTGTTTGACCGGACTCGACCAGCTTTCGCAGCGTAGAAACATATTCATAAGTGTTCAATATTTTCATAACTGTTAAAAATCAAAAGAATAAACTGCGTCTGCGCTCTGGCAGGATGCCGTGGCGAGGAATATCCCGATCGTGTAGTATGCGATTGGGATTTTCAAATAATAGGCGAATCATCTCATGTTCGCCGTAAAGCGCAAGTAGATAATCTATGATGTCACCCATGTGTGTGGTGCGCATCACAGGACTGTGTGCATCACTGGCAATACAGGTGATGAGCTGATGCTGCAGCAGATATTCTGCTGTAAACTGGGCATGTCTGCCAAATTTACCAAAAACGCTGCCCTTATTGAGCTGAGTCAAACAGCCCAGCTGTAACCAATGATAAATCAGCGAGGGAAAATCCTGCACACAGAAATATCGTTCGGGATGGGCGATAACTGGAATTGCGCCGATAGATACCATATTGTCTAAGGTATCTCCAATGTATTCTGGTGCTTCATCAAAGGCAAACTCTACAAGATAGTAGCGGGAATGGTGCAGGCTGATCAATGTCTTTTGGCGTATTTTTTCACACAAATCATCAGAAGCAAAGATTTCCATGCCGAGATACAGCTGCAGCGGAATGCGTTCTGCCTGAAGAGCCTGTTGGAGCTGAGACCATACATGCGTTAAATGAGAAATATCAAAATTTTCAAATCGGCCAAGCTGATTGCTGTGCGGTGTGGCGATCAGTGTGTCTACGCCGCTCTCTAGGGAAAGCTCTGCCATTTCTAATGCATCGGAAAGTGTCTGTGCGCCGTCATCTAATCCGGGAAGAATGTGGGTATGTATATCAATCATAGCAAATCCTTTCTCAAGTCTATCTGCTACTATCATAGCATAAATAGACGCAGAGAAAAAGAAAAATATGACGACTTACCGCAATATATGACGGAATATCGGTTGACCCTTTGTTTGGGCAATGCTACAATAGAGCATATCGAAAAAAAGGATGAGAAGGATTGCGCTATACAGGATTTAATAAATTGCTGCGGTCGGTATTTGTACAGACCATTCTTGATAAACTGGATGATGGAACTTTTTCCGATTTCTTGGAGGATTGGAAATGGATCTTTTCGTATAGTCGAAAATATATAAAAATTATCGTATTTTATACAGTAATCGGCATCATAAGTTCCACGTTGGGTTTGGTTTCTTCCGTTGCGAGTAAATACATGATTGATATTATCACAGGCTATCAGTTTGAAAAATTGTGGCTGGTCGCCATCATTATGGTATCCAGCATGGTTGTGAGCCTGCTCTTTACGAGCTTGGTCGATCGGTATTCGACAAAGCTGTCTATTTATGTCAACAACGATATGCAGGCGGATATTTTTGACCGGATTATTGATGCGGATTGGCTGAGTATCTCACAGTTTGAAAATGGCGATATTCTAAATCGGTTTAATAATGACGTCAATACCGTCGCGAGCAACGCCGTGAGCTGGCTGCCTAATTTGATTATTTATGTGTACAGCATCGCTGCAACGCTCGCCGTGATTTTGTATTATGATGCGACCATGGCGCTTATTGCGCTGTTGTCCGCGCCGATTTTGTTGTTGTCCGGCCGGTATTTGATGCGGAAAAACAGCGAATACCGCCGGAAAGTGCTGGAGGTCAACAGCAAGTTGATGAACTATGAGGTGGAGACCTTTTACAACTTTGACACCATTAAATCATTCGGCGTGATGGAACATTACAGTAAGGGGCTGCGAGGATGGCAGGAGCGATTCAAACAGACCAATTTAGCATATAATTTGTTTACGATTAAGACGAACATTGGCATGTCCGTGCTGTCGGCAGGAGTGTCCTTCCTCGCGTTTGGATATTGCTTGTTTCGGCTGTGGACGGGAGATATCTTATATGGAACCATGACTCTGTTTTTGGAGCAGCGCTCCAAGCTGTCCAATCAGTTTTCCAATTTGGTGCGTATTATTCCCGGTATGTTGAACGGTGCAGTGTCTGCGCGGCGCATTCGAGAGCTTGTAGAACTCCCTCGCGAGATACATCTGCCGGAACAATCAGAACAAATGAAGCAGGCGGCGCGGCATGGCTTTACCGTACAGCTCAGCCATGTGAATTTTGCATATGTGGAACATCAGTGCGTGCTGACAGATTCTAATTTTGTTGCGCGGCCGGGAGAAATTGTGGCACTGGTAGGGCCGAGCGGAGAAGGAAAGACAACTATGCTGCGCATGATTTTGGGGTTGCTGCATCCCAATAACGGCGAAGCACAGCTGATTGCTTTGAGCGGAATTACCGTGCCCATCAATGCGGATACACGGCGATATTTTTCTTATGTGCCGCAAGGCAATACCTTGATGTCCGGAACAATTGCTGACAATTTACGTGTGGTCAAAGAGGATGCAACAGAAGAAGAAATCAAGCAAGCACTTCAGACAGCCTGTGCTTGGGAATTTGTGAAAAAGATGCCGGATGGTATCAACAGCCTGCTCGGCACACGCGGAAGAGGCGTGTCAGAAGGACAAGCACAGCGACTGAGTATTGCACGAGCTATTTTGCGCGATGCGCCGATTTTGCTGCTCGACGAGGCAACCAGCGCACTGGATGTCACGACTGAACGGCAGGTGCTGCGTAATATTGTACAGCAGCATCCGAATAAAACCTGCATTGTGACAACACATCGCCCGAGTGTGCTGGATCTATGCCAGCGTGTTTATCGCGTGGTAGATACCAAGGTCACGGAGTTGAATGAACGGGAATCCAATCAAATGGTACAAGATTTTTAAGATGTTTCTCTGACCATTGACAAAGAGTCACTAAAATATACTCGAAAAGAAAAAATCGGCAAGACATTCGGTATTTTCTTCGTTGTATTCAATCTCACGGGAATATGCCTTGCAGATGCAGACTTGATCCCATGGTGTCAACGCTCCGCATGTCAGCCAGTGAGAAATATCCAGCGTTTGAATGATCGCTGTGCTGAGAAGAGCAAATTGTACTTTTTCGCGCAACGCATCATCACCAAGTGCTTTCATAAAATGCCGGTATACAAAATACAACAGCAATTGGTCGTATTCATACATCTTTTCCTGATAATATTCCAAAAAATCTGCGCGAGCTTGCAGCAGTTCCGGGATATGGGCTTGTGCAGTAAGCAGCATGTCACGCCAAGTGGACTGATTGATCTCCAATTGAAGCAATTGGTCGAAGATCTGTGTCAGACAGGATTTATTCCAAAACGCCTGAGACCAACAAAACGTGTCTTCTTCTATATCATCTTCGGGAAATGAAAATAAAATAGCATCATATGTATCCTGCATGGCGCGGACAGTACGGTATATGATGTCTGTTTTTTCGTCAAATGGGATGGGAGATTCCGGCTTAACGAGATGAAATAATTTCTCTCGCATCGAAAACAGAGTTTGTTCCAGCGTATTTTCCGTATTAGTGTCTCCGTCAAAAACATCGGATGCTTGTATATCCCATTGAGGATATTTTGTGTATTGCAGAATCAGCTGTGCTGCGGCTTCGCAGCACAGACCCAGACCATCCTCGCGGCCACCGGAAAACCATTCAAAATAGCGCGGATGATCGGAGCAAATCTGCACCATATGCTGCTTGCCCAATGTTTTGTAAATATCACATAAGTTGCAGGAGTTTAGAAAAGGACAGCGTTCCTGCTCGTCCAACAGAAAATGAGCCGTTCCTATTTCCGGGTCAAGAGGAGAAATGCTTGCTTGGAGCTTTTTTCCGAATGTGCCGGGGATCGTCTGGTAGTAGGCGAGTGAATCGGCATCAACATCAATTTCCCAGCCGATGCAGCAATTGTCCGTGCAATTGGAACCAATGCAGTAAAAATCTTTATAGTATGCTGGGCGGCGAATATAGCCCATTTTTATCACCTCGTAATTGTAGTATGAGTTTATTATAACAGAAACAGAAGAAAATTTTTTCAGAATACTTTTCTTTTTATACGATTTTCGGTATAATGCGAGAAGAAGTAAAGATTCTTATCATACAACAAGGAGGATACATCTATGATTAAGATCACAGCAAGACAGGTAATTAAAAAGGAATGCATCGCAAAATATCGCGAGCTGACCCGCGAGTTGGTTGCAAAGTCTCAGGCAGAGGAGGGCAACATTTCGTACACCTCCAATCAGAGCATCTCGGATGAGCGCGTCCATTGCTTTATTGAGTACTGGAAGGATCAGGCTGCTATTGACACGCACAATGCAACGGAGCATTTCCAGCGCATTATTCCGCAGCTGGGTGAACTGTTCGATGAGCCGGAGATTGTCGATCTGTATCACGAAGTAGAATTCTAATCTGATAAAACAGCATAGCAAGGCACCGTTTCCTGTACCGATGTGACCCCCACAAAAAGTTAGACCCAAAATCTAACGATTGGAGGTCGGTACAGAAAACGGTGCTTTTTTTGAAATAAATTCCACAATTGCTTGTCATTTTGCACAAAATATTCTGTGAAAAATTGTAACAAACGGAGTTTTATTTTTAAATTAATGAAAGAGATTGAATTTTATTCTATATAATGTTAAGATGTTTTAACAAATCTATCACAGAATGTTCACAAAGAGAGAGAATCTGTGGCAGAAAAATCAGCCGTGCAGCGGAAAGGAGGATTTTGCACGTTTCGTAAAGAGAGGATTTTTTAGAGAGGAGAGAAAACGAACATGAGTAAGGTATTCAAACGGATGCAAGCGATGTTCTTAGCGGTCATTATGATCGTAGGTGTTCTTCCGACGATTTCTCAGGCAGATGATGTTGGCGCCAAGTTCAAAAACGGTCCATATCTGCTTGCTCCAAAAGAAAACAGCATGGTCGTCGTATGGGAAAGCACGGAAAACGTGCCGTCGACAATCGCATATGGCAAAGACAAGGATGCTTTGTGTGATCCGATTTCCGTAAATGTCAATGAAGATGCACCGGATTTCCAAGGAACAAAGATGAATTTGTTCCACTATAAGCTGGATAATCTGGAGGCAGGCACGCGGTATTACTATGAGGTCAAGCTGGAAAATGGCGAGACCTGCTCCGCAAGTTTCCGGACACTAAGCAGCGATCCGAGCCAGGTTCGCATGATTACCCTGTCTGATTCGCACATTTTTGCAACCAGAAATGAGCTGGATGCAGCTGTGAAGGAATTTGATCCGGATGTTATGCTGCATTGCGGTGACTTGGTAGAGGGCACTGGCGCACAGGCAGAGCAGTTTAGCTTCTGGTTCCAGGGCAAGACGGATAATGATTTCATCCACAGCTATCCAATTGTATACTCCAGCGGCAACCACGATCAGGGCGGCGTATACTTTAACACGTATGTATACTCGATTCAGGATAAGGAATACGGCGGAACCGTGGAGGGCGACAGCTCGTTTAACTACGGTGGTATTCACATTATCACAATGAACAGTAACCCGTGGGGATTGTTTCAGATGAATTCGGAAGCAACCGGTGCACAGGCGGATGAAGCTACTCTCAAGACAATTGAGAATGCCATGAATTGGCTGAAGGCTGATCTGAAAACCGATGCAGCGACCAAGGCTGATTTCCGCTTGATTATGATGCATCATCCGGTATCCGATGCATACACCAAACGGTATATTCCGGACGTGATCGAGCCGGGGAAGGTTGATCTGATGATTTCCGGTCATACGCACAGCTATGCACGTGCCGTGTCTTCCAATCCGGAAGTTGGTGCAGGTACTATTTATCTGACCCATCAGGACGCAAGAACCTATAATAAGAAGGGCGATTTCTTCTATATCACCCTCGACAAGAGTTCTGATGTTATGAAGGTAGAAAACTACGGTGCAACGGGTGAAGGCGCAGAGACAAAGCTCGCCAATACCACGCTGGTTGCAAAGGAAAAGCAGCAGCTCCAATGGTCAGATATTTCGATTGAACCGACAGATGTTCTGTACAACGGTGAAGTGACTGTCAAGGCAACCGTAACCAATGTAGGCGAGGGTCTGGCGGCAGCAGTCATTCCGGTAGATGACAACGGTAAGATGCGGTATCTGTATGAGTTTGAAGACGGTATCGTAACACTGGATCCGGGCAAATCGGCGACACTGAGTGGCACACTTTGCATGGAGTCTTTAGGCAAACATACCTTGAAGCTCGCAGACAAAAGTGTAGATGTCAATGTTACGTATCGTGAGCCGACTGCGGATTACGCCAATGTTCGCATCAAGCAGGGCGACAAGGAAAACAGCGATCCGACCAGCAATGTGCTGCACATCAAAGCAGATGTCAACAACATCGGTAACGATGATGGCACATTCACAGCAGAGTTCAAGGTAAACGGAGAAACCAAGGATAGCAAGAAGTATTCTCTAAAGTCCGGCGAATCGAAGGTGGCAGAGTTCTCGTACACTTTTGACAAGGCTGGCGATTATGAAGTAACCATCGGCAATGCAGAGCCGCAGACTATCACAGTAGAAGGTTCTATTCAGGGTATGCCGATTGTTAAGGATAAGTCTGGCAACGGCAACAACGCCTATATCCATGGTCAGCCGGAGTACGGCACAGATGACAACGGTAAGCAGACATTGATTCTGGATGGCAAGCGCGATTATCTGGAAATTCCGGACAATGGCGGCTACACCCCGAAGGATTCGATGACCGGTATGGTATGGGCAAATCTGCCGAGTGCGGGTACCACAAAGGGCGGCGTTTCTGAGCTGACCGAGCAGTATGTTGACTTGGACGGCAAGGGCGCTATTCCGGATCACAACCCGCTGATGGTCAAGGGAATTGGCCTTGGCTGGGGCACACCGTACATGTTCCGTATGGCAGTCCGTGAGACCGGTAAGGTGACTTATGGCGTATGCTTACAGGACGACAACGGTGAATTCAGCTGGAATGACGGCAGTGATGACAATTTCGGCATTAAGAAGGACACTTGGGTACAGTATACCAGTGCATTTGATTTTGAGACTGGCGGCGACTCCTATGAGAATGACATTCATTCTGCACACGTAGACAAGCCGGCATTTACCGCACCGATTAAGACTTGGGATGGCGAGCCGATGTACATTGGTCTGGGTTTCAAGAACACTTTGCAGACTAAGCGCAACCGCGGCATGTATCACACCATGCTTCCGGGTGCTGTCTCTCAGGTACGATTCTATACTTCTAAGCTGTCAGAAGAAGAAGTTGCTGCTGTGCGCAATGACCCGACGGAAGGCGGCGCATCCGCAGATAACATGAAGATCTGGCTAGATTTCGAGAGCAGCAATATTGATACAGTCGGCAAGCACACAACCGAATGGGCAGAGATTAGCGATGCGCCGACCAAGCTGACATATGATGCAGCATTTGCAGGCAAGGCCTCCATTACGGCAACTGTACAGACTTCCGATGATGGTAATACCGTCAAGGAAGAAAAGAAGATTCAGCTGACAAGTGGCAGCAACTCTGCTGATCTGACTGGCATGGCAAAGGCAAAATATGCCCGCATTATCACCGATTTTGTATCGGATCTGAATACAACAGAATCCAGTGTACCGGTTCTCAATGCGTATGCACTGACCGCAGGCGAGACCAAGACTTGGAACACGCTGGTTGATTGGCAGAAGGGTACCTTTGAAGGTGCAGCAGGTCATCAGGACAGCACGGTTTACAAGAACTACGCAAAGGACTACGATGATTATGGTACCGTAGGCGAAGGTCAGGAAGATGAGACCAAGTTTACAGATATTGAGAATCATTGGGCAGAAGAGTACATCAAGTGTGCGGAAAAGCAGGGGGTGTTCGTTGGAACCACTCCGACAACTTTCTCTCCAGATCTTGCTATGACTCGCGGCATGTTTATTCAGGTACTGAGCAATCTGGCAAAGATTGATGCTACAGAATATGCGGGTAAGAGCAAGTTTACGGACGTCAAAGAAGATGACTACTTCTGCGCAGCCGTGAACTGGGCACAGAAGAACGGCATCGTAAGTGGCACATCCCCAACCACCTTCTCTCCGAATGAAAACATTACGAGAGAACAGACCGCTGTTATGATGGCTCATTACATGGATTATGCAAAGATTACTTTGCCAGAAACCGAAGTTTCTGCTTTTGCAGACAGCGATCAGGTTTCTGCTTATGCAGTCAAGGCCGTGCAGAAGATGCACGCAACCGGTCTGATGCTGGGCAGAGGCGATAACTTGTTTGTTCCGAAGGGACAGTCCACAAGAGCCGAAATGGCAACTATACTCGTCAAGTTCTGCGACAAGATCGGATAAAAAAACAGCAAATCCTCGCTACATGCAGGCACTTTTCCTATTAGGAGAGTGCCTGTTTTGCGTTTTGATTTCGTTGACAAGGAAGATGTTATGTGATATACTTAGATAACTAATAAGTTAGAGGGATTTTATGATTAAAAACGAACACATTTCCAGATACATCGGAATTCTTGCCAATCGGCTGCGCCGAGAAATTGATGCGTTGTCATTTCGCGGAGAATACAGCGGTTCAGAGGGAAAGGTTCTGCATTTTATCTTGGCTCACACAGACAGCGAAATATTCCAGAAAGATTTAGAGGAAGAATTTGGCTTGCGGCCGTCTTCGGCGAGTGCACTGATTAAGAAAATGGAACAGGATGGACTGATTACACGCGAGCCGGTTCCATATGATGGCAGATTCAAAAAAATCGTGCCAAGTGAAAAAGCACTGCAGAATAAAGAGAATGTTTTGCGCGGTGTACAAGCACTAGAGTCTCACCTACTCGATGGTATTTCAAAGGAACAACAGGAAGAATGGCTAAAAATCACAAAGCAAATGATTGAAAACCTGTAATCTTATATGAATGCAGGTTTTTATTGCGAAATAATTAGTTAACTAATTAGAACATATGCATATCATAGGAGGAATCTACATGAATCAAACGTTGAATTTGGGCACGGACAAAATCAGCAAATTGCTGCTGGCGTTTTCTGTGCCGAGCATCATTTCCTGGGTACTCAATGCCATGTACAACATGGTGGATCAAATTTTCATTGGCAACGGTGTCGGTTATTTGGGCAACGGCGCAACAAATGTTATTTTTCCGCTGACACAGCTGGCAATTGCTATTGGTTTGATGATTGGTGATGGAACAGCGAGCTATGTCAACTTAAAACTCGGTGTGCATGAGCAGGAACGGGCGGAAAAGGGCATGGCAGGCGGTCTGCTGGCACTGCTCACAGCAAGTATTGCTCTGAGTGTTGTTCTGTCGATTTTTTTGGAACCGTTGTGTCATGTTTTCGGTGCGACAGAAGCCATTTTGCCGTATGCGATGGATTACGGACAGATTATTGTTGCAGGTACTTGTGTCAATGTGTTTTCGTGGGGCGCGATGAGTATGGTGCGTGCAGATGGCAGCCCGCGTATTGCCATGATAAGTATGCTGGCGGGATTCGTCATCAATATGATTGGTGATCCACTGACGATTTTTGTCCTTCATTGGGGTGTCAAAGGCGCGGCAATTGCGACGGTTACCGGTCAGCTTGTCAGCTCGCTGATTTGTGTTTGGTATTTTATCTGCAAAAATCAATCGGTGCAGCTCAAAAAAAGCTCGTTTTCCGGCTGCTGTACCTATATTCCGCGTTTGTGCAAAATGGGCACATCCAGTCTGGTAACACAGCTTGCGATCGTCTGTGTGCTGTTTTTCCAAAATAATCTGCTGGTCAAATATGGAGCGATGAGTAAATATGGCGCAGAGATTCCGCTGACAGCTCTCGGTGTTACAATGAAAGTATTTACTCTGCTGCTCAATGCCATTACCGGTTTATCCTCTGGTGCGCAGCCGATTATTAGTTATAATTATGGCAGTCAAGCATATCCGCGCGTAAAAAACGTGCTGAAAATGCTGCTTATCATTGCCTTTACGATTATGCTGGTTGCCACGATTTGGTTCCAACTGGCACCGATGAGCATCATTCAGATTTTTGGATCTTCTGATGCGCTGTACAATGAATTTTCTGTCAAATGCTTGAAGATTTTCCTGCTGCTCATCACATTGGATAGTTTCCAAATGGTCGGCAGCTCGTATTTGCAGTCCGTCGGCAAGGCGGGTTCTGCGGCTGTTCTGGTGATGTTCCGCCAGATTATTATTCAAATTCCAGCTATGCTGATTCTGGGAAAGATTTTTGGCATTGATGGCATTTTGTATGCTGGACCTGTATCCAGTTTGTTCGTTGGTATCATGGCAATTGTCTTTCTCATGCGCAATTGGAAGGGAATGTCGCGAGCAAGTAAAGCATAAATTTGCATGATAAAAAATAAGACCGAGGCTATCTGTAATAGACAGCTTCGGTCTTTGGTTATTTAAGAGAAGAGAGAGCTTTTTATTTACCAGATGCTTTCAAACGTGCCATCGCACGCGCCAAAGCTGCCTTGGAGTGATAGTACTCCTGAATGCTCTGCTGCTGGCGCAGACGCTCTTCTGCACGCTGTTTTGCACGCTCTGCACGTGCACGGTCAATTTCATCCGGACGTTCTGCAGTAGATACCAGCAAAATGGCATAATCTGGCATGATTTCTGCAAATCCCTGCGTGACAATAACTTCCTGCCATTTGCCATCTACGCAGTAACGAACATTGCCCGGCTCCAGCGCAGTGACAATCGGTTCATGTCCCGGCTGTACACCGTACTGACCGTCTAGAGCCGGCATTACAATACTTTCTACATTGCCGGTAAAAAACTGCTTTTCCGGGGTAATGATTTCCAGATAGAGCGTCTTATTCATTAAACTGCCCCCTGTGCACGTGCCTTTTCACGGACTTCATCCACAGTGCCAACCATAGAGAAGGCAGACTCCGGATATTCATCCAGCTCGCCGCCGAGCAGAGCCTCAAAGCCGTTCAGCGTTGCATCCAGCGGTACATAGCGTCCTTCCAGACCGGTAAAGGTCTCTGCTACGAAGAATGGCTGAGAGAAGTACTGCTGCATACGACGTGCGCGGTCAACCGTCTTGCGGTCTTCGGCGCTCAGCTCTTCCATGCCGAGGATGGCGATGATGTCCTGAAGCTCGCGATATCGCTGCAACAGCTCCTGTGCACCGCGGGCAACCTTGTAATGACGCTCACCGACAACGTCTGGCTCTAGAATACGAGAAGTGGATTCTAGCGGATCAACAGCCGGATAAATGCCCTGTTCTACAATCTTACGGGACAATACGGTAGTAGCATCCAAATGGGCGAATGTCGTAGCCGGAGCAGGGTCGGTCAAGTCATCGGCAGGAACGTAAACGGCCTGCACCGAAGTGATTGCACCATCACGAGTAGAAGTGATACGCTCCTGCAAAGCGCCGACTTCATCAGCCAGTGTCGGCTGATAACCAACAGCAGAAGGCATACGACCCATCAAAGCGGAGACCTCTGAACCTGCCTGTACATAACGGAAGATGTTGTCGATGAACAGAAGCACATTCTGCTTTTGACGATCACGGAAATATTCTGCCATGGTCAGACCGGTCAGAGCAACACGCATACGTGCTCCAGGCGGCTCATTCATCTGACCGAACACCAACGCCGTGTTATTCAAAACGCCGGATTCGCCCATTTCACGCCACAGATCGTTGCCCTCACGGGTGCGTTCACCGACGCCGGTAAAGATGGAGTATCCACCGTGCTCGGCAGCAATGTTTCGGATCAGCTCCTGAATCAGGACAGTTTTGCCGACGCCAGCGCCGCCGAACAGACCGATTTTACCGCCGCGGGCGTATGGAGCCAACAAGTCGATGACCTTGATACCGGTCTCCAAGATTTCAGTTGTCGGGTTCTGGTTAGCAAAAATCGGTGGCTCACGGTGGATCGACCACTTTTCCTCAGTCTTTACCGGACCCTTTTCGTCAATTGGTTCGCCCAGTACATTAAACAAACGACCTAGAGTACCTTCACCGACTGGCGTTTCAATGGTATGTCCAGAGGCGATAACGGTGTCGCCTCGACCCAGGCCTTCACTAGGAGACAGCATGATGCATCGAACGGTATCGCCGCCAACGTGCTGAGCAACCTCCATGACCTGCTTTTTGCCGTCCAATTCGACGGTCAGCGCTTCATTGATTTCCGGCAGCTTGCCGCCGTCAAATTCGACGTCAACAACTGGACCGAGTACCTGCACTACAGCACCTTTCAGTTCCATGATGATTCGTTCCTCGCTTTCTGTGCGCAGGTGCCATCCGCAAGAAAACGGACAACACGCGCAGGCTTTTCCCGGCGGAGCGGCGGGTGCCCTGCTTTCTGTGTCTGTGCACCGCCGACAATTTCTGTGATTTCCTGCGTAATCGCAGCCTGACGGGCGCGATTGTATCGCAGAGAGAGTTCTTTTAACATATCTCGTGCATTGTTGGTGGAGGAGTCCATTGCCGTCATACGGGCGTTCTGCTCCGAGCAGAACGACTCAACCATTGCACCAAACAGCACGCCTTTGACGTAACCCGGAACGATCTGGCTCAATACCTTATTCGCACTTGGCACATAGGTAATAGTCTGGTGGTACGGTTCATCCTCGCCGGGACGCGGTGACCACGGGAAAGCGTCAATATCTAGCGGCAGGAGCTTTTGAACTTTCGGTTCCAACCGCATTGATGTAATCATTTCAGTATATACGATATAAACCTCATCCAGCTTGTTCTCGCGGAACAGCTTGATAAACAGCTCAGAAATATCGCGGGCGCGCGGAATATTTGGATCCTGCGCCGTGTACATAAATTCGCCGTCAATTTTCATGCCGCGTTCAGCAAAATACACACGACCGACCTGACCAATTAAGAACAGGGTCGAGTTTGGCGTTTTAGAGATTTGTTTCTCTGCCAAACGCAGGACATTGTGGTTGTATGCACCTGCCAACCCCTTGTCACCCGTGATAACGATATAACCGACTTTGTGTTCGGCAACATCTGGGCGCTTATCGAAGTAGATATGCTCTATTTCTGGTGTGTGGTGCAGGATATCTGCAATCGTCGAAGTGATTTTGGTAAAGTATGGCTGAACATTGGTGAGCTGCTGCCGCGCCTTGCGCAATTTTGAGGAGGAGATGAGATACATCGCATTGGTAATCTTCAGCGTCTGCTGAACACTGTCGATTCTGGTACGAATTTCCTTTATGCCTGCCATGATGCGCTCACCTGTTCTTTATAAGACTCCAGAGCCTTGCGAATCTGTTCGCCTGCGGTTCCCGGAAGGGTGCCGGTGGACTGAATTTCTTCGACAAGTGCGCTGTTTTCGGATTGAAGCGTATCTGCGAAATCCTTGACAAACTCGTTTGCACGGTCAAGCGGTACATCAGAGAGTAAACCATTGGTTGCAACATACAGAATGACTGCCTGCTTCCAGACAGGCATCGGATGATACAGCGGCTGCTTGAGGATTTCCATCAATCGCTTGCCGTGATCCAGTGCATGACGGGTCTCTTCATCCAGATCCGAGCTAAACTGTGTGAATACTTCCAGCTCGCGGAAACGTGCCAGATCAATACGAAGGGTACCGGAGGTCTTTTTAATTGCCTTAGTCTGCGCAGAACCGCCGACACGGGATACCGACAGACCAACGTTGACAGCTGGACGCTGACCGGAGAAGAACAAGTCATTTTCCAGATAAATCTGACCGTCTGTGATAGAAATGACATTGGTTGGAATGTATGCGGATACATCGCCAGCCAGTGTTTCAATGATCGGAATAGCAGTCATCGAACCGCCACCATATTCTTTGGTCAAGCGGCAAGCGCGCTCGAGCAGACGGGAATGCAGATAGAATACATCGCCTGGATATGCTTCACGACCTGGAGAACGACGGAGCAAAAGGGAAAGAGTACGGTAGGCAACAGCGTGCTTAGACAGATCATCATATATAATGAGGACGTCCTTACCCTTGCCCATGAAGTACTCACCAATAGCAGCGCCGGCATATGGAGCGATATACTGCTGCGGAGCGGAATCTGCCGCGGTAGCAGATACGATAATACTGTAATCCAGTGCGCCGGCCTTTTCCAATGTGCCGCGCAGTTTGGCAACTGTCGATGCCTTCTGGCCGATGGCAACATAGATACAAATCATATCCTGTCCCTTCTGGTTCAGAATGGTATCAACCGCGATGGATGTCTTACCGGTCTGACGGTCACCGATGATTAACTCACGCTGACCGCGTCCAATCGGAACCATGGCGTCAATGGCCAAAATGCCGGTCTGCATCGGCTGGTTGACCGGCTCACGAGAAACAACGCCGGAGGCTTCGTGCTCAATCGGGCGGGTTTCGGTGCAGGCAATCGGGCCGAGACCGTCAATCGGGTCTCCCAATGCGTTTACGGTGCGGCCGATCATAGCATCGCCAACTGGAACATCGGCTGCGCGGCCTGTGCGCTTGACAGAAGAACCCTCGTGCAGACCATTTTCACTGCCCAGAAGAACAACGCCTACACTATCGCGTTCCAAGTTCAGCACAATGCCGCGGACACCGGTTTCAAATTCAACCAACTCGCCGTAAACGGCGCGATCCAATCCATATACAGTCGCAATGCCGTCGCCAATCTCAAGCACTGTACCGGTCTCTGCGCGGCGGGTGCGGCTGTCATACTGTTCAATCTCCTCTTGGAGAATAGATATAATTTCGTCTGAATGATTCAAGCTGTTCACCCCTCTTGCAGACTTTGCGCCAGGGCATGAATCTGCCCACGGACGCTCTTATCATAGGTGACCCCGTCAATTTCAAATACAAAGCCGCCAAGGACTTCAGGGTCTAGTATAATTTCAAAGGTAAGAGACTGATAACCATACCTCTTGCAAAGCAGTTTTGCTAGTTTGCTGAGCGCATTGTCGCCCGGATCACGCACACAGCGCAGGACACAAAGCCCCTCGCCGCGCTGTTGCATTTCCAGCTTTCGATATTCGTCTACGATTTCTGGAAGAAGCGGAAAACGACCCTTTTCGGCCAACAGTCCATAAAAATTTTTTAGATGTTTGTCATCTGTAAAGTCCGGAAGGCGGTTGAGTACCGCTTTCTTTTCTTTTACCTGTACAGCAGGGCTGCACAGCGCTTCCCAAAGGGGAGCGCTGTCCATGATGTACTGTGAAGTTTGTTTTAAGCTGTCTACAGAACAGCCCGAATGATGCAGAGCGGCTGCATAACGATGTGCCATCGTACTCATAACTCGTCACCCGCCTCATCTAAAAATGAGTCGAGCATGGCACGATCTGCGTCTGCATTCATGGCGTGCTGAGATACCTTAGCAGTAGTCAGCAGAACCAGAGCAGCAATCTGCTGCTTGGCAGACTTGAGCATTGCCTCACGATCTGCTTCACGCTGACGAGCAGCCTGCTCGTTCAGACGCTGAATGTCTTTTTCCGCCTCATTCATGCGGCGGCTATAAGCGAGATCTGCACGCTTGCGTGCTTCCTCAATGATGCGGGCTGCTTCCCCGCGGGCATCTGCCAGCTGCTGGGTATATTCTGCCTTTTGCTTTTCTGCATCAGCCAGACGTTCATCCGCCTGATCCAGCGTGTCAGCAACATTCTTTGCTCGTTCGTCCAACATTTTGGTGATTGGACCGAACAAAAACTTTTTCATCAGCAGGAACAGGATGAGCAGGTTGACAAACACCCAGATGATTTGCCAGTTTAAATTCAGAATCATCGGGTTTCGCCTCCGATCAGCCCATGAAGATCAGCAGGATACCAATCAGGAAGCCGTAAATAGCGGTTGCCTCTGCCAGTGCACAACCAAGAATCAGGTTCTGGCTGATCTTGCTGGCAGCTTCCGGCTGACGAGCGATAGCTTCCGAAGACTTACCAGTTGCAATGCCGATGCCGATACCAGCACCCAAACCGGTTAATACTGCCAAACCTGCACCAATTGCTACGTTCATTTTAATTTCCTCCTAAATGTCAAATACGATAGATTGTTTACTTAGTCCAAAGATTCCGAAAGGAATAGCGTTGTCAGGAACACAAATACGATTGCCTGCAACATTCCGTCAAACACATCAAAATACAGGCTGAACGGAATCGGTAGAATAACAGGCATCAGCATTTTCAGCAGTTCCATGATAACAAAGCCTGCAAAAATATTGCCGAACAGTCGCATACACAGCGACAACGGGCGAATGCCGATTTCCATCACGTTGAGCGGTGCAACGATAGCTACCGGCTGACCGAACTTCTTGAGTCCGCCGCCGAGACCGTGGTACCGGAACTGTGCACCATAGATGAGGATTGCGCTCATAATTGCCAAACCGGCAGTGACGTTCAAATCCTTTGTCGGGGGTGTGACGCCAAACAAACCGGAGATATTGGCAAGACCGAGGTACAAGCCGATGGTTCCGAGATACGGAGCAAAGGTGCGCCAGTATTTCTCTCCGAGTGTGCTCTTGCAGAATCCGTTAATAAAGCCGACAAAAATCTCAGCCACAATTTGACGGCGCCCAGGCTTGCGGTTTAAGCCGTGTGTCAGCCAAATGGCGAGAGCCGTCAGGATGGCGATGATGACCCACGTAATGACGGTCGACTGCGGTACCGGAATCCCGCCGAACAGCGGAATGTCAAATGCAATCTTATTTTGCAGTTGCGCATTGAGTTCCGCTTTGATTTCTTCCAATGATGCATCACCACTTTCTTGCTTTTCAATCTGCCACTTATTTTAGCCACCACAAACCGGTAAAACAAGCTTAAAAAACTAAAAAAAATAAAAACTGCACATATTGCCTATTTCTTATAAAATATCAAAAGTGAATTTAATGACTTTTCACCAGAATTTATGGAATTTGCCGGATGCGGGGGAATGTGGTATGATAGAAAAGAAATCTATGCGGAGAGGTTTTGCATATGGGAAAGGAAAAAATTGCAAATTCAACGATATATAATCAGGTTCGCACCATCTTGGTGCAAGGAATTGTCATCGCACTGTTACTTTCGCTTGGCGCGAACTTAGTTTTGAGTCTCAAGCAAGAAAATGAAGCGCGAGACCAAACGCTAATCAGTGCAGCGCAGGTCACGGCAAATGCACCGGTTTTTATGGATTCTATTGATACAGACCAAGCGAATACATATATTAAGCGAACCGTCGAAAGCGTGTCAAGCATTGATGTGCTGGCGGTGTATGACCCAACGGGAGAGCCGATTGCATTTTATGATCTTGCTTCAGGCTCACACGATGTATCCCAGCTTGCGCCGCTCAATGAAGAGATTATGGATAGCTTGGAGGAGAGCGATTCGACGCTGCTGCACAATAGCGATGCACCATCGGGCACGGATCGTTGTGCCTATGCGGCGATCTATTCCAAGGATGGATCCATCAGCGGATTTACTATGGCGGGTATTTATATGCGCTCGATTCGCAAGATGATTTTGCTGACATTGCTGTCTCATTTATTGGTTGGCGCAGTCGCTCTATTTTTTGGTTGTATGCTCAGCCTACGCTTGTCGCGCCGCATCAAAGATGATCTGCTCGGCTATGAACCGAATGATTTTCGACGGTTGTTTTTGCAGCAGATGGATATTTTGGACGGATTGGACGAAGGTATTTTGGCAATTGACAAAAACAGCACGGTTATTTATTTGAATCATGCAGCGTCAGATATGCTGCGCATCGGTGTCGATGAGGCAATTGGACAGCCACTCAAGGTCATTTATCCGCGGTCAACCATTGCCCGTGTCATGCGAACGGGAAAAACAGAGTACAATATCAGCTTGGAATCTATTACACACGTTTCCGTGATTTCTGACCGCATTCCGCTGCGGAGAGACAATCAAATTGAAGGAGCTGTTGCTATTTTCCGGAACCGCACAGAAATGACGCGACTGGCGCAGGATTTGACCGGTGTACAGCATATCTTAGAGGCCTTGCGAGCCTATACCCATGAATTTACTAATAAATTGCACGTGATTTTAGGATTGCTTCAACTCAAAGAATATGATCGCGCAGAGAAATACGTCCTGCGCATCACACAGACACGCGCACAGTCCATTGACTATATCAAAGACCGCATCCACGATCCGACCATTGCCGCATTGCTCATCGGCAAGGCATACCGCGCTGCGGAGCTGGACATTCGTTTTTCCTTAGATCCTGCCAGCATCTTGTATGGCAACGGGCAGTTTATGCCGGTTACAGCGATGATTACCGTATTGGGAAATCTCATCGAAAATGCGTTTGATGCCATGCGCGGTGCACCGGCAGATGTGCCGAGTGAGGTGACGGTCAGTATTCGAGAGGGCTCACGCGGTCTGCTGCTGAGTGTTGATGACACGGGACCAGGTATGACAGACGAAGTGAAAGAGCATTTGTTCCAGCGTGGATTTTCTACCAAGGGAGAAGGACGTGGCACAGGTCTTGCGCTCGTACAGGAAATGATTGAAGCGTATCACGGAACTATCCGCGTCGAGTCCGAATTGGGCGTTGGCACTTCCTTTATTATTACATTGACAGAGCAAGCATAAATAAAGAGACCATTATACACATATAAGAGAGAATATAGGAGAGAAGAACATTGTATCGTACTGTTATTGTAGAAGATGATCCGGTAATTACGCTGCTCAATCGCAGATATATTGAAAAAGATGAGCGCTTCTGTGTAGTGCAGACCTTTTCCGCCGCCCATCCGGCGTTATTCTGGCTGCGCAGTAATCCGGTAGATCTAATTATCTTAGACGTTTATATGCCGCAGATGAACGGTCTGGAACTGCTGCGGATGCTGCGAGCGGAAGGTGTCGATTCTGATGTTATTATGGTGACATCGGCAAACGATGCGGAGACGATTGAAGCCTTGATGCGCCTCGGTGTCACAGACTACCTTATCAAGCCATTTGGATTTGAGCGCTTTCAGCTTGCGTTGGATACATTTTGCAATCGCAGAAATGCGATTCACGACAGTGGGCAGGGAGCATTTACGCAGAACAAATTAGATCGCGCTCTGTTACATATTTCTACGCCGGTGTCCCAAACACCTAGCGCGCCGCCGAAGGGGTTGCAGCCCAAGACATTGGAGCGGATTCAGACGTATTTACAGGAAAATCCGGGCGGGCACACGTGTGATGATATTGCGGGACATGTCGAATTGTCGGTTGTAACTGTACGCCGCTATGTCAACTATCTGGTAGAACAGTCCGTCATCAGCAGTGACATGGATTATAATACGGGCGGCAGACCGTGTATTGTCTATCATGCGGAAAATTAAGGGTCGAAATTTGTCCGGTACTGCGGTATAATAACAGGGAAGACAAGACCGGAAGGAGGCGGTTGCCATGTTGCCGATGCATCTGATGGTAAATCGAGAACTGAGTTGGCTGGAATTTAACAAGCGCTGTCTGTCTGAGGCATTGCGGCAGGATGTGCCGCTGTTTGAGCGCCTGAAATTTGCTGCAATCTATTTTTCTAATCTGGATGAATTCTTTATGGTGCGCGTCGGTTCTTTGACCGATCAGAGCATTGTTGAACCGGATAAGCTGGACAATAAGACTGGATGGAATGCGGCACAGCAGGTAGAACATATGCTGAAAATGCTTCATTCCTTTGAGCCGATGACAGAACAGGCATATCAATCCTTGCAGACAGAATTCAAACAACACGGTGTTGATTTTGTCGATTTCAAAAAGCTGAGTCAGATTGATGAAATCATCTCGCGGAAATATTTTACAGAGGAGATTAAGCCGCTGCTCTCGCCGCAGATTGTGGATCGACATCATCCGTTCCCGTTCCTGCGCAATAAAGAAAAGTATGTATTTTCCTGTCATATTACCAAAAATGGAGGTGAACGCTTTGGCGTTGTGCCAATCGGTCATCTTCCGGATTATTTTGTCGTGAATTTTGACGGACGGGCAAAGGTGTTCTTCACCTGTGATATTGTTGAACACAATTTGTATCAGCTGTTTCTTAAGCAAAAAATTGTCGAGCATACGACCGTGCGCGTGACGCGAAATGCAGATATTGCCATTGATGAAGCCTTGCTCGATTACGACATGGACTTTCGCGGCATGATGCAGGAATTGCTCAAAAAACGTCGGCGTCTGTTTGCGGTTCGGCTACAATTGTCAGGAAAGGCACCGCGCATTCAAAAATATCTGTGTGACCATTTGGAATTACAACCGGCAGGCATATTTATTCAAAAAATTCCGTTGGATTTTGCGTTTGGTTTCTCTTTGGCGGGGAAGACGGGCATCCAAGATGCTTCTCTGTTTTATCCGCCGCGCAAGCCGCAGGTGCCGGCAATGTATCATCAAAATATCACGATGCGCCAGCTGGCACAGCAGGAAATACTGCTTGCCTATCCATTCCATAGCTATAAGCCGTTCTTAAATATGCTGTATGAAGCGGCAGACGATCCGGAAGTGGTATCCATTAAGATCTCTCTGTATCGTCTGGCGGGACACAGCAAGGTAGTTTCTGCTCTGTGCCATGCAGCAGATAAGGGCAAGGATGTGCTGTGCACATTGGAATTGCGTGCACGGTTTGACGAGCAGAGCAACATCGACTATTCCGCCATTTTGGAGGAAGCAGGCTGCCGCGTGATTTACGGCCTGAGTGATTATAAAGTACATGCAAAGCTGTGTGTGATTACGCGCAAAAATGCCGCAGGAGAAGTCAGCTATACGACGCAGATCGGCACAGGCAATTATAACGAGAAGACGTCGGAACAGTACACGGATTTATGTTTCATTACAAATGATGATGCCGTGGGACGTGATGCCGTGCAGGTGTTCAACCACCTGTCACTCGGTGAGATCACGGAAGAGACCGAAGCGTTGTGGGTTGCCCCACATTGCTACCGTTCTCGTGTGCTGGAACTGCTGGATCGAGAGATCGAGGCACAAAAACACGGTGGTCATGGATATGTGGCAATCAAAATCAATTCCTTCAACGATATAGAGATCATGGAGAAGATGGTTGAAGCATCGCAGGCGGGTGTAGAAATTCATTTGTATGTTCGTGGTATTTGCTGTCTGAGACCTGGGGTAGAAGGATATACTGAGAATATCACAATTCGCGCCCTTCTAGGTCGATATTTGGAGCACTCGCGTATTTTTGTGTTTGGCAAAGGCGAGCGGCAGCACATTTTCTTAGGTTCCGGTGATTTACTCAATCGCAATACCAGACGACGTGTTGAAATTTTTGCAGAGCCGAAGTCACAGGCTGTCCGTGAGCAGTTATTGCATATTCTTGAGATGCTGGAAAAAGATAATTGTCAATCGTGGCTCATGCAGCCGGATGGCACGTATCAACGTGTTCAGCGGGCAGAGGGAGAGACAAGCGTCAACTGCCAGATGAGATTGTATGATTACTTTACGAAGTATGCAGATCCCATCAAGCCGCAGTCGCATCAGACGCAGAAATTGCAGGAAGAAAAAGAAAACGTAGAGAGAACTATGCAGCAGTTGCGTGCCAAAGAGCAGGAACAGGAAACCGAAGAAAAAATGGAGTTGTTCAAGCGTATTTGGAAAGCTTTGTTTGGCAAGAATCGGGCAGAATAGCAGATGGAGATGACACAGCCGGAAAGAACTGGCTGTGTCTTTTCTATTTCTTAAGAAGCTCTGAAAATTGATTCGACAGGAAAATTGTTAACACGTCATGTCTTGACAGGGCAGGTACATATGATAAAATAGAATAAGTTTATGATGATAGCAGGAGGAAACAAGATGATAAAACGCATCGCGGGCATGGCGACGGTATCTGCGGTGCTGTGCGGCGCAATCGCGCTGTGCGCACCTGCGATTACCACAAAAGAAACGCAATCGAATGAAACAGCAGAACCGCAGATGACTTTACAGCCTGCTTTGGAAAACATTACCTATACCATTCCGGAACAAATTTCAGCGGATTTAGCTGGCGGTGCGCTCGATGTCCTGCATCCGGCGGATGATTATGAAAAGATTTTTCCGTATGCAGCAAAAGTTGTTGGATGGAAGGAAGATAGCACGCCGGTTTATCGCTATGCCGTCGCGGATGCAGCGGGAGAACAAATAACGAATGCGATCTACACACAAGCGCAGAGAGCATTGTGCGGCAATAAGAATGTATGGCTGCTGACCGGCACGGCATCGGATGGCAGCACACAGATGACCGGCGCGGCAGATGACGGCAGTTGGGTGATTGGTCCGATTGGCGGTACGATTTCTGTGAAAGACAGCTGTATTTTGCAGCAGCTAAACGGAGAAAGCGTCACGACGGTATATAACGGCAGTGGGGAACGTCTTGGCAGTGTCATGGGAACGGTAGAGTCATGTGCTGATGGTGTTTTGGTCAGCCAACGAGAGCAAGATGGAAAAAAGACATGGTATTTCTATGATGCCTCTACGTTGAAGCTGCTGACACAGGTTGATGCTTTACAAGTCGGTGCATTCTCTGACGGAAGTGCAACCGTGCAGGTTTCGGAAAACCAGTGGGGTGCTGTCAATAAAAATGGTGTGATTACGCTGTTCAATCGTATCTCTTGGGCGGACGATGTGTGCAATGGATATGTTTTGGCAAAGAATACCGACGGAAAATTCGGTGTTGTCGATGTGACGGGCAAAGTCATTGTCGATTTTACATATATAAATGGCAAGCATTGCAGTGAAACCGATGCGCTGTATCAATTGTGGACAGAAAAAGATAGCTGTGTGGTCATCAGCACAGGATGGAAGAACAAAAAGATGGTTTTGCCGAGCGATGTCAAGGGACAGGAACTCGTACCGCTTCCAGATAACTATTTTGCGTATACCAATGCAGATGGACATACCGTGATTTTTGACGATCTCAAGAGTATGGAGCTGGAAGATGAAGCGGTTTTTTATGAACAGAACGATAAGCTGATTGGCGCAATGAGCGAGGGCTATCAGATTTTTGATTTGGAAGAAGAGACCCTGAGTGGTTTGCGCGCCTATGATTACGTTGCTTCGGGTTCTGAATCCGCACAGACAGACAGCTATTTTACGATTGCTAATCCGACAACTGGATTGCAGGGCATCGGAAATACAAAGGCAAAGACCGTTTTGCGTGCAGGGTATGACAGCATTGAAAGTGTTGGAGGCGGATATTTTGCTGCTGTGCAGAATGAATGGACAGGTATCATTGATTCGCATGGCAAATGGGTGGTTCGGACACAGCTGTCCGGTGTGTAAGAAGGAGGAAATAGCATGAAAAGACAACTCCTTGCCGCAGCACTGTGCTGTACCGTGCTGACAGGATGCGGTGCAGCTCCGGCAACAAACCCGACGGGCAGTGCAGAATCGACACAAGCAGAAGAAACGGTCGTGGATAAAGTTCCTAATGACTTTACATTGGGATGCAGTGCGGCACTGAAATTACCTGCCGGTTTGGCACGAGCTGCTGCCTGCGGAGAAACCTATGAAGAGTCCGTGCGTCAGGTTTTAACCATGCAAACCAGCGATGCCGCATGGGATGCCTTGCTTGCCGGTGACTTGGATGCTGCCATCAGCTATGCGCCATCGGCAGAGCAGGAGCAGAGATTCAAAGAACAGGGGATTACTCTGCATAAAATCGGAACCGATGCGCTGGTCATTTTGGCGGGTGGAACGGATGAACCAGTTGCTTTGACAAAAAGTGAGGTTTTACAAGCATTTGTGCTGCAATCGGATACGTGGAAGGGCTATGCCGCTGCAAAGAATGCAGACAGCCGCAAGCTGTTTCAGTCTATTTTCGGACAGGATTGTGATGGTGTCACGGTGCAGCAAGGCGAAGATACGCTCACTGCGGCGTGCCCACATACGCAGGGAACTTTGTGTTATACGACTTATGGTGCACTTATGCAGAATGGACAGCCGGAACAAACAACCGTTGTGACGGTGGATGGCAAGCTGCCAAGTGATACGGATTATGCGCTGACACAGGATATTTATGTGGCGGTTCGATCCGATGCAGTTGCCAATGACCCGGAAACATTGTTTGCCAATTGGCTGACTACGGATAAGGGAAGTGCTTGGCTGCATGAGGCTGTCGCGGGTACGTTGACGGAAGATACAGAAACATCGGAAGCTTCGTAACAGAATTTCAAACAATCGTGCTTGACAGTTGGGGCGCAACATGGTAAGATAATACTATATTAGTAGAACAAAGACGTTTTACGGATTACTCCGTAAAACGTCTTTTTTGTTTGGAGGCGGAGAAATTTGCATATTCAGGAAGCTAATGACTGGGTTATTTTCAACAATATTACATATCAGATTCATCAAATCGCAGACTTTCATGAGATGTGTCAGAATTTTTTAGAACAGATGCGGCTGCTCATGGATTTTGATGGAGCGGTCTTTTATTATTCTTCGGATACAGAGTTGCCAAAGCTGACACATGCTGTGTGCTGTAATTATTCAGAAGCAACAGCGCAGGAATACCTGGATGAATATCAGGAAAAAGATTTCAGCCGCGGGCTTCTGATGGGCGGAAAAAGTATGGTGTATCGAGAGAGCGATATTTTTTCTGCGGATGAGCTGGAAAAGACCGAGTGTTTTCGGCATTTTTCCAAGGAGGAGGGTTTTCAGCACAGCGTGCATATTTTACCGGCGTTTGAAGGAAAAGTGCTGGGGAAAATTTCCTTTTACCGCAAAGCCGGTCAGCCGGATTTCGTTTATGATGATGTCTTTTTACTGGATATGGTCAAAGAACATCTGGCACTGCGTACGGCACGGTGCTATCAAGAGCATGTCAGACAGCATGAAAAGCTGAGCATTCATGAATGCGAAGAAAAATTCCGCCTGACCGCGCGGGAGACAACGATTTTGGGACTGTTGATGCAGGGATTGCCGAATGATATTATTTGCGATCAGCTGACTATTACTAATAACACCCTCAAAAAGCATATTTTGAATATTTATAAAAAGCTGAGCATTCGGAATCGAACGCAGTTGTTTAAAATGGTACGAGAATATTCCGACTGAGTTTGACGGAAGTTCTATGAAAAATAAGACACAAAAAAGACCGGCGCGATTGCGTCGGTCTTCTGTTTGTGTGCAAAGATTACTTGGTGCCGAACAGGCGGTCGCCAGCGTCACCTACGCCCGGAACGATGTAGCCCTTGTCGTTGAGCTTTTCATCAATTGCTGCGCAGTAAATTTCAACATCTGGATGCTGTTCCTGAATAGAAGAGATAGACTCCGGAACTGCAAGAATAGACAACAGCTTGATGTTCTTTACGCCGTAGTTCTTGAGAAACTGAATAGCAGCGTTTGCCGTGCCGCCGGTAGCCAGCATCGGATCAACCACGATAACGTCGCGGCTCTCGATGTCATTCGGCAGCTTGCAGTAGTATTCTACCGGCTGTAAGGTATCCGGATCGCGATACAGACCGATATGACCGATCTTTGCGCTCGGAATCAGATCCAGAATGCCGTCTACCATGCCGAGACCTGCACGCAGGATGCAGACAACTGCCAGCTTCTTGCCGGAGATGTATCGGACTTTTGCGTGCGCAATCGGGGTCTCGATTTCAACCTCCTTGAGCGGCAGATCGCGGGTAGCTTCGTAGCAAAGCAGGGAAGAGATTTCCTCTACTGCCTCGCGGAATTCCTTAGAACCGGTGTACTTATCGCGCATGAGGGACAGCTTGTGTACGATCAGCGGATGATCCATAACGTGAACCTGTGCCATGATTCATTACTCCTTTTTCATAGATGATTGTGCGGCCTGTTCTGCTTCGCGTGCGAGCCGTTCTCTCACAGCCTGCGGCTGGCGGAGATAGCTCGGCAGTAATGCGGCGGCAGAGACCATCTTGCCTTCTTTTGCCAGATGATAGGCTTCCATCGCAGCACCCCAAGCACAGGGGGACATCAAACCAGACGGAGCCATTGTGACATCCAATGCATCAGAAAGGTTAAAATTATTATAACATATTTGCGTGCCATCTCCAACCAGCAGAACGGATTTTCCGAGAGAAATCAGCTCTTTTTTTAGGTCTTCCATGGCGATAGCGCGATCAGGCGTGAGACGGCGCAGCGTATCGTTCTCATAGACAAATAGCGCATTGTATAATTGTCCGCGCCGCGCGTCCATGACAGGACAAATCAGACGGTTTGTAAGCGGTGCGACATTCCATGCAGCACCTGCTAAACTGGATACGCCGACACACGGAATGTTTTTGGCATCTGCAATGCCCTTTGCTGTTGAGACACCGATGCGGACGCCGGTGAAGGAACCCGGACCTGTCACGCAGGCAATAACATTAATATCAGCCAGTGTCAACTGAGAAGAGGTCATGATGTGGTCAATCATCGGCAGCAAAGTCGCGCTGTGGGTTAAACCGCAGTTTTGAAAGGACTGCGCCAAAAGTTTGGTATCTTCCGTAATGCACACGGAGGCGGACAGAGAGGAAGACTCCAACGTTAAAATGTTCAATGCAGTGCGCCTCCTTTGATGGTAATGATGCGGTCATCCTCGGCATCGCCGCGGCGAATATCCACGGTGATGCAGTCTTCCGGCAGTGCGCTGGAGACATTTTCACTCCATTCGACGAGCAGGATGGTATCTCCGTCGAGGTAATCGTCCCAGCCGATGTCGTACAGCGCGTCTTCATCTAGGATACGATACATATCAAAGTGGCAGACGCGGCATAGATCCGTCTCGTACTCGTTGACGATGGCAAAGGTCGGACTGGTGACGCGGCCGGTGTATCCGAGTGCGTGCAGAAATCCACGGCAAAATGCTGTTTTCCCTGCACCCAAATCACCGGTAAAAGCGACCACAGCACCAGGAGACAGCTGGTTTGCCAGCTGTCCGCCTGCCTGCTCGGTCTCTGTGACATTGTGTGTTTGCATTTGAATCATGAATGATAAACTTCCTGTAGATTAGAACAGACCGGTGATTTTGCCGTCATCATCGATATCAATGTTAAATGCCGATGGGGTGCGCGGCAGACCCGGCATAGTCATAACCTTACCGGTCTCGCAGACAACGAAGCCTGCACCGGCGCTGACACGAACCGTGCGGATATTGATCTTAAATCCAGTCGGTCTGCCGAGCTTTTTCGGGTCATCGGTCAAAGAATACTGCGTTTTTGCCATACAGATTGGCAAATTGCCATAACCAAGACTTTCAATTGCCTTGAGAGACATTTCAGCGGACGGGGAATAGGTTACGCCGTCTGCACCGTAAATTTTCTTGGCAATGGTTTCGATTTTTTCTTTGAGCGGCATGTCATCCGGATACAGCATCTGGAACTGCGATTTGCCGCTGTCTGCTTCTTCCATAACCATCTGCGCCAATTCCATGCCACCTTCTGCGCCTTTAGTGAATACCTCGGATAGGGCATAGCGAGCACCCATATCTTCACAGACATGGCGCAGGAATTCGATTTCGTCATCGGTATCGCTCGGGAAGCGATTGATGGCAACGACAACCGGAACATGGAACTTGCCGATGTTTTCAATGTGCTTTTGCAGGTTGACACAGCCAGCCTTGAGCGCGTTCAGATTTTCTGCACTGAGTTCATCCTTCGGCACACCGCCGTTATACTTCAGCGCACGAATGGTTGCAACAATGACAGCACAATCCGGCTTGAATCCAGCCTTGCGGCACTTGATGTCGAAAAACTTCTCTGCGCCCAAGTCTGCGCCGAAGCCGGCCTCCGTGATGGTATAATCAGCGAGTTTCAGTGCCAGACGGGTAGCAACAATCGAGTTGCAGCCGTGTGCAATGTTGGCAAATGGACCGCCGTGCATCAGGCAGGGAGAACCGTCCAAGGTTTGCACGAGGTTTGGCTTGATAGCATCCTTGAGCAGAGCGCACATCGCGCCGTCTACTTTGAGGTCACGAGCAAAAACCGGAGAACCATCATATCGATAGGCAACCAAAATATCACCGCAGCGCTTTTTCAAGTCGGACAGGCTGGTAGCCAGACATAAAATCGCCATAACTTCGCTGGCTACAGTAATCATGTAATGGTCTTCACGCGGAACGCCGTTGACAGAACCGCCCATGCCGACAATAATGTTGCGCAGAGCACGGTCATTCATATCGACAACACGGGTGAAGATAATACGGCGTGGGTCGATTTCCAGTGCGTTGCCCTGCTGCATGTGATTATCAATCATCGCGCACAGCAGATTGTTTGCTGCGCCGATGGCATGCATATCGCCGGTGAAGTGCAGGTTGATGTCCTCCATCGGGACAACCTGTGCATAACCGCCGCCTGCTGCGCCGCCCTTGATGCCAAATACCGGACCGAGTGATGGCTCACGCAGCGCGATGATGGCATTTTTACCCATTTTGTTGAGCGCTTCACCGAGACCAACCGTTGTCGTCGTCTTGCCTTCACCTGCCGGTGTCGGGTTGATAGCAGTGACGAGAATCAGTCTGCCGTCTGGCTTGTCCTTCAGACGCTTCCATGCGTCGTCGGAGATTTTTGCCTTGTACTTGCCGTAGTATTCCAGCTCATCCTCTAAAAAACCTGCTTTTTCGGCAACCTTGCCAATAGGAAGCATGTCACAGTTCTGCGCAATTTCAATATCACTCAGCATATCCAAAAAACTCCTTTAGTTTGTATCATCCACGGAACCGTTCCGCCATACCAGATGGACGGCCTGAAGTCAAAGCCGTAGGAATCATACATAGTATAGCATAAAATGCATACGAATTTAAGAGCAAAATCAAAAGAATCAGAAAATGAGAGAAAAACAACGAAAGGAAAACAGTTTGTGATTTTTGTGACAAAAAAGTATTTACCGCTTGCCAGAAAGGTGGTATGATAATAAAGAATGAATTTGAGAACAAATGCTGCCGAACAGGGAGGCATTTGCGGAAACAGGGAACCTGCTTTCCGGAAAGGACATCGGTTTCATGCAAAAAATAAAAGAAAGTATTGGAAGGTATTTCAGCACGCTGGATTATATCCTGCTATTTTTGGCACTGATCTGTTCGGCGTTTGGATTGGTACTGATTTTTTCCGCTACATACGCGATGGACGGCGGAAGTGTCAAGTATATCGTCGTCCAATCCCTGGCTATTCTGCTTGGTTTGGTCGGATTCGTCATCATGTCATCCATCAATATTGAAAAGTACACGCCAATGTGGCGGTTGGTATATATCATCAACATTTTATTCCAGCTATCTCTGACTGTATTTGGCTATGAAAATGGCGGCAATAAGAGTTGGCTACGCTTTGGCAGTCTCGGCATTCAGCCGGCGGAGCTTGGCAAACTGCTGTTTATCTTTACCTTTGCCAAGCATATCAATTTGCTGCGCTATAAGCTCAATAAAGCGAGCAGCCTCGTACAGTTCGGTCTGCACCTTATTTTGATGATGGCAGCAATTATTTTGCCGTCGAAAGATGTTGGTATGTCTCTGCCATATGTATTTATTGCGGTTGTCATGCTGTTTGCAGCAGGACTCAGCCTCAAATGGTTTGCAGGCGGCATTATTTTAACCTGTGCAGCAGTTCCGATTTTGTGGCAGAGCTTGGGCACATTTCAGCGCAATCGAATTTTGGTGCTGTTCAATCCGAGCGTTTCTCCGGATACCTATTGGCAGCAGCAGCAGAGCCGCATTGCAATTGGTTCGGGCAAGCTGCTCGGTGCAGGTTTCTTAAAGGGAAATGAGACGCAAAATAACATGCTTCCGGCAAAACAGACTGATTTTATTTTCGGTGTTGCCGGAGAAGAATGGGGGTTGCTCGGCTGTCTGGTCATCGTGGCATTGCTTATGGCACTGATTATTCGCATTTATTATATCGCGTTCCATGCGCCGGGGCAGATTTCCTCTCTGATTTGTGTTGGTATCGGCAGTATGCTTTTGTTCCAGACATTTGAAAATATCTTCATGTGTTTGGGTATTGGACCGGTTATGGGCTTGACGCTGCCGCTGTTCAGCTACGGTGGTTCGTCAGTTGTGACGACATATTTGGCAATCGGCATTGTCGTTGGCATCTCACGGCGCCGAAAACGGCAAAAACAACATGGATTAGAAGGAGCAGAACCGCTTGTTGTAGAAGCAGAAGAACAGGATAAGCGTTCCTTTACGGAAAAACTTAAAAATCTCGTTCGTTTTCCAAAGCATAACAAATAAAAGAACAGGAACAGGTGTGTTTGAAAAAAACGCACCTGTTCTTTTGAATGTTGACAATCCAACAAAAACAGGGTAATATGCACAGTATGGAAAATCAAGAAAGAAGAGTGTTATGGATATTGTAGATGTATTTGGCGGATATGTAGACAAATTTAGCCAGACCAGCCCATCGCGGGCACGCTGGCTTCTGCGCACCGGATGGAGCGTACAGAAGCTGCGTCAAAAGATGACAACAGACAAAATGCTGATACCGGCAGATCGATATCTCGCAGAGCTGATGATGAATACGATGATTCGCCCGCTCAAAAAGCCGGAGCAGTCGGCAATTGTCAGTATTTTTACACCGTGTGAGCTGCTGCAGGAAGTCGGCTTAAATCCGTATAATGTAGAGGGATTTTCCTGCTATTTGGCAGGCACACATATTGAGCGCGGCTGTATCCAGCAAGCAGAAAACAGTGGTCTGTCCGAAACACTGTGCAGCTATCATAAGACATTTCTTGGCGCCGCAGAAAAGGGTTTGCTGCCAAAGCCGAAGTGTATCGTGTATACCAATTTAGTTTGTGATGCCAATCTGGTGACCTTCCGCAGGCTATCTGAATTATTTGACGTTCCGGCATTTGCTATTGATGTACCGATGCAGCAGAATGAGGACAATGTAAAGTGTGTTGCCGATCAGCTCAGAGAGCTGGCAAATTTTTTGGAGCAGCAGACAGGAAAAACTATTGACATGGAACGCGTCAAGCAGCGCGTTGCACGAACTAAACAGACCATGAAAAACTATGACCTGTTCCAAACAAAGCGCGCGGATAAATATATTCCGAGCGATTTGGTCTCTCCGCTATATGCTGGCATGACAGGAAACATTTTGCTGGGCACAGAGGAGCAATATCAATATACACAGATGCTGCTGCATGATGTAGAACAGGCACCTAAGGCGAAGGGTAAGCGAATTTACTGGATGCATACGATTCCGTATTGGTCGGCAGCTGTTGCAAAACAACTACGGTTTCGCGAGGAGGCGCAGATTGTAGGCTGCGAGTTAGCACACAACTATCCGCCGGATCTGGAGTTTGACCCAGAACAGCCATTTGAAGCGATGGCAAAGCGTATGGTGTATCATGCGCTCAATGGCAGTATCAAGCGGCGCATTGAAACGGGCATTTATCACGCCAAGCAGGCGGGAGCAGACGGCGCAGTTTGGTTTGCGCATTGGGGGTGCAAGCATACCTTGGGCGGCGCACAAATTGCCAAGCGCATGTTTGAAGAGTCGGGCATTCCGCTTCTTATCTTAGACGGAGATGGCTGCGACCGCAGCCACGGCGGCGAAGGTCAAACGGCAACTCGTTTGGGCGCATTCCTCGAAATGCTGGGAGGTTCAGAGCATGAATAAGACACATTATGTCTGTAAATATACGCCGATTGAACTGCTGCAGGCATTTGGTGGGCAGTGTGAGAATGTTAACCATATGCCGGAAGGCTTTGAACGCGCCGATCAGATTGCCCATCCGAATCTGTGCGGCTTTGGCAAAGCGCTGCTGGAAGCGGTTATGGCGGGACAGATCAAGGAACTGGTGCTTGTCAATTGCTGTGATACCATTCGCAGTGTCTATGATATTCTCGATGCATCAGGAAAATTGGACTTTTTATACATGATTGATATGCTGCACTGTGGTGACACGTGCAGCCGAGAGCGCACGGCGGCACAGCTCAAAGGACTGGCTGCGGCATACGGCGCGTATAAGGGAACGACATTTGATGAAGCGGCTTTCCGTGCGGCATTTGTGCCGAAAGATAAACCAAAGGGCGCTTATTTGACGGTTTTGGGTGCACGCATGGGCGCAGAACTGTTTGATATGGTGCAGAAGGTCATGCCGCTGCCGGTTGTCAACAACAGCTGTGTCCACAATCGCTCTGTCGGTGAAGTCGCACCGCCGGAACAGCTTTCGTTTGATGAGCTGATGGACTGGTATGCAGGAGAACTGCTGCATCAGATGCCGTGTATGCGCATGATGGATAATACCGGACGCAAACAGCTGTACAACGACGAAAATCTCAAGGGCATTATCTATCATACCGTGAAATTCTGTGATTTTTATAGCTTTGAATATGCGGACATCAAGCAGCATGCCGCGCTTCCGCTGCTGAAAATTGAGTCGGACTATACTGTACAAAGCAGCGGACAACTGCTCACGCGTCTTGAAGCATTCGCGGAGAGCATTGCTCCGGAACAGATAGAAGGAAGGGAACGCAAGATGGGCAAAGGATTTGTAGCAGGTATCGACAGCGGCTCGACCAGCACAGATGTCGTTATTTTAGATAAAGACAAAAATATTGTAACCGGTATTATTTTGCCGACGGGCGCCGGTGCGGCAATCGGTGCAGAACGCGCCCTAGAACAGGCACTCGACTGCGCAAAACTGGCACGCGAGGATATTGATGCACTGGTAACTACAGGTTATGGCCGCACCGCCATTCAGAGCGGTGACAAGAGTATCACAGAGATTACCTGCCATGCGCGAGGTGCACATTATTTGGATCCGGCTGTTCGCACAGTCATTGACATCGGCGGACAGGACAGCAAGGTCATTCGCCTGGATGAAACCGGCTCGGTTGTCAATTTTGTCATGAACGATAAATGCGCTGCTGGAACCGGCAGATTCTTGGAAATGATGGCGCGTACCATGGAAATGAGCCTGGATCAGATGAGTGTGACTGGACTGCATTATAAAGAAGACATCACGATTTCCAGCATGTGTACGGTGTTTGCAGAATCCGAAGTCGTTTCGCTCATTGCGCAAAACAAAGCGCCGGATGACATTGTACATGGCTTGAACAAAGCGGTTGCCGCTAAGACTGCGGCACTGGCGAAGCGTGTCGGCGGCGAAGAAAAGTATATGATGACCGGCGGCGTTTCTAAAAATCAGGGCTTAGTGCAGACGCTGGAAGAAAAGCTCCATACCAAGCTTGTCATCAGTGAAAAGGCACAGCTGTGCGGCGCATTGGGCGCGGCATTGTTTGCAGCGGATATGATTACGAAATAATGGGAGAAAAGACCATGGGACATCTTTATTTTGTACGGCATGGAGAGACCATTTGGAATGTAGAAAACAAAATTTGCGGCGCGACAGATATAGCCTTGACCGAAAAAGGACATCAGCAGGCGATTGAAACTGGAGAAGAGATTGTCCGGCAGGGCATTCATATTGACAAAATTTTGTATTCTCCGCTTATTCGTGCAGCGGAAACAGCACGTCACATTTCGGAAGTGACCGGCGTGCCGCGGCAGGCAGAACCGCGTCTGACCGAGCAATGCTTTGGCAAGTGGGAGTCTACACCGCGCGATGGCGCGGCATTTCGAGAAGCTAAAAAACAATTTGTGGAACGGCATGAGGGCGGTGAATCCATGCTGCATCTAGCACAGCGCATCTATAATTTGTTGGATGATGTGTGTGCAGACAGTGATACCGTCTATTTACTCGTTGCACATAACGGTATTGCTCGCGTTGTGCAGTCGTATTTTTACGAGATGACCAATGAGGAGTATGCGGGATTTGGCATTAAAAATTGTGAAATTCGCCGGTATGATTTTTAAGGTATAAGAAAAACATCCTGTTCTGGCCGCAGAACAGGATGTTTTGTCTGTTATTGTTCGCTATGTTTTGTCTCTTCTTCATCAAAATGGATACTGACGCCGTTGACCTCTACGCTGTCCTCTGCGCGGATCATAATGTACTTGATACCGTCAATGGTTTTGGTCTGTACGAGATCGCGCGCTTGCGGCTTGACGCGAATTGTTACTTCCGGCAATGTCACATCAAAATGCTTGTTGTCAATGATATTTTTCGGACTGACAGCTTCGTCTTCGCCAAATTCTGCCTCGAATTGCTCGCGGAATGCGTCCGTGCGCTGTTCGGACACACCACAATCCTCTAAAACTGCGGTGACAGTATCCGCATGAATCTGCAATGGCTCTGTGATTTTGTTTTCCTTGTGCATGTCGATGAGGTTAGTTAGCTGTTCATGTACCGCCTGTACAACTCCCATGCTGCATTCTTCCTCCAGAGAATGGGAGAGAAGAGACTCAAAACAGGTTTTCTGTTCGGAAGCAGGTTTGGGAACATCCGTGCAGAACATGGTTTCGATGAATGGAAGCACCGTGTCATCAGGCTTTTTTGTGTAGCACAGGGCATTGTAAATATTCGTGCTGCGGTCGTCAAAGGCAGGGAACAAGAAACCGATCTGCGGCGGCGCAACCAGCCAATCACCGGCAAAGGTATGAAAGTGCTGTTCGTTGTAATCGTATCCCAAGCCAGGCTTGCTTTTTTTCACCGGTGCAATGCTGCACAAAATATGTGTGAACATTTCTTCCGAACCATCCGAAAGCTCGGTATCATCCTTGGCTTTATATGGTACATCATAGGCATTGCAGGCGATGAGAATCAAATAATTTTCTTCCAGAGAGACGCAGGAAATGACTTTGTCATAGAATTTTTGCAATAATTCTTCATCTTCGAGCTTGGTCTCGCGCAGTTTCATCAGCAGGCCGTGCTCTTCGCTGCCGATAACCTGCTGATTGCTAAAAGCAATGTCAATTAAATTCTTGCCCAGCGTACCGGACAGCGATTTTTTGAGTAGATTGAGATAGGCGTCTGCTTCTTCCTCGGTTGCAAGAGCGAGAGACTGAGAAAATGTCGAGACAATGCTGCAATTTTCATTCACATAGCAGCCGTACACTTTTGTGATATTATTTCTGTCGCGTTTGAGCTGACGGCGCAGTTCTGCGACTTCTTTTTCGTTCATGATGAAACGCTCCTATCGGTATCATAGAATAGACATGTGAAATTATTGTACTGCACACGGTAAAGTTTTGTCAATCAAAATAAAAAAGAACCTGACAAGCAGGTTCTTTTATAGCAAACTTATGATGCGGCGGAGCCGGTTGCATTTGTACTAGAAGCGGATTCAACGGTCAAGCCAGTGATGTCCAACTCGCGGGTCAGTGCCTTTGCTGTACTGTCGCGCAGATCACGCACCTGCAAAGTAACCGGCAGTGTTTCGGAATTCAGCTTATAATAGGCGGCGCAGGTGATGGACTCACCCGGCTGAATGCGGGTCAGCATAGCAGAATACAAATCATCTGCCTGTTTTGGTGTCGCATACTCCAAAACATCTGCATCCGACAACAATTCATTTTTCCCTGGCTGATATGCATTGGGAATGACTGTTGTACTGAACGAAGTGGCAGATCGGGAATTATTTTTAAATTCATATTCTACACACAGGGCGGTATCGTTGTTTTCATCCTTGCGGAGAGAATAGCCGACAACAGATACCGTGCAATCGCGGAAAGAGCGCGTGTTCGGATCGGCATTTTCTTCCGAAGAGCCTGTTGCACTGCCGACAGAACCGATTTGCGGTGCATCTGCGGAACCGGTTTTATCTGTAGAAATAGAATCCTGGGCAGCATCAGCAGATTTTCCGCAAGCAGTTAATGTGATAGTTATTAGACAGAGCAAAAGAAATGCGCTCAGTTTCTTCATAACGAATCCTCCATTGAGTGTAAACAAGATGTTAAGTACGTGTTAAAAAATAAAGAATAACGTACCATGTATCATATCATTTTTTTCGCAAACTGACAAGGGATAATGCGAGTTGTTTTGAAAAAATACAAAATAAGGTGTTGCAATTCCTAGTAAATTAGTATATAATAGGGGAAATAGGAGGTAAACCTTTATGAGGATTTCAACCAAGGGTAGATATGCATTGCGCCTGATGCTCGATCTGGCGGTTCATGATACAGGAGAAAACATTGCACTCAAGACGATTGCCAAGCGACAGGACATCAGCGGAAAGTATCTGGAACAAATCATAGGTGTTTTGACAAAAGCCGGTTTTGTTAAGAGCGTGCGCGGCTCGTCCGGCGGCTATCGACTGGCAAGAGCACCGAAGGAGTACACAGTCGGTGATATTCTGCGCCTGACAGAAGGCTCCCTTGCGCCAGTAGCCTGTGTGGAAGAGGGCGTGGAGAACTGTCCAAAAGCAGAGACTTGTGTTACTTTGACGGTGTGGCAGCAGCTCAATGACGCCATCAATCAAGTCGTGGATAACATTACACTGGCAGATCTCGTGGAGCGCAGCGAAGAAATGAGCGATTTTTATTCCATCTGAAAACAAAACATATCGGAAAGAGAGAAAGTCTGTCGCAGCGGCGGCAGACTTTTTTGCATGAAGTTAATAATCCGCGAACTTGTCGTCAGAGCTGGGACTCTGCCGCGCCGCTGCGCGTTCAGCGAGCCAGTCTTTTATTGCTTGGTATGTTTCTGAAATAGGATATTTGTTGAAGATATACTCAAAGATTGTATTTTTGTCACTTTGACTAATGGTATCGGACTCTAACAATTTGTTCCAATCAATATAAAATAGTTCTAGTTCGTCGCTTATGTCTGAGCTCAGAATAATTTCTTTATGTGTTTTGTATAAGTTATATATAGTAGTATAACACTCACTAAATTGAAAATTAGATATACTATTAAATATACTAATCTTAATATCATCATTGTTTTTGGTAACGTACAGAAACAACGTTATTATGTTGCTAGAAAAAAGATGCAATTTTTCTTTGAATATATAGACAAAAATATTATAGGCACAAAATTTTTGTTCAGTATGGCAGATAGACATCATATCTAATAATACAGGTTCTGTAAAATTGCTTAAAAATCTCTCATGCTCTATTTGGTTTAATAGAACTAAATAATTGCTATCCCAAGATATAGTAGAATTCCAATCAAATTTATCCATCAAAAATTCTTGTTGTTGTTCGTCTGAAAGACTACAAGTATATTTTGCTGCAAAATATGTTTGAAAAGAGCGGTGGGCGAATCGATAACGATGCCCTTCGTATGTAATCATGCACAGAGACTCTGTCAGATCTTTTAAATAATCTTCGGCGGACACGGAAAGATTCTGCTTTTTCAGACTTTTTTCTAGCCACTCAAGCATTTCATCCTCTGAAAAATCATAAATTTCCTGCCGCCATGTATGAAAGCAGAAGTGAGAAAAAATGGCTTGAAATTCGTGTTTAGAAATATTACAGTGAAAAGTTCGTTTGAACCCGACTTTATGTACCGCATCATGCTTGTTATACAGAGCATCAAAACAGTCATGATAAAAATCCGGTAAACAATTAGAAATATCCCCGTTTTGCCTGAAAGTGATAAACATCATCGTGAGAAGAAGCGGATTTTTTGCAAATTCCCGATGTGTTTGGAACCAGTTGTCTTTTAAATTTTTGCAAAATTTATCTTTTATTATTTTGGAATCACCCGGAAACTTTTGGGCTAATTTTATGGCTTTTTCCTCCGATAGTTCTTTTGCGTGAATGATCTGGAAGGAGGACAGGGAACGCAGCCGTAACCGTTCACGAGAAGAGATGATGAAGGCGTTGTTGGAATATTTTGCGCTGAACTTTTGAAGCGCATCTAGCACCTCGTCTGCATCGTCTTCTTTGACTTCATCAAAGCCGTCAAATAGAAAGACATATCCGCCTTGTTCCAAACTGAAGTCAAATATGTCATCAGATAGGCTGATTTTTCCGTAATCATCCATAGATTGACGCACAAATGCACGGATGTCCATTTCGTGCATGGAATTTGCTTTGATTTTGGCTAGTTCCATATAAACCGGAATATAATTGCCTGCATTTCGAGAAACGGTATCAACAAAGAGATACCGCATTAACATGGATTTGCCTGCGCCGCCGGTGCCGTCGATAATAATTTTATCTTCACGGTCATTGGCAGAAAGTATAGTCTTTATATTGGATGTATCTACGTCATGTTCTTTGCCATCGGGTGTTGTATAGTACGCGCCAATGTCAACATACATATTCTTTTCTTCGCCAATAATACACAACGGTTCATCACCGGAAGCCAATGTTTGTTTCCAATTGAGTGTATTATATGTGTTGGTCAGATACGCGTCAAAAGCCGCACCGGATTCTATGGTGGTTTTTTCATGCGCCTCGTGGATTTTTCGCATCATAAAATCCACAGTTTTATTTGCAAAGCCGGTTGCTGCGGCTTTTCCGCCTGCTGTAGCCATATCGTTTACCATGTGTTCACCGCCTTTCTTCTGTTATTTTATCAAACGCGGTCGAATTTTACAAGCTGTGCAGAATGCAGGAATTCTGACATAATTTGGAGTGTTATGGAACGAAATGAGTAGATATTTTGTAAGTTTTCCTTGGCAAACATGGGAAGAACAACAAGTTTTGTTAGAAATGTATGATATTTAGGTGCAAATAACGCGGGGATAGTAGGGAAAAACAATTGACTATGGTATAGAGGCGTGTTAAAATTATAAAACAGGTTAATTCGGGTCTTTATGGATGGGAAAGCAGATAAAATAAATCGAAATTGAAACGTTTTTGAAACATTTCGGGAAAATATCTGTCTGAATTATTTCTGTCATCATCTGCTCTGCCATCTGTGAGGACCCGTGTGATATTTTCGAATGTGAGGAGTACTTATGAGAAAAACGAAGATTATTTGTACAATGGGACCAGCTACTGATGACATCGAAGTGCTTCGCGCTATGGCGCGTGCAGGCATGAATGTCGCACGTTTCAATTTTTCCCACGGCAGCCACGAAGAGCATAAGCAGCGCATTGACCGCGTAAAGGCTGTTCGTGAGGAGTACAATCTTCCAATCGCTCTGCTGTTGGACACCAAGGGTCCGGAAATCCGCACTGGTGACATGAAGGACGGAAAGATTTTCCTCAAGAAGGGCGAACAGCTTCGTCTGACCCCACGTGCATGTCTGGGTACACCGGAGAAAATCTCCATTACTTATCCGGATTTGTATCAGGATGTACAGGCTGGTACCAGCATTCTCATTGATGACGGTCTGATTGAACTGCGCGTAGAGCAGACACAGGAACAGGATATTCTGTGCCGCGTTCTGAATGATGGTGCTGTTTCCAATCACAAGGGCATCAATGTCCCAGATGTGCATTTGTCTATCCCGTATCTGAGTGATAAGGATAAGGACGATATCAAGTTTGGCATCGAACAGGGTGTTGATTTTATCGCTGCTTCTTTCGTTCGTACGGAAGATGATGTACAGCAACTGCGTATGCTGCTTGATGAGAATGGCGGTGCGCACATCAACATTATTGCAAAAATTGAAAATCAGCAGGGTGTAGAGAATGTTGACGGTATCATTGCATTGGCAGATGGCATTATGATTGCACGCGGTGATATGGGTGTTGAGATTCCGACTGAAGACGTTCCGCCAATTCAGAAGATGCTGATTAAAAAGGTGACATTAGCTGGTAAGCAGGTTATTACGGCAACGCAGATGCTGGATTCCATGATGAAGAACCCGCGTCCGACCCGTGCGGAAGTAACTGACGTTGCGAATGCAATTTACGATGGTACTGGCGCAATTATGCTGTCCGGTGAGACTGCTGCTGGTCTGTATCCAGTAGAGGCAGTGGCCATGATGGCTCGCATTGCAGAGCGTACAGAGAAGGATATTGACTATCGCAAGCGCTTTTTTGTCCGAACTAGAAAGGCTAATCCGGATATTACCGATGCAATTTGCCACGCAACCTGCACAACGGCATATGACCTGAATGCACGTGATATTGTAACCGTTACAAAGTCTGGACGTTCTGCTCGTATGGTAGCTCGTTATCGTCCATCCTGTGACATCATTGGCTGCACCCCGACAAAAAAGGTTTGGTATCAGCTGAGCCTAGCATGGGGAGTTACGCCGGTATTGCTGGAAGAAATTAACGATGTATTTGATCTGTTCGATTCTGCATTGGAGACTGCAAAAAATCAGGGACTTATGCAGTCCGGTGATATTGCTGTTATCACCTCTGGTGTGCCGATTGGCGTTTCCGGTACCACAAACATGATTAAGGTACAGGTTGTCAAGTAAATACCAATGTGAAGATACGAAAACCACCGTTCATTTGAACAGTGCCCAGTCTGTCGAAAAAGTCGCCGCAAGGCGGCTTTTTCTGGTAGGATAAAAGAGAGGAAAATCGCATAGAGTTGTAGTAGCAGACGGTGCATACTGAGCCCATCGGTTTGAAATCGATGGGCTTTTCTCATCTCTCGTGTGCATGGTCATAGAGCTTTTGAATCGCTTCTGGCAGGTGATCCGGCAGCATTTCTCGGATATGATCTTCGTTTCCGTCCTTCATTGCTTGCTCATAGTACCAGCATTTGAAGCGAAGCATATCCAGTGTCTTTTCTAATTGACGCATTTCTGCTTCGACAGCTGATTTTTGCTTGAGAAATAGTTCATGACGCTGTGGATATGTACTGCTGCCCTGTGCACATAAATCCATGAACTTTTTGATTTCCCGTATCTCCAAACCAGATTTTTTCAAGCACTCGATGATGTGCAGCGTTTCAATTTCGTGATCGCTGAACTTACGGATACCGGAAGAACGAACTAAATGCGGAAATAATCCCTCGTTATCATAATATCGCAGCGTAGAGACCGGCATATTGACCTGTTTGGCAACTTGACCGATAGTATACATATTCCATCACGCTCCTAGTAATAAAAATTTCAAAAATACACTTGACCTAAAGTAAGGTTTAGGTGTTACAGTAAACATATCATAGAATAAATAGGAAGTCAATGGAATCTAATATATAGGAATCTGTTTGACAAATACAAGAACTGTTTTATAAAAACAATTCAGGGAGGTTATTGATTATGGTAAAGCAGACGGCGGGCAGAGATGCTCTGAATGATTTTGCGCCGAAATTTGCGCAGCTCAACGATGATATTTTGTTTGGCGAGGTTTGGTCGAGGGAAGACAAGCTGTCTCTCAAGACCCGCTCGATTGTAACCGTTACATCGCTCATTAGCAAGGGAATTGTGGATAATTCCTTGAAATATCATCTGATGACCGCGCGCACAAATGGTGTCACCAAGACGGAGATGGCAGAAATTTTGACGCATGTTGCGTTTTATGCAGGCTGGCCGAATGCATGGGCTGCATTTAACATGGCAAAGGAAGTGTATGCAGACGACTGCGGTTCGGAAGAGCATGGCGGATTCTTTGGACAGGGTGAGCCGAATACCGCATATGCAAAGTATTTCATCGGCAACAGCTACTTAAAGCCGCTGACAGATCCGAAGACCGCTTCGGTATTTATCGCAAATGTTACCTTTGAGCCGGGCTGCCGCAATAACTGGCACGTTCATCATGCAAAGTCTGGTGGCGGTCAGATTCTCATTTGCGTTGATGGCGAAGGATGGTATCAGGAAGAAGGAAAACCGGCACAGAGTTTGAAGTCAGGCGATGTAGTAACAATTCCGGCAGAAGTCAAGCACTGGCACGGCGCAAAGGCTGGCAGCTGGTTTAGCCATCTGGCAGTGGAATGCCCGGGTGAAGAGACTTCGAATGAATGGCTGGAAGCAGTGACTGACGAGGTATATAACGGTCTGGAAGCATAACATGTTTTCGGTTGGAAATTGCTGTGTTTTGTGATATACTGCGTATGACATCACTGGGAAATGAGGAATATATCATGAAACAAGGCGCAATTTTTGATATGGATGGCTTGCTGTTAGATACAGAACGCATGTATCAGGACAGTTGGAAAAAATCCGCAGAGCAGTTTGACTTAGTACACAATCCAGATTTTCCACGGGCAGTATGCGGTTCAAGCGGGATGCATATGCAGGAAATTATTCTGCAATATTATCCACAGGTGGATGCGAAGGCATTTGTAGCGGATTGTATTCTGCGCGTAGAACGGGAACTACAGACCCATGTGCCGATAAAAACCGGTGTTTCTGAAATCTTACAGTATTTCAAGCAGCGCGGTGTAAAACTCGCTGTTGCAAGCAGCTCGAAGCGGGAAACAGTAAAGAACAATCTGGATAAAGTTGGCATTCTTTCCTATTTTGATGCGGTTGTCAGTGGAGATCAAGTAGAACACGGCAAGCCAGCACCGGATATTTTTTTGCTGGCAGCACGGCAAATCGGATGTGCGCCGGAGGACTGTTATGTATTTGAGGACGGAACCAACGGCATTCGTGCCGGCGCAGCAGCAGGCTGCGCAACGGTTATGATTCCGGATTTGACGCCGCCAAATGCACAGCTGGAGCAATTGTGTATGGGTATTTATCCGAGCTTGTTAGATGCCATGCATGCAATTACGAATCAAGAAATATAAGTCATAAATGAGTTTAGGGCATCGGTTTATGAACCGGTGCCCTTTGTTTTGATAAATAAACGATTCGTCAGATACAATAGACCTGGCAAGACAAACAAAACGCAGATTAGTGAACAAATCGTGCCTCTGCCGATGAGATAACCTAACTGAGATAGTAAGCCATGTGTAGAGACCTTGCCGAGAAGGAAGCCAACGACGACAAGTGTGATGCCAGAAGTCAGAATAGATGCGGTGACATGAGAAATGGTTTGTATGATACTGTCTCGCTTGTTATATTGCATTCTTACTTCTTTGTATCGTTCTGTCAGCAGGATGGCATAGTCCACTGTTGCGCCCAGCTGAATGGAACTGATGATGAGATATGCGATATAGAACAAAGGTGTTCCCATAAAATACGGAATAGCAAGATTGATCCATACAGCAGTCTCGATTGTCAGTACGAGGGCAATTGAAAGTACCACAGAACGCATGGTGAACAACAAAACAACAAATACTGCGCCGATTGCCAACAGGTTTACCTTGGCCATATCCGCTGTGACCGTGTTCATCAGATCGTATGTGCTGACGCCTGCGCCCGCTAAATAATAGGAATCCGGATAATATTTTTGTGCTGTATTCCGGATATTTTCGATAAGCGCATTGGTCTCTTCGCCTTCGTATGGGACTTGCACGGACAGTACCATACGGTGATAATGCTCAGATTCCAATTGATCTGTCAGTTCGGTCGGGTACATATCAACCGGAACGGAAGCCCCCAAAAAACCAGTCAAAGATGTGACAGATGTGATAGGATCCATATTTTTTAATTGAGTTGTCAGTTTACGCTCTGCTGCATCATTTCCTCTGGGTATCATGAGAACGTAATTGTCATTTTCTCCGAAGGTTGTTTCGATTTTTGTCGTGTCATCGCCGTACTGCGTGCCTGCACCGAAAATATGAGAAGAACCATAATAGTAATCGTTGTGCGTGCTTGCTAAATAAGACGGTACGATCAGAAGAACGAACACACATACCAATGGAATACAACTGCGGCGGATCATTTTGCCGAATTTTTGAAAGGATGGAAGAAATGGTCGGTGCGATGTCTTTTCAATCAGCGGGTATGTGAGCAAAATGACACCAGGCATAAATAAAAAGACAGCGATTAAGCTGATGGCAACGCCTTTTGCGAGTGCTAAGCCAAGGTCTGGACCAATGCGGAAACGCATAAGACACAGGGAGAGAAATCCGATTACGGTTGTAAGACCGCTGGACAAAATAGAAGGAGTAGATTGTACCAAGGCATCCTGCATGGCGCGTTTGGAGTCTGACTGTGTTTGCTTGCACTGAGCAAAACGATGGATGAGAAAGATAGAATAGTCTAGGGACACGGCGAGCTGCAAGATATTGCCTGCGGCGTTTGTCACAAAGGAGATCTCACCAAAAATTAAATTAGAGCCTGCGTTGATGGCAATCGCTACACCGAGACCGAACAAAACAATAAAGGGTTCGACCCAAGAGGTTGTGGATAAAATCAGAATCAAAAATACAATGATTACGGCGCAGATTGCAATGATCTTGACTTCCTCAACGGTGCTCTGAGTAGCAACAGCTGTGCTGACGGCAGAACCGGTCATTGCATTATCGTCTCCAATAATTTCACGAATGGCCGGAACAGCATCGTTGATGGCATCTTCTTGAATCGTAACGGAAAATAATGCGTTGTTGTCTTTATAATACGTATCTAGCGTATCTTCATCCATCATTTCAAATGGGATAGTAATCGGCACATGATCGTCTAGCCAAGAGACTGCGCTGACACCATCGGCAGCTTTTAGCTTTTCTTTGTAATCCAACGCTTGCGCAATCGTCACGTTTTGAATCATGACACGAGCATTCGGAATTTCGCCGTCAAATTCGTCATCCATGACATCCAGAGCAACGGTGGAAGGCGTATCTTCCGGAAGGTAATCATTCATGTCATAATTGACAGAAATAAACTGCCGGCAATAGATACATCCAATGGTAACGGCGAGAAAAACGGCCATAATCACAGCGCGATACCGAATGACCTTTTCATAGAATCGATTCATGCCTCATAGATCCTTTCATCAGAAACAAATGTATTTTAATTGACATCTGTATATTTTTGATTATAATAATAGAAAATAGACGGAGCATTTGCAACGTACATTTTATTACATATGATATTTAATTGACAAATGCACGCAATTTGTCTCTCGATCGAATGGAAAAGGGGAACGATATGAAGAATAAAACCGATCTTCGTGTGATTAAAACGCAAAAAGCATTATGTGCTGCACTGATGGAACTGCTGGAGGAAAAACGGTTTGATGCCGTGACCGTACAGGAGCTGTGCGATCGTGCTATGGTACGCCGTGCAACTTTTTATAAGCATTTTTATGATAAATATGATTTTTGGAGATTTTTTATCCAGCAGACGCGCAGAGCATTTATGCAGACATATCCTGATTGTACGGCGGATGAATCGTTGCAGCAGCACTGTTTATATTGGTTTCATAGAAGTATCGATTTCTTTATCATGCATAAGATGATTGTAACAAGCATCGTCAAAAGTGAAGATGCCTGTGTGCTCATAGACGGATTTTCTGACGAAATCTATGATAACATTTTGAAATATTTGCAAGACAGCAAGAAGGCATATCCGGCAGCACCTACAGTTATTGCAACATTTTATGCTGGCGGGATTGTTGCGCTGCTGCGCAGATGGTTTACTTCCGGAGAGAACATGAGTCCGCAGCAAGCAATGCAGGGATTTGAAAAATTTATTCTTGCGTTTTCACTATAAATAGGAAAAATATGAATACAAGAGCCGCTGTTTGGTATAAAGCAGCGGCTTTTTTGCGTGTAAAAATTGGCTTTCGCAGGATATAAGAGAAATTACGCAATTTTTTTCGAGAAATGCTGGAAGAAAGCGAAGCAAGAATACGCAAAAAAATTGTATTTGAGCGGAAAACCACAAAAAATAAAAGCAAGGATATATAAAAAACACGATGGTTTTGTCTGAAATGTGAAAAAACAAGAAGTTGAAAGAATGTTTTTGGTGAAAATGGTACACTGAAACCAATAAAACAGGAACACAAAATAAGGAAATACGATGAAATAAGGAGAGATCAAGCATGGATTGGAGAACGTATTATAAAGAACATACGATGAAACCGGAAGATGCTGTGTCCGTTATCAAAGACGGAGACCGTGTGGTATTCGGTCATGCCGTTGGCGAGCCGATCATCTTCCAGCGCACGATGGCACAGATGGCAGAACAGTTCCACAATGTCGAGGTTGCGCACATGGTATACCTTGGCTCCGGTGAGTATTTGCAGCCGGGCATGGAAGAGCATTTCCGCCATAATGCACTGTTTGTCGGCGGACCGGCCCGCAAGGCTATTGCAGAAAACCGTGCAGATTATACACCGGCGTTCTTTTCCGATGTACCGCACATGTTCCGCAACGGAGAATTGCCGATCGATGTTTTTGCATTTACTTGCTCGCCTCCGGATGAGCGCGGATATGTTTCCATTGGTCTGTCGTGCGACTACGGTTGGCAGGCTGCGAAGTCCGCAAAGACCGTGATCGCAGAGGTTAATCCGAATATGCCGCGAACCTTTGGCGAGAGCTTTATTCACGTTACAGACATTGATGGTTTCCTGCTGTCTTGGGAGCCGCTGCCGGAGGCAAAGCCGCCGCGCATCACAGAGGAAGACAAGAAGATCGGCAAGTATATTGCGGATTTGGTACATGACGGAGATTGTCTCCAGCTTGGCATTGGCGCAGTGCCGGATGCTGTTTGCTCCTTCCTCGGCGATAAGAAGGATTTGGGACTGCATTCCGAGATGTTCTCGGACGGCGTGCTGCCGTTGTTTGAGAAGGGCGTTATCAATGGTTCGCGCAAGCAGCGCGATGTCGGCCGTGCCTGTGTCACCTTCCTGATGGGTAGCCGCAAGCTGTATGATTTTGTGAATAACAATCCAATGATTCAGATGATGCCGGTTGATGTCTGCAATAATCCGGCGATTATTTCGCAGAATAACAACGTGGTTTCCATCAACTCCTGTGTACAGGTTGACCTGCAGGGTCAGGTATGTGCAGAAGCAATCGGTCTAAAGCAGATTTCCGGTATCGGTGGTCAGATGGACTTTGTACGCGGTGCAAACCTGTCCAAGGGAGGCCGTTCGATTATCGCTCTGCATTCCACGACAAAGGATGAATCGGAATCTAAGATTGTTACGACTATTACTACCGGAGGTCCGGTTACCACAAGCCGCTGTGATGTCAATTACATTGTAACAGAGTACGGCGTGGCACAGCTGCGCGGACAAACTCTGCGCGAGCGTGCAAAGCGTCTGATTGCCATTGCACATCCGAAGTTCCGTGCAGAGCTGGCAGAAGAGTATGCAAAGCGCTTCGGCGAAACGCTGGAAGTGTAAAACATAAATACGATAGTAAAGAGCAGAAAGAAGGAATCTATTATGATGACCAAAGAACAGTACATCGAATCTCTGCGCAAGCTGCACTTGAAGCTGTATCGCTTCGGCAAGCGAGTAGAAAATGTTGTGGACGATCCGATTGTTCGTCCGTCCCTGAATTCGTTTGCAGCAACCTATGAGCTGGCAGAGGATCCGCAGTACGAAGATCTGATGACAGCAACTTCGAATCTGACCGGCAAGAAGGTAAACCGTTTTACCCATCTGCATCAGTCCACCGATGACCTGATTAAGAAGGTAAAGATGCAGCGTCTGCTTGGTCAGAAGACCGCAGCTTGCTTCCAGCGCTGTGTAGGTATGGACGCAGCAAATGCTGTTTATTCTACCACCTATGAGACCGATGAAGCATGTGGCACCAAGTATCATGAGAACTTTAAGAAGTTCTGGACGATGGTTCAGGACGAAGATTTGGCAGTAGACGGCGCAATGACCGACGTAAAGGGTGACCGTGGACTGTCTCCGTCCAAGCAGGCTGATCCGGATCTGTTCCTGCATGTCGTAGAGCGCACGCCGGACGGTGTATACGTTACCGGTGCAAAGGCACATCAGACCGGTTATCTGAACAGCCATTATGTTCTGGTTATGCCGACTATTTCGATGCGTGAGGGCGATGAAGATTATGCGATTTCCTTCGCGTGCCCGACCGATGCAGAAGGCATCACGCTGATTCTGGGTCGTCAGTCCTGCGATACACGTAAGACCGAAGAGTACAACGATATTGATGTCGGCAACAAGCAGTACGGCGGACACGAAGTACTGGTTATCTTTGACCGCGTATTTATCCCGAATGATATGATCTTCCTGAATGGCGAGACCGCATTCGCCGGTATGATGGTAGAGCGTTTCGCTGGTTATCATCGTCAGTCTTACGGCGGCTGCAAGGTTGGCGTAGGCGATGTTCTGATTGGCGCTACGCAGCTGGCAGTTGAGATGGCAGGCTGCGCGAAGGCATCTCATGTCAAGGACAAGATCATTGAGATGACGCATCTGAACGAAACATTGTATGCCTGCGGCATTGCATGTTCCTCTCAGGGTGCACCAACAAAGTCCGGCAACTATCTGATTGATTTGCTGCTGGCTAACGTCTGCAAGCAGAACGTCACCCGTTTCCCGTATGACATTGCGCGTCTGGCACAGGATCTGGCTGGCGGCCTGATGGTAACGCAGCCATCTGAGGCAGATTATCGCAATCCGGAGACGCATGATTACATCGAAAAGTATCTGAAGGGCGTTGCTTCTGTTCCGACAGAGGATCGTATGCGTGTTCTGCGCCTGATTGAAAACATGACGATGGGTACCGCAGCTGTTGGTTATCTGCCGGAGTCCATGCACGGTGCAGGCTCTCCACAGGCTCAGCGCATCATGATCGCTCGTCAGGGCAACATTGAGATGAAGAAAAAGCTGGCAAAGGCTATCGCTCGCATCGACTAAGGAGATTGAGATGAAAAAGGTTCGCGTTGGTTTAGTCGGTCTTGGACCGCTGGGTAAGGTTCATGCAGAAAATTTGATGTATCGGATTCCGAATGCACAGCTGGCAGCTGTGTGCACACGCACCCAGTCCAAGCTGGATGAAGTGCGGCGCGATTGGGAAACACCGGAGACCTATACGGATTTTGCAGAAATGCTGGACAAGGCACAGCTGGATGCAGTGGCAATTATCTCGCCAACCAATGTACATTTGGAGCATGTTCGCATGGCAGTCGAGAAGGGTCTGCACATCTTTATTGAGAAGCCGACAGGAATGAATGCGGCAGAATGTGCAGAAATCGAACGCTTGGCAGCACAGAACGGAAAAATATTTGCAGTTGGATTTATGCGGCGGTTTGACGCATCGTATGCGGATGCCAAACGCCGAATTGAAGCAGGGGAGATTGGCGCACCGATCTTCTTCCGTGGCTACAGCTTAGACCCAATCTGGCAGGGTGAAGCACAAGTGGCGCGGGCAGAGGCCAACGGCAAATGGTTTGTCGATATGGGCGTGCACGACTATGATCTGGCGCGCTGGCTGCTTGGCGCAGAACCCAAACAGGCGTTTGCCTGCGGCGGCGCTTATGTATTCGATGGCTTTGCAAAAAATCATGATGTAGACAATGGATTTTCCCTCGTCAAGTTCGACAACAACGCGGCAGCCTTTTTCTACTGCGGACGCACGGCACCGCATGGATCTCATGTAGAGAGCGAAATTATCGGCACAAAGGGTACGCTTCGTATCTGTGAATCGCCGCGCAGAGCACGGGTGACACAGTTCACCGGTCAGGGAGAGGTGCACGAATGCATCGATCATTATCTTGACCGCTGGGGCGAAGCATACTATCAGGAGTTACAGCAGTTTGTCAATGAAGTACAGGCGGGAGAGCAATCGCAGAGTGCTACAGCGGCAGACTGCACGGGTGCCGTCAAGCTGGCAGAGATGATTCTCGAAGCTTATGAGGAACAGTTGGACAAATAATTCAAGACAAAGACAGGAGAACACTATGAACAAGCAAAAATTGCATGATCTGCGTGTGTTTGCAGCGGAGATTCGTCTGGAAACCTTGAAGATCATCGGTTCGCGCGGCTTTGGCCATGTCGGCGGCTCGATGTCTATGGCAGATGCTATGGCTGTGCTGTACGGCGATGTGATGAAGATTGACCCGAAAAATCCGCGTTGGGATGACCGCGACTGGTTTGTACTGTCCAAGGGACATGGCGGCCCGGTTATGTACGCAACACTCGGACTCAAGGGATATTATCCAATGGAATCCGCGTATACACTGAACCAGCCGGGAACGGATTTCCCGTCTCATACCGACCGCCGCAAGACGGTTGGCGTCGATCTGACGACCGGCTCTTTGGGTCAGGGTATGAGTGAAGCTGTCGGTGCAGCACTAGGCAGCAAGGTAAAGGGACACACCAATCATGTATTCGTAGCTGTCGGCGACGGCGAGTGCGATGAGGGCGAGATCTGGGAGGCAGCACAGTTTGCCGCTCATTACAAGCTCGACAATCTGGTATGCCTTGTTGATAACAACAAGCGTCAGCTGGATGGTGCGGTTGCAGATGTCATGAGCCACGGCAAGGGCATCGGCGCGAAGTTCGATGCGTTTGGTTGGCATGTTATTGATGTCAAGGATGGCAATGATGTCGAGCAGATTTCCGATGCCATTGCAGAAGCATACACGGTAAAGGGACAGCCGACTTGCTTGATTCTCAACACCATCAAGGGCAAGGGCGCAACCTTTGCAGAGCCGTCCGGCGCACATTCTTCCCAGCCGACAAAGGAACAGTGGGATGAAGCAATCGCTGCATCGGAAGCACAGCTTGCTGCCATTAAGGCAGAACAGTAAGGAGGAACGTACCAATGAGCTATACTTTGATTGGAAAGCATGAGAAGGACAGCCGCGCAAACCGCGATGGTTATGTTTCTGCTATGCTGGAAATGATGGAAACAAATAAAGATCTCATTCATATTGATTGCGACCTGATGGGCTGCATCAATACCGGAAAGCTGCTGAAGGCTTTCCCGGGACAGACATTTAACGCAGGCATTGCCGAGCAGAACGCGATGGGCGTAGCTGCTGGTATGGCGGCTACCGGTCTGGATGTGTTTATTCACTCGTTCGGCTGCTTTGCTGCACGCCGCATGTTTGATCAGGCGTTCCTGGCTGCCGGTTATTCTAAGCTTCCAGTACATGTCATCGGATCTGACCCTGGTGTGTGCGCTGCATTCAATGGTGCAACGCATATGCCGTTTGAAGACTGTGCGCTGTACATGTCTGTGCCGGATTCCATTGTTATTGATTCCTGCGATTATGCGCAGACCAATGCACTGACCAAAAAGTTGGCAAAGGAGCCGGGGCTGAGCTATATGCGCCTGATTCGTAAGGGCTTTACCACGGTATACGCAGACGGCTCCGATTTTGAAATCGGTAAGGGTGTTACCTTGAGAGATGGTACAGATGTCACCATTATTGCATCGGGCATTCTGGTTGATGAGGCACTCAAGGCAGAAGAACAGCTCGCTGCAAAGGGCGTTTCTGCTCGCGTGATTGATATGCACACGTGGAAGCCGCTGGATGTAGAGCTGATTCTCAAGGCTGCAAAGGAAACCGGCGCAATTGTAACAGCAGAAAACCATCAGGTTTCTTGTGGTCTGGGCTCTGCTGTATCCAATGTGCTGACCGATCAGTGCTTGGTTCCGCTGGAGCGAATCGGCATTCAGGAGCAGTTCGGTCAGGTAGGTCCGCAGGACTATCTGATGGAGCAGTATCATCTGCTGGCAGCAGATATTGTCGCAGCAGCTGAAAAGGCGATTGCACGAAAAGCGTCTCTCTGAATATTTCCTATACATTCTTAATCGGTTTGCAGGCAGTGTCTCCATTGACACTGCCTGCATTCCTTTTCTCTCATGTGAGGCATCAAAAAAGCTGTTCATCCAAATAGATGAACAGCTTTTTTTGATTATTCCTGCATATTTCTGCGTGATTGCCGATATTTTCCGGGCGGCATTCCGACGTATTTATTGAACATGGTATTCAGATGACAGATGCTGCTGAATCCTAAATGATCCGCAATATCACCAATCGAAGCACTGCTGTCAGCCAGCAGACTCTGTGCTTCGCCGATGCGCCGCTTCATGACATACTGCATCGGAGGGACACCAAATTCATTTTTGAATACATGGGATAAATAGTATGGGTTTATATGTAGCGATTTACTGACAACAGTCAGCGTAATCGGCTCACGATAATGGGAATCTAAGAACTGCTGGATGCGATCGGCGGTCGCAGAAGCGGAGGAGCGCGGTCGAATGACAGCGTGTCGGCTGCGGCTGAGCAGCATTTCATAGGTCAATAAGAGAAGAGACAGCGCCAAGCTGTTGCAGGTCTCATTGAGATTCTTTTTGTCGTAGGACAGCAAATAAATCAGATGAAAGATTTCGCCGACCTGCGGCGTCAGCATACCGCAGGAAAGCACGGGTTCTGTTTGCGCATCACACAGTTGATTTTCAGCAAGTCCTAAAAAGGCAACATTGGAAATTGCGATACTGTAAGAGCGGCAGTGTCGCGATTCGTTCGGATCTTCTCCATGCAGGACACCGGCATTGCAGATGACAATGTCCCCTTCTTTGACATCGTAAAACTGATTGTTAACCATGTAGCGATCTTCGCCGCTGTACACATAATATAGTTCGAGAAAATTCTCGTGCGTATGAGGGAGCACGGCGTGCTTGCTGCTATGCTCTTCTGTGATTAAGTGACTGCCGCAAAACTGCGGAATTTTATCACTGTGCAAATGGGTAGATAAAAAATGAGCGGAATTCATACCATAGCTCCTTTCTCTCGTTTTATTTATTGTAGCACAGTCCGGTTCATGGAACTTTCAACATCTTGCGAAAAAATACGCTGCGATACAATCGTAGTGCGCAAATGAGATGCGAATTATCAGCTGATTTCATGAAAAATACGGGTAAAATAGAACAAAATACATGCAATACAGGAATGATATACATGAGATACGAACAAAACTATCTGATTCTTGTGGTGATGAGGAAAAAATAGAGAAGGAAAGCAAAAAATATATGGTGATATTTTGTGAATATATTTGTTAAATATTGATTTTTTGCTTGCTTTTTGCGAAAATAGTAGGATGTTGCGCTGAAAAGATTGCAAAAAATATCTGGGCGATTTACAGGAACTCAGAACGAAATAGCAATAATCTGTAATAGACACAAAAAAATCCCGAAAAATCTCGGAAATATAGACACTTTTCACACAATAATCGGATAACGATTTTTTTGAAAATCCCGTATAATAAAAGCATAGTAAAGAACAAGGCAGGCAAGAAAAATAAATTGCATTTTGCAATATAATCTCGCGTGCTGAAAATGAAAACAGTATGATCGCATCCGATCATAGAGTCAAAAGAGAAGGAGAGATTTCTTATGAAAAAGGTACGAATTGGTCTTCTGGGTGCTGGCCGCATTGGCAAGCTGCATGGTGAAAATCTGGCACATTCTGTTCCGGAAGCAGAGCTGTATGCAGTAGCAGATCCGTTCATGAACGATGCAACCCGTGCATGGGCAGCAGATATGGGTATTGAAAAATGCTATGATGATCCGGAAAAGATCTTCTCTGATCCGACCATTGATGCAGTGTTCATTTGTTCCTCTACCAACACCCACGCAGAGTTCATCATTCGCGCAGCAAAGGCTGGCAAGCATGCATTCTGCGAGAAGCCGATTGACACCAATCTGGACAAGATTCAGGAAGCTCTGGATGCTGTGAAGGAAGCTGGCGTAAAGCTGCAGGTAGGCTTTGTTCGCCGCTTTGACCACAACCACAAGATGGTTCGTGATACCGTTGCTTCCGGCAGACTGGGCAAGCCGAACATTGTTAAGGTAACTTCTCGTGACCCAGACCATCAGTCTATGGATTACATCAAGGTTTCCGGCGGCATCTTCATGGATATGACCATTCATGATTTCGATATGGTTCGCTATCTGGCAGGCAGCGAAGTGACTGAGGTTACTGCTTACGGTGCAGCACTGTCCGGCGCGGGCTACGACAAGTATGACGATGTAGACACCGCAATTGTTATGATGAAGTTTGAGAACGGCGCACTGGGTGTTATCGACAACAGCCGTGCCGCTCATTATGGCTACGATCAGCGCACCGAGGTACATTGCGACAAGGGCTGCGTACAGGTATCCAATGACCTGAATGATACCGCAATGATTTCCAGCGCAGAAGGCGTAGAAGTCGCAAAGCCGACTTGGTTCTTCTTAGAGCGCTACAACAACGCATTTATTGCTGAAGCAAAGGCTTTTGCAGAGGCTGTTCTCAATGATACTGAGACACCGGTCAATGGTTTTGACGGCATTCAGCCGGTTAAGATCGCAATGGCTGCTGCGAAGTCCCTGAAGGAAGGCCGCCCGATTAAGCTGGACGAGATTGGCTGAAAAGCAACTGACCTGGATAGAGTTATTTCTCTATCCGGGTCGCTTCTAAAAGGAGAAGAGATATGAAAAAACAGGATATGGTTATTACTATTAGCCGCGAGTACGGCACTGGTGGCCATGATATAGGGAAAAGACTGGCTGCTTTGCTGAATGTGCCTTTTTATGACAGTGAAATCGTAGAAATGACTGCGCGTCAGCACAATTTAGACAAGGATCGTCTGAATGAAATGGAAAATCAGTCTAAAAATCCACTTCCATTTGGTCTTGGAGGTCTTGGCGTTGTTTCCGATTCCGATGACCGCATGTTTATTTTACAATCTCAGACGATTTTAGAGCTTGCACAGAGGCCTTGCGTGATTGTTGGACGCTGCGCAGATTACGTTTTACAAGACAATCCGAATCGCTATAGTATTTTCCTGTATTCGCGTATGAAGGCGCGTATGGAAAATATCAAGAAATTCCATCCGGATCAGAATCCGGTAACGGAGACGGTTAAGATGGATCGCCGCCGTGCAGCTTATTATAAATACCACACCGGTCAGGAGTGGGGAAAACCTTCCAACTACCATCTGTGCATCGATACTAGCACACTGGGACCGCAGACAGCACAGGTGCTGGCGGATGTGGTACGAGCTGTACAGCAGGAAAGAGAAAGGACTTAATATGAATGAAACGAAAACTAGCGGATTGAACTTGCGTGTCCGCATTTCATATGGCTTGGGCGACACCGCCTGCAATGTAGTATTTGGTATGATTACCGCTCTGTTGACACTGTTTTATACAGACTATGCAGGTGTGGCCGTAGCAACTGTTGGTCTTGCTATGCTGGTTTCCCGTGTATTTGACGGCTTTTCGGACGTTGTCATGGGCGTTATCGTCAGCAAGACAAAGACAAAATGGGGTAAAGCTCGTCCGTGGATTTTGTGGATGGCTATCCCGTATGCAGTATTTGCTGTTTCGATGTTCTGCGTGCCGCAGAGCAATAATACCATTCAGTTCTGGTATATCTTTATCACCTATAACCTGTGTACCACGGTTTGCTATACTGCAATTAATGTTCCGTATGGCACTCTGTCTACCATGATGACCCGTTCTTCCCATGAGCGTGACTTGCTGTCCATCTTCCGTATGGCGCTGTCTCCGATTGGCAAGATTATTTCTGTAACCTTTACTCTGCCGGTTGTAAAGCTGATGGGCAATGACCAGGCTGCATGGATCAAGACCATGAGTATCTGGTGTGTTATCGCTGTTATTCTTCTGTTTATCTGCTTCTTTAACTGTAAAGAAACAGTAAATCTGGAGCAGAAAACAACACACAAGGAAAAGATCGGTGCTGGGCGCCAGATCAAGGCACTGCTGAGCAACCCGTATTTCTGGGCAACTCTGATTCTCTGGACCGTTACCTGTGTACATACCACCATCATTGGTACCGATCTGCCATATTACTGCAAGTATGTACTGGGTAATGATAACATTTATAGTGTCATCTATACATCGGAGATTATTGCTCTGATTGTCGGTGCGATTGCTTGTCCGATGCTGCTGAAAAAGTTCAACAAGCGCGATCTGTCCCTGTTTGGCTGTATTGTAGTCGTTGTCGCACATGCACTGATTATGGTAAATCCGACCAATGTTGGTTGGCTGCTTGCTATGACAATTATCCGCTCTCTCGGTCAGGCTCCGCTTACCTCGGTTGTTTTCGGTATGATGGGCGATGTCGTAGAGTATGGTCAGTGGAAGAGCCATCTTCGTCAGGAAAGCTTGGTATTTGGTGCCGGTTCGATGGGCTTCAAGATTGGCACCGGTATCACGAGTGCTGTTATGACGTTGATGCTGGAGGGCGCAGGCTTCCTCAGCTCGACGGCAGGCGGCGCAGTACAGCCGGATTCCGCAGTCAGCATGATTACCACGATCTTCAAGTTTGGACCGATTCTCGTTTGGATTGTTGCAATCATTGTTCTGGTATTCTACAAGCTGGATAAGATTTATCCGAAGATCATGAAGGATCTGGCAGAGCGTGAAGCACGCGGCGAAATGTAAGAGAGGAGATTTCATCCATGTTAAAACTTGGCTATAACGAAGCTACCTGTAAGGAAAATTCCACGGTAGAAAAAGATCTGGAGCTTTGCGAAAAGTATGGCTACGACTATATCGAGCTGCGTCTGGATATGCTCAAGGATTATCTCAAGACGCACACGGTTGAAGATCTCAAGGCATTCTTTGCCAAGAGCCATTTGAAGCCGTTCGCATTTAACTCCATCGAGAATATTAATTTCTGCAACGAGCAGGAGTGGAAAGAACTGGTTGAATTGTTCACCTTTGGCTGTGAAATTGCACAGCAGATTGGCAACCCATATATCATCGTTGTTCCGACCGTGACACCGGAGATTTGCACCAAGAATGAAAAGGAAGTCTTTGATGACTCTGTAAAGGTGCTGAACCAGCTCGCAGACATCGCAGAACCGTATGGCGTCAAGCTGTCCTTTGAGCCGATTGGTGATAAGAAATGGTGCTGCAACAGCGTGCGTCAGGCACTGGAAATCGTGCAGGCGGTCAACCGCGACAGCGTTGGCCTGACTGTAGACTGCATCAATGTCTATCTGCATGATAAGTGCGCAGATGTTGAGTACATCAAGAAGATTCCGAAAGAGAAGCTGTTTGTCTTCCATATCAATGACTGCGAAGACCTGCCGCTTGGTATCCTCGACCACTGCCATCGCCTGATGCCGGGTCTGGGCGCTATTCCGGTACAGGAAGTTGCCGATGCTGTTCAGGCAGTAGGCTACGATGGTCCGGCTTGCTTGGAGCTGTTCCGTCCGGAATACTGGCAGATGAACGCAGAAGACGTAATCAAGATGGGTGCTGATACCACTCGCCCGTTCCTGTAATCTCTCTTTGTATTTCCAATAAAGCAGCCGCCGTATTCACAGCGTGTGAATACGGCGGCTTTTGCGTTACATGATTTTTGTTTCTTCCAGCTTTTCTGTAAAAGCATCGTTGAGTCGAATAATTGGTTTGCGCAGCAGCAGACCAACGACAAGAGAGAGGATTAGGAAAATGCCCAGCTTGCCCAGTTCAATCCAATAGGTCATGCCGTACATGCCGCCGATAGTCTCGCGCATGGCTGCCATGCTGTGAACGAATGGAAGCAGCGGATAGACGGCTTGGAAGAACTTCGGTGCAACTTCAATCGGGAATGTTCCGCCGGAGCCAGCTACCTGTACAACGAGCAGGACGACACTGGCAGCTTTGCCGATGTCTCCAAAGGATACCGTCAGCGTGTAGATGATATTGACATACACGATACTGGAGAACCAGCAGGCAAACAGAAATAGGAACGGATGCTCGCATTGAATCCCTAAGTACCACAAATCACCGGCTGTAATCAGGGTGCTTTGCATGAGACCGACGAGCAAAAAAATGATATATCGTCCTAGATAAATCTGATGAGTTTTGACACGGTGCAGGCCTTCAAGACACTTTTTCGATACCGTTACTTTTAACATGGCGACGAGAACAATGCCGCCAATCCAGATAGAGAGTGTGGAATAAAACGGTGCCATCGAAGAACCGTAGTTGTCAATTTTGTACACTTGATGGGTTTTCAAGGAAACCGGTGTAGCGAGGAATGATGTAAGCGCCTCTTTGTTATCGCTGAGAAGCGTCTGTAATTCAGAATAGTTGCCACTCTGCTTCATTTCGTCCAGCGCGGCAGAGGTGTCCGTAAGCTTTTTGGCTGCGTCTGACAACAAACTGCTGGAATTTGTCAGAGCAGATTGAATTTGTGTCAGATCGGAATTGGCGGATTTTGCCAGAGAAGAGACGCCATCTATGCCTTCACCGATTTGGGACATGAGATCGCCGAGATTACTCTCAACATCCGAGACGGACGAAGAAAGATTGTTGAGAGAATCTTGTAAATTGGATTCATAGTCTGCCTGTACCTGCTTGACATCTTTTGCGCTCTGATTGACAAGTGCATCCAGTTCAGATTTCGCGGTCTTCAGATCTGTTGTAGAATTTTTCAGAGAAGTTGCCGTGCTGTTGAGTTTGTCGCGCAAATCAGTCTGTGTCGTGATAGAGCTGTTTAACTTAGCGACAATCGGTTCGGTCAGAGAAGCCAATTCCGGATGATCAGTGCCAATCGAAGAAATAGAATCGCGCAGAGAAGTATAGGCACTGATAACGTTGTCTATTTTCCCGGCGAGCGTATTGAGAGTATCTGCAACAGCAGAAGCATCCTTGGATTGCGTATCAAAGGCAGTGTCTAATGTATTAGAAACCTGCGTATAGAAGTCTGCACTCGAACTAAGAGCGGAATTGATGCTGTCAGTTGCTCCGTCCAATGCACTATCCAAATGAGAAAATGTTTTTTTTGTATCGTTTAGTGTCTTTTTTCCGCTGGAGGTTTGTGATTTTGCTTGATCCAGAGAATCAGAAGTGGCTGTGAGCAGCTGCTGTGCAGAGGCTGTCAGATTGGAAAACGACTGCATGGTCGCGCTCGCAGAAGACAAATCAGTTGCCATTTGATTAAGATTTTTAGACAAATTGTCTGCGATAGACTCGGAACCCGTCGCCTTTGCCATGTTTGAAACCGACTGCAAGGCCGTTAAAGCGGTATCGGAAACAGTTTCAATAAAGGTTTGATTGATTTGCTTTTGGATGGCAGAAGCACCCTTGGCTGTGACCTTCGGTGCGATGGCATTTTCTTTGGCGTTGGAATAGTAAATAATTTTTGGCTTTTGAATATCTTCGGAGAAGATACTCATCATCTTGCTGCTGAAATCCTTTGGAATCACAATAGCAGCATAGTATTCGCCGGATTGTACACCGGATACCGCATTTTCTTCGCTGGTGAACACCCAATCCATCTGTGTATTTTCACGCAGAGAGGACAAGACTTGATCACCGAGATTGAGGCGGATCGGAATCAAACTGCCTTCATAGCCATCGTCTACACTGGCAACAGCTACTTTTAGATTGCCTGTGTTGGAATATGGATCCCAACTGCCTGCGATGTTAAACCATGCGTACAGACAAGGGACGACGGTAATACCCATGATCACAATCATAGCAATGACATTCTGACGAATGCGCAAGATGTCTCGTTTGAATATTTGCCATATATTTTTCATCTGTTCTTGTTCTCCTTTATTGCCTGCATCAGTTCATCCGATGTCAATCCGTTGAGATCGGCTTGTCGTTGGATTCTGTCGTGAATGTATTCTACGACAATGAGATATAGAGACAAAGCAATCAGAGAAACAATCCACAAGATCAAAAAGACCAGTTTGGAATCCAAACTAAACATCAAAATCAAAAAGATCAATGGGATGATTAACATGCATAAGAAGCCGTATTTGATGCGCTTTGAGTAGTTTTGTTCGAAGTTTACGGAACGTTCCAAATACTTTTGTTTCGCCGCTTCGTCACGAGCCAGTGTGCGGATTAACATGCGAAGCTGCGGGCGCTGATATTCCGCTGTGTCAGTTTCGCAAAGCATCAATTCCGTGATGGCTAATCGTTTGTCGAACAAATGGTTGAGATTTTGCAACAGTGGGCGCAAAATCAACCCGATAAACAGAGACAATACGACAAAGACGGACAGGAAGAGCAGATTTTTGATATAGAGATGACCATAAAATCCGGCAATGCATTCGCGCATGGCGTTGATGCCATAAGTAAATGGAAAGAGCGGATGCAATTTTCGGAAGAATTCCGGCATCATTTCAATTGGATAGGTGCCGGAAGAACCGGGGATCTGCAAGATAATTAAGACAACGGCGACTGCTTTGCCAATGTGTTTGAATGTTGATGCAAGGGCATAAATGATATTGACGTATACAAATGAGCAGACAACACCGGCAAAAATAAAGGCAATCGGATGCACACACTGTACTTTTAGCAGGATAAGATCACCGGCGCAGACAATGACACTTTGAATTAGTCCGGCGACAATGAATAGAAGCCAGCGGCCAAAATAACCCTGCGTTGGTGTAAAGCGTCTGCGCAATCCGCTGGTATCTACTTCTTGCTTAAGAATGGACACGAGGATTAAGCCGCCAACCCAGAGGGCAAGGTTGGTATAAAACGGTGTCATACCGGAGCCATAGTTCTCTACATCGTACTGTACATCTGATTTGATAGAGACCGGAGAAGACATGAAATCAGAAACGGCATCGGCGTCAATGCCTTCGAGTGAAAGCAACTGTTGATAGGCGTTTGAGCTTTGCAGAGACTGCAAGTCGGTAGAGATCGTTCCTAACTTTTCATTTAACGTGCCGAGAGTTTGACCCGCCTGACTTAGCATGTCTGCGCTGTCATTCATCGTTGTTTTGAGCTGCGTCAACATCTGCTTTACTTGCTTGGTTGTTGACGGAATGCCAGACAGTGCGGCGGTCAAATCGCCATTTACCGTAGAAAGACCGTCCAGCGATTGGTTGATTTGCGGAAAAACTTGGGCATTTAGTTTGTCACGTGAGGTCTGCAAGGAGGATTTTCCGTTAGATGCAATCTGCTCCAAAGAGGTTCGTGCGTTTTTTGCCGTGCTGACGGCTTCTTTCATTGCAGAATTTCCGGAATTTAATGAATCTAACAGCTCTTGCAGGGAGGCACTTTGCGTCTGTAATTTCTGGATTTGTTCGGTAATCGCGTTGGACAGAGAAGAATCATTTTGAATGCTTTGATGCAGCGCGTATAAATCGTTGATGATTTGCGCATTTTTCTGATTGAGTGCTGTAACGGAGTCAATGCCATTTCCCACCGTCGTCAGTACTTCGTTCGCATTGGTTTCGAAAATGCCAAGTTTAGAAGAGGCGGAAAGGGATATGTTATTGAATTGTGTCTCTCCATTAGATAGATTTTCAGAGATCTGTCCAGAAAAACTGCCGAGTGCAGACCGACTTTTTGAAAGCTGTGAGGAAACATTGGAAAGTGCATTGGAACCGGACTGTGCCGTTTGATCCACTTGATCTAATGTTTTAATCGTATCGTCAATGACGGAATTAGACTGGTCTACTGTGTGTTGAAAATTTTGCACAGCCGTCTGATATTGCGACAGATTGTTTTGCACATCGGAAATAGAATCGGTCAAATCTTGATTGGTGCTGTTTAAGTCGCTGGTAAGACTGGAGACAGAAGAACGAATAATCTCCGAGATCGACTCTGAGGCTACAGCGGAAAAGGTGTCGTTGATTTCCTGTTGAATCGTTGTCGCACCAGTGTCTGTGATTTTTGGCGCAATGGCATTTTTCTTTTCATTGATATAATAATCGAGCTCTGGCTGTTCCAGCTTTCCGGATAGGATGCTGACCAGCGATTCACTGAAATCCTCCGGAATGACGATCGCCGCGTAGTATTCACCGGATTTCACGCCCTCCTTGGCGTCTTTGGTGTCAACGAATGTCCAACCAAGCTGATGGTTATCTTTTAGCTTTTTTATGATTTCATCGCCTGCATTGAGTGATAGGATATCAGTATCGGCTCCGGTGTCATTGTTGGCAACCGCCACTTTGATGCCTTCGGTATTACCATAGGGATCCATATTGGCTGCAATATTAAACCATGCATAGAGTGATGGCAAAAGACACACACCTGCCATGACAAGTGCTGCCGCTGGATTGTGCAGCAAACGGCGGAGATCCCGCCGAAAAATCTGAAAAACAGACCGCATAAATTCCCTCCAGATATAGTATATATTTTAATTTACTTCGATTAGAAGATAATGTATAGTAAATATTATACTGTATTTTGATAAGATAATTCAATTGCGATATGCATAAAACTGTTGGATAAAAAGCAAATGTTCAAGATCAAAGTGCTGGAAATTTGTTAACTAAAAGTTAAAACGATAAATATATGGAAAAATCATACATAATAAATTATATCTATAGAATTATAGATACTTTGTGTGATCGGTGGGATTTCTGCCATGCGTGAAGACAAACTGGCGGAAGTCCTCGATGACAGGTGGGAGAAACACATCCGTATTGTGAACCATAAAAAATTCCCGTTTATATGGTGGTGCACTGATTTTTAAAATACATAGGTCTAGCTTGAGCAGCAAATCCATATATGGGACAACGGCAATGCCAAATCCCTGTGCGACAAGACCGGCAATGACTTGATCTTCTTCGGTTTCCAGCACAATATGCGGTGCTGCCCCGAAGGAAACGAACAAATCATCGACAACTTCGCGCAGGCCGGAACCTTTGGCAAAATAAATCATCGGATATGGCAGGGCTTCAGAAAGATCAATGCTGTGCAGATGAGAAAGTGGATGATTGGGCGGAACAATGAGTACAAGGTCTTGCTGTGTGACCGGAACCGCAGTCATATGCATTTCCGGTGCAGGCTTAGAACAAAATACCAAATCATACATTTGCTCGGATAATCCATTTAACAATGCTTGTGTGCGGTCACTATGGAAATCAAATTGAATTTGCCTGTTTGGATTGGCAGCTAGGAATTGTGCGGCAAGCTGGGGAATATAGCTGATGCCAAGAACACGCAAAAATCCGAGGCGGATAAAACCTTCGCCTCGTGCACTTTTTTGCAGAGCGGTTACCCCATCGTCCAAGGTAGACAGTGTTCGCTGTGCGCAGGATAAAAAATCTGCGCCAAATCGAGTCAATGTCGTATTGCGGCCGGTCTTTTCAAATAGCGGCACACCGAGTTCCGTCTCTAATTGCCGGATGGCATGACTTAAACTGGGCTGAGAAATGCATAGCTGTTCAGCAGCTCGCGTGTAGTGCTGGATTTCTGCTAGCTTGACAAAATATCGGAGATAATCTAAATTCATTTGCGTTTCCTCCTGTACTATCATAGTATATCACGAACCATAGATAAAAACTATCTATTGATTTAAACTATTCATTTGTTCTTTTGGATTGCCTGCGATACAGTAAGAGCAGATAGAATTTCACAAGAGAAAGAGGTCTGTTTATATGACAACAGAAAATAAGATTTTGATTCGCGGAGAGCTGGCGCTGATTTTCGCCGTATTTATTGATGCATTCGGCGTTGTTTTGATGCTGTACTCTGGTGCGGGCATTTCGGCGATTTCCAGTTTGCCGTTTGCATTTTCTGAAGTGTTGCCGTTTTTAACCTTGGGTACATGGACATATTTGTTCCAAGGATTATTGATCTTCAGCCTGATGATCATGAGAAAACGATTTGTATTGCCGTATTTGTTCAGCTTTGTGGTTGGCTTTATTTTCGGCGAACTGTTGGATTTTCACGAGCTGTGGATTGACATTTTGCCGACTGCATTGAGCTGGAGAATTGTCTATTTTATTCTCAGCTATCTGATTATCTGTTTTGGCATCGCGATGTCTAATCGCTGTCAGATGCCGATTGTTCCGACTGATTTGTTTCCGCGAGAACTGGAGGATATTACGAAAATTAGTTATCCGAAGATTAAGATTGGCTTTGACGCAACATGTCTGCTGATTACCGGTGTGATGACGGTGTGTTTCTTGGGACATCTGGATGGACTTGGTATCGGAACCGTTGTTGCGGCACTGACAATGGGAAAAGGTGTTGGAATCGTTGGTAATTGGATGGATCGCCATTTTCGATTTGCAACGTATCGAACTCTGCATCAGAAATGTTAATACATAGAACAAAGATCCTGCTGGTGCAGGATCTTTCAGTCTGTCGAGAAACCCGGCTACACATTAAGTGGTAGCTGGGTTTCTGCCATATTCAGGCTTTACATGATTCTTAGAATGGGTACAGAGTTCTTTGGTTGTGTAAGCGGCGCAGATTTTCGGATCACTTTTGTATTCCCGGTATCCATCTCTGTTAGTAGTGGTGTATTTCAGAGTCTGGCATTCAGGGCAAATGATGCAGTCATAGAATGAATCGTAGACGTATTTCCACCACGCATGTCCGCGCTATCAAAGCGCGTATTGACAACATTAGGAGGAATGGATAGTGGACAGCACACCGAAAAAGCCGGTACTTGAACCGGATAATGTCAATCACCCAAGCCATTATGAAACCGGCAAATTTGAGTGCATCGACGTTATGACAGAAACACAGGGCAGAGATGCCGTATATGAGTTCTGTATCTGCAATGCGTTTAAGTATCTTTACAGACACCGCCGCAAGAACAATGCAGAGGACATCAAGAAAGCCATCTGGTATCTGAACAAGGCACTGGAACTGAATGGGGAGGATAAGCAATGACAGGAAATGAATATCAGGGGCATGCGGTTAGCGACGAGCACTTGAAGAAGGAAATCGGAGACTGCCTTTGGATGCTTGCGGAGCTGTGCACGGCGTTTGGATTCACTCTCGAAGATGTAATGCAGCTGAACATTGATAAGCTCCGTGCCCGTTATCCTGATGGGTTCAGTGAAGAAAAGTCGTTACACAGAGCGGAAGGAGATGTATAATATGATTGAGATTACAAACACAGAGGTATTCGGCTGGGATGCAGCCATCAGAGGAATGTGTAACCCGTATGACGGTCACGCCAAGAGCGACAGCTTTTTTTGCGAATATTATGTTTACGGGGCAAAGGTTGGAGAAAACGACCTTGCCCTAATGAAGAAGCTCATCCAGCTTCTCCCGTCCAGCTACAATCAGAAGCGGACTGTCCAGCTTAACTACGCTGTCCTGCGGAACATGTACCATGCCCGCCGGAATCACAAGTTGGACGAGTGGCGCGACTTCTGCTCGTGGGTGGAATCCCTGCCGTATGCCGAACTGATTACCTTAGGAGGAAATGACAATGGCAAAGATTAAGTACCTTCCGTTCCCTGAATTCTGGGAGACAATGTTGCAGACCGTATATAAGGACAAGACCATCACCGGACTTTCGGTGGTGGTCAACCATGGCAAGGGCAATGCCGAGATTTACCACACCGGCGATATGGACGAGATGGAGCTGATGGAGCTGTCGTTCCGCGCATCGACACGACATCTGCATGCCCTGTTGGACAAGGTCAGGGAAGAACATGAGGATGAAGAATACACATGGGACGACTACGAGAGGGATTTTCTGAGTGATGACAACGGGGAAGACGATGACGATGACGACAGCTGAGGCACAGGGCTACAGATTGACATACTACCGCGTAGCGGCGAACCTGACGCAGCTCGACTTGTACGACATGGTAGGTGTCACGCCGTCCACATTGCGGAGCTGGGAGCGCGGAGCCACGACTATCAAGTGCTCCGTGTTGCCTGACCTGTGTGCGGCGCTGGGCGTAACGCCGAATGACATCATCACGCCGACACGGTTCGACCCTGCGGAGCGCATGTGCGCCGTAACGCAGACCTCGCTGGCAGCCCGCAAGGACGATGCAGCACGCGCCGAGCTGACGGGTTGGCTGACCTTCGTTCGCAAGCGTCGCGGGCTGACCTGTGAGGCACTTGCCAATCTCGCGCATACCTGCCCTTCTGATATTAACAAGTATGAACGACAGGGATACAACGTGCGTCCCGAAACGCTTCTCCGGCTGTATGCCGCATTGGACATTCACTTTGACCCGATTGAAGGTGAGTGGGTAGCATGATGAAATTATACATCAACGGACATTATGAGTTCGTGGAGGATTTGGCGGACGCGCTGAACTGGGTAGAGGCGTTGTGCGGATATGAGTTGCGTGAGTACCTTGAGGAATACATGGACGATGCCATCTCGGACGAAGTAGAGAAGCGCATGAGCGGCGTAGTGGGCTGTGTCGAACGGGCGCAAACCGCGATAGAAAAAGCAATCATGAAATTAGAAAGAGGGTAGACGAATGGGCAGAGGGAAGGACAAGCAACCAAGGCGGACGGCAGGGTATCAGAAGAGCAGCCCTGCGAACTTGGAGAAAGCGAGGAAAAACAGTCCGATAGTACAAGGGCATAATCCCGATTTGCCGGAAGGGTACAACACCCGGATGATTCAGTTCACGATGGAGCTTATGCCGACTGAGAAATTGGATTATAACGATGTTGAAGAGATGAAGAGAAGGTTTATGCACTACCTCGATACTTGCGCAAAGTATGATATGAAGATTGGCAATCAAGCCGCATATGCCGCTATTGGAATCGACAAAGGTACCGCATGGGATTGGGCGAATCGGTGCACTACGAACCCCGCACGCACCGACTTCATCAAAAATGTTCAGCAATTTTGCGCCTTATACAGAGAGGGACTTATGCAGGACGGCAAGGTCAATCCTGTCACAGGCATCTTTTGGCAAAAGAACTATGACGGCATGAGAGACCAAACGGAAACTGTCATCACCGCACACACGCCACTTGGCGCAGAGGTATCCGGCAGCGATGCAGAACGGCTTGCCGAGACCTACCTCAGCAATGCCAAGGGAGCACTCCCGCCAGCGGAAAATATGAACAAAAGCGATACGGAATAACGGACAAAACGACGATGACCCGACGTGCAAATCTGCATGTCGGGGCTTTTGAAAAAGGGTGACGATAACACGCAAAACATCGTCATCGGTGACGGTACTTTAGTTGACTAAAGGGTGACGATGACGATAGGGTGACGATGATTTTTCGCGTATCGTCACCTTTGTTGTATGGCGATATGCTTTGCGGAACGCTTAAATACATGGTTTTTCATATCATATTGCTTTACGGTCTTGCTAAAGGGTGACGATGACGATAAAAATAGGCTGAAAACATGAAATTATAGAATTATAGATTTTATAGAAATTATAGACTGAAATCACCCTTGAAAAAAATCTATAATTCTATAATCCGTTACCCTCCCTGCGTTTTTGCGTCATCATCGTCACCCTTTGTCTCGCGCTCCCGCCAGCAGAGTGAGGTAAGCGCATAAAGAAGAGCAGAACCGCCGTTACGCAGTCCTGCCCTTTTGCGATATTCCGTTTTTACTTTCCGGTCAAAATCCATCTGAGCACACTGCCCTTGCGGCGTTCCATCGGAACTGTATGCACAGCGGGCTTGCAATTCGCCTTGACGGACGATACCAGCTTTTCAATATCTCCCGCCGGTGTAAATGCCGCTTGGAATCTCGTCTCGTTGACCGAACCTGGGCGGCGGATAAGTGCATCACCGGCACCCAGCAGCTTTTCCGCTCCGCCGTGGTCGAGAACTATCATAGATTCCCGAACGCCGTTGCAGGTCAATGCGATTTTGCAAGGCATGTTGGCACGGATAAGACCGGTGACCACTGCGGCGCGTGGAGACTGTGTCGCAACTATGAGATGGATTCCCGCCGCTCTGCCGAGCTGGGCAATGCGGACGATATTGCTTTCGACTGATTTCTTGCTGACCATCATGAGGTCTGCTAGCTCGTCAATGACGCAGACTATGTGGCTCATACCTGCCACATCAGCAGTTTTCAAGCCCTTAGAGGATAACTGCTCATAACGGTAGTCCATCTCATCTACGAGGCTCTCAAGCGCCTGTACGGCGTTCTCTGCGCCCTGCACGATAGGACAACGCAGGTGAGGGATGTTCGCCCAAGCATCGAACTCTACGCGCTTTGGGTCGATAAGTACCAGCTCGCAGCTCTGCGGCTCATTCTCATAGACCAGACCGGCGATAATGGTGTTGAGCAATACGGATTTACCGCTGCCTGTCGTACCGGCAATGAGGACATGCGGCGCATTGCCGATGTCCAGCATTTCCGGTTCGCCGGTCATGCCTACGCCGAGAGACACGGACAAGCCAAAACTTGCGTGCACGATGTCACCAAGGTACACCGAGCCACGCGGATTGCGTTCAATCTCAACGCCAAAATCGCCATATGAGCAATCCTCGATAAACCGCGCTTGTACGTGACTGCGCGTCCCCACAAGCCGCACAAGGCGTTTTGCGAGTGCTGGCTTGTACGAGTATATGTCGCTGCACTCGAAGCCGTATACCGCGCTCTGCGGCGCAATTGCCTGCTTCACACAGGTGCAGGCAAGCCCGCCGCCTGTGAGGAATCTTGCAATGCTGTTGCCGTCCAGAATGGCGGCATTACTGTTTTCCGATTTTGTGAATTCCATGTTTCATTTCCTCCTGTTGACCTGTCATCATCAGTGGCAGTAGGTCATCTCTGCCAGACCGCCATAACGGCGGTTTCGACTTAATCTTTATAGGTGAATCCCGTGAAAGTGGAGTCGTGATATTCTCGAATTGGCAGAACCAGCACTCTTATTGTTCTGTCCTCCGATTCAAACCAAAGTTCCCCGACTTGATACTCGTTCTCTCGTCCTGCCTTGCGGTTTTCCGCGTGAATCGTGGTACTGCCGGTTGCCTGAACTGCGACTTGCAGAAACTCAGCCTTGGCACGATGCCCGCCGCCAAAGTGATAGTCCACTGATTTAATCTTGACTTTCCGGAATTTTGCCTGTGCTTTCTGTTCCGCAATGCCGGATTTCAACTCCGCGATTGTCGGGCAAGTCAGAACATCCGGATATTCCTTTTCAGCTTTGGCTTTCAGGATGGGTTGTACATTCATCCGCGATACATCGTCCGGCAAGGTGGGCAGGTCAAGCGGCGTACCGCCGTTTTCGATAAGCATACGCCCATCGCAAACGTACTGTTTTCCGTTGTCCATCCATGCGCCGTGAAACGCTTCTTTGTACGGAGACTCCTTCTTTGCGTTCTTGATAACCGCCAGCATTGCCTTATACAGGTCTTGCTTTCCTGCCGCTTTTGCGTTCTTGGCTGCGATTTCAGCTCGTAACGCCGCGATAGTTTCCTCTACCTGTGCATAGGTATGCGGGGATGCAATCTCAGCTTTCGCTGTCTCCAATACGGCTATTATCTTTTCATTCGTCATAATAGTTGACCTCCTAAAATTGATTTATGGACATGGGCTTTATGGATGAACCCATGAGAACCACGGTTGCTTAGTTTATGGTTAACCGATTCGATTCAACGTCTTTCGTGACCTCTTCTGCAATCTCCGGATACTCCCGCCGGAGTTTCGCCGCATCGATACGCGCAGAATGCACGATGCGATACATGACCTTGTAATCGTCACCGATTACAGTGTCCAGACCGCCCATTTCGGCGATAATCTGCGGTTTGAGCTTGTCCAGCTCTTCTTTTGCTTCATCAATGATGCGCTTGTAACGGCGGTATTCCTTAATCAAGTTGTCCATTTTCATAATAAGTACCTCCTAAAATTTGATTGATGGACATGGGCTTTATGGATGAACCCATGAGTACCAAGAGTGTTATGCGTCCGCGATTTCCTCAAGAACCTCCGTCATGCAAGCAATTAACCGTGTCCTCGAAGGTGTATTCATCCTGCAATGATTCTTTCAACTCGTCCATGTCGCGGTTTTCCTCCAACCATGCGCGGATATCCCCTTTCACTGCTTTTGCGTAATTGTATATTTTCATCCTTGACAACCTCCTAAATTTTCGCTATAATAGCTATACAAATTATTTCTTGTGCGCGGTATGTTTTACACCCGCCGCGCCGGGTATCCGTGGTTACAACTCGGAGTATGAGTCAGACGCTCTGATTACGCCGTCTGACCACATCCAGCCATAGCCGGTTGGATATAGGGGATGTGGCATGTACTCACCTCCTCTCTATGAGAGCCATTGCTCAAATTTGAGTGTTGGCTCTCTTTCTTTTTGGTTATTTGAGAGGGGCTTTCTTTGTTGTGTCCCTCTCTCTTAACTGTCTATATTATATCACGGTTAACCTGCAATGTATATAGAATAAATGTACAAATATACGGGTTAACCGTTATAAAATTTGTGCATTTCGACGTATCTCGCGTGCAAACATGTGTGCACCGGTGGGGGACTATGCCGCAGCGACCACGGCGGGTAAACCCGAAAATTTCTCGCAAAATAAAAAAGTATCCTTGACAAAGGTTAACCTGTATGTTATCCTTCTTAGTACAGGAGGTATAAGCATGAGCAGAGAATCAGACGAGAGAAAGAGAAAACTGAATGGCGAAACCGCTCGCCCTGCGGAACGGGCAAGCAAAAAGGCGGCGGACGCACGCTATCACGCTAAGTTTGACCAGATTGCTTTTCGTGTGCCCAAGGGTGAAAAAGAGACATGGAAACAGATTGCGGCATCGCGCGGCATGAGCTTACAGCAGTACATTCTTAGCTTGGTTTATGCTGACAATCCAGATTTGTTCCCAGCAGAAAGCGGGAAAACCGAATGAAGAAAGCCGGTTGTGGCTCGTGGCTGTTTTGCATAATTGCAGTTTTTGGGCTAATCGGCGCGTGTGCGGCTAGCCCCGATATGTTGGTTTTTGTTTTTGTTTCTGCGTTCATCATCATCTTCTGCGGCTTCTGCGTCTTCTGCATCTTCTGCGTGCGTGCGGGATGCAGAAACAAATCCGCCGCCAAGCAAGATAACAGAAAATCAACTGTACCCGCCGTACCGGTTGACCAGTTAACCGGTAAAGAATACGAGCGGTATGTGGGCGAAAAATTATGCCGTCTCGGATACACGCTTATCAGGTATACCCCAGATTCGGGTGATTATGGCGCGGACATCATAATGAAAAACCCAGACGGAGAAAAGTCTTGCATTCAGTGTAAGCGGTACAAAAAATCAGTAGGCGTGTCTGCCGTGCAGGAAATCGTTGCCGCAAAGGGATATTACGGCTGTACAGAAGCGGTTGTAGCTACAACGGCTGCCTTTACACCTTCTGCAAGAGAGCTTGCCGAGCGCAACGGCGTGCGTCTATTAGAGCATTTCAGGTAACAACTAATTATCGGAATGATGCATGACGCAATGGATGCAGCTGGGTTTGACTACTCGGTAGAGAACAACGAATGAAAATAAGGGTTATGGCGAAGCGCCGTAGCCCTATTTTTGTGCTTGTGCGGTTGAATTTAGCGCATTAGACTAAAATTTCCGTGTATTTTGCACGGAAAATACACGTTTCGACACAGATTTCCTTGACTTTACGCCTGTAGAGGTGTAAAGTATAGATAACAAGGAGTGATGCGACTATGTTTACGCACGTCACATTAAAAAATTTCAAATCCTTGGCGGATGTTACATTTGACTTCACAGCTGCCAGAAAACAAGTGAAAAGATTGGCTGCTGTCTACGGAGAAAACGGCAGCGGCAAAACTAATTTTATCAGTAGCTTTATGCTGTTGCGCAACAGCGTCTTAACCTTTTCCGAAAAGGAAAGAATTGGGCATCTTGTGAACATCACACAGGATAATGGTGAGCCTTTGCCGGATGGTATTCGGCAAATTTTAGCTGATGCGGTTATGCGTGCCCACGCACAGCAAGCAAAGCTGTCCACGTATCGGATGATTGACTGTGACGAGCCGACCGAAGTTGAGTACGGTTTTCAGATTGGCACACATAGAGGTGTGTATGAGCTGGCTTTCACCGATACAATTTGCTATGAAAGACTGTACTATTTCACCGGTAAACGCAGTCAGACCATTTTTGAGCTACGCAAGATGGATGACCACATCGAGATGCATTTCTGCTCACGCCTGTTTGCCAACAAGAAGGTGAACGAGAATGCTGTTGACCTAATCAATCAATATTGGGGCAAGCACTCACTCTTAGCACTGCTGCAAAACGAGCGAGAAGCAAAGAACGAGCAGTATATTAAAGACAACTACTTGTCCTACGTTTTTGATATTATCGACATGGTTTTCGACATGCAGCTTCATGAGCAAGGCGCAAAATCTGAGATGGAAGTTCGCCCAAACCATATTCTTAACAAGCTGTCAGATCTGAGCAGCGGCAGTATCGCTAAGAAAGACGAACACTTGCTGGATGTCAGCGAAAAGATTCTCAATGTGTTCTTTACGCAGACTTATGCGGACGTAAAGTCCGTGCAATACGAGCGAAAAGACACAGACAAAGGCGTTCAATATCAGCTGTATTTTAACAAGTTGATTAACGAAAAGATACGTCCAGTGCCGGCATCTTTAGAATCTGCTGGTACGCAGCAGGTGATAAAAATCGTCAGAGCAATACTGGGGGCGCTCAATGGCTCAATCATCGTGTATGATGAGCTGGAATTAGGCATACATGATTTACTGCTGAGCAGCATTCTGTCGTCTTTGGAAGATAAAATCACCGGACAGTTCATCATTACGACGCACAACACATATCTGATGGAGATGTTGCCGAAACGAGCAGTTTACGTTATCAATGTTGACTATGAGGGTAACAAAGAAGCGTGCTGCTTGGATGAGTACGACATACAGAAGAAAAACAATGTGCGCTTGCTTTACCTCAAGGGTGCGTTTGGCGGTGTTCCAATGGCAGATGGACTTGACTATGATGACATCATCACATGTTTGCAGTCTGTCGATGACGTGAAGGGTTCGGGTGTAGACATTGGCTAAACGCAATCCAAAACGAAAACTTCAAACACGAAGCTCTTGCTGTGCCATTATCGTTCACGGCAAATCTGAAAAAGCCATTGCGGACTATGTGAAATCAAGCCTAAGGCTAAAGCTGGAAGTAATCAGCAAAGAGCGCGGCGCGAAAAGCATACAGATAAATGTGCTGGACAAGTTTTTGGCGCAGAGGGAGTTCTCAAGTCTGAAAACCTTTGCGGACACCTATGACATAGAATACAACCGCTCTAAGAAGCGACTTGAGAATTTCAAACTATTCATCGTCATGGACACGGATGACTGCACACCGGAGACACGGGAGAGCTATATTCGCGGCGAGATGTTCCGAAAATCCATACTCGCCGATTACATATGTCCGATTTACAACAGCCCGTCGCTAGAGGATGTTATGCTAGAAGTAGGGCTTATGAAAGAAAGAATCTCCGACAAGGAGAAAGAATCTTTCTACAGTAAGCTGTTTCCGATTTGCCATGACGGAAATGCGGGAACTATTCATGAAATCGAAACGCTTGCCAACAAAATGCGAAAATCAAAGAACACAAATCTTGAAGTGTTGCTGGACTACTGTATAGAACAGGCGAAAGCGAATAAAATCAAATAACAAGCACCTGCGCAAGTGGCGTAGGTAGACCTAAAGAGGTTATCAGATTATTCTGGTAGCCTCTTTTTTTTTATTTACAGAAAACGGGGGTATTTTATGAATTATTCAAAAACCGCTACGGAGATACTGAAATACGTCAAGAAAGACCCATTTGACGACCAGCCACGGCAGGACTATTTTGAGCTGTGCCGTGCATGGTTCGCCGAATGGGAATCGGCATCACGCAAGAAGATGCTGCATCAGTATCAGATCACCGGAGCAACAAACAGAGTTGGAAAATACACAGAATTCAACCATCCAGCACAGCTACATAACCGTAACGACTTCCGCCCGCTGCTGACAACGGCATTACAGAAAGCGGTAGAGAACCGAAACTGGACAGCGGCGGAACAAATTGACAGTATGCTGTTCAAGTCTCTGCTGTTCGGCGCACCGCACTTCTTTGAAGATTACCTGAACGCCGTAGAGTACGGTAAGCCGTATGACAAGCGATTCTATGCACCACGGCAGCATTATCTGCACCGGTATGCACAGGCATATCAAGAAGTTTTGGAAGGAAAGCTGCATTTTTTGTCTGTTTCTATGCCTAAGCGAGCTGGCAAGAGCCAAATGGGTATCAATTTTGTAAATATGCAGGTGCAATGCCTGAAACAACTCTTAGCGGATACTATGCATTCTCGAATGAATGTTTGACAGAAAAAGAATTGTCGATGACGATGATCTATGGCATAAAATGCATAGGCAGTTTGCTGTGCTCTCTTGTATTGCTTCGTGTTCTCAGGTACTGGATATTGAGAGAACAATTATGGTGTTATATATAAAAACGCAAATAAAAGCGAAAAAAGAGTTGACTTTGTGTCGAAAAAGGTGTATT
>CAVFAY010000009.1:0-90070 GCA_963620595.1 Anaerotignum sp. | reverse complement strand
ATAGGGCCCTTATAGGGCCTGGTCAAACCACCGGTTCAACCGGTGGTTTTGATTTAACTTGTAAAGAATTACAGATTTTGATATTATGAAGATGGAACGGTTATTCTGCAGAACGTGCGGATAAAAAGGAGGTAAAAATGAACTGGAAAAAACGAGTGACGAGCTTGGTATTGGCTCTGAGCTTGCTGGTTGGCATGCTGCCAACGATGGCATTTGCGACAGAGACGCCAAGCAAGGAAAGAAGCAAAAACGTTGCCGGCATGCCGTTTACCGATGTTGAGGCAGGCAGCTGGTACAGTGACGCCGTACAGTATGTGTACGACAACAATCTGATGAAGGGTACTGCGGCGAATAAATTTGAGCCGTACACTGTTATGTCGCGTGCGATGGTTGTGCAGATTTTATATAATAAGTCTGGCAATCCGAATGTGACAGGCAATTCGTCCGGATTTACCGATGTACACAAGGCGGATTGGTATTTTAATGCGGTAAAATGGGCGTATGAAAACGGCTATGCATCAGGCGTAGGAAACAATCGTTTTGATCCAAACGCAGATGTGACACGCGAACAATTCGCACAGTTCCTGTACAATTATACGGGAAAACAGCAGGTGCAGGGAGATTTCCTGTCAAAGTTCCCAGATAGTGACAGCGTTTCGTGGTCGAAAAACTCCATGAATTGGGCGGTATCCAACAAGCTGATTAACGGCTCGAAGGAAAAAGACGGCATCAATTATCTGCGGCCGCAGGACGGTGCAACGCGTGCGCAGGCAGCTATCATTCTGCGCTCGTTCTGCCTGATGGAAGAAGGAGAAAGCAATTATGCGATTCTGGATTTGAGTGTAAGCGGTCAAAAGGCAACGGTGCAGGCAAGTGCATCCGGCGCGTGCACGCTCAACATTCGATTCTTGGATGAAAACACGGACAAAGAACTCAATGTCTCGGCAACAGCTACCGTTCCGGCAGGAACCGAGATGGGCGAGGTGACAGCGGACATCACCGGAAATATGCTGCCGACGCATTACAAGGCGGTTCTGACGCTGACGGATGCGAACGGAAAGCAGCTGTGCGATTCGTTTACCTCTATGAAGTACACAACGGCGCAGGAAAAATTTGATGCGCAGACCGTGGACGATTTCAAGGACGAGACTGTCATCAATTTTGACGAGGACAAGACCAACAACTTCGGCGTTCTGGACGATGCGGTCAAGACGCCGACGGCACAGCAGGATGTCAACGTCATTGAGCAGAATGCAAAGAATACATACACCGTTACCAACGCCGATGCATCGGCAAAGTCACTCAAAAAGGGTGATGAAGCGCTGTTTTATGATGAAAACGGCGAGGAGGTACTGGTTTCCGTTGGCAGTATTTCGGTTTCCGGCTCGACAGTGACCATCACGCCGGATGAGGACGCAACGCTTTCTGATTTTTATCAGGTGCTGAAGGTAGATGAGACGGTATCTGCCGAACCAACGGATATTGATATGAGCGATGCGGACGAAGGCGTGACGCTGGTGAATGAGAATGACAAGCAGAGCGCAAGCGCATCGGATTCACGGGCAGACAGCAAGGGCGAGGAATTGGATCTTTCCAAGGCGATCAAAATGCAGCTGGAGTACAAGACCGAGCACTTCAAAGTCAACGGCAGCGTATCCATGGAGGAAAGCATAGAGCTTGCCATCAATTATGATGCCAAATTATTTAGCGAAGATTATGTGTATTGCAAGGTCATTTCGACCACTACGAGCAAGGTTAATGTAGATGTTCGCGCCAAGGTGGACAATGACGAAGCAGTAAAGGGGCAGACGGATAAGGCGGAAGTAAAGTTCGGCAGAATTCCGTTCCCGATCGGTGCCGGATTCTCTGTTTATGTCGCGGTGACATTGCCGATGGAAATCAGTCTGGAGGGCGGCGTGTCCTCTACCGCGACGAGTCAGGTAAAGGCAGGCTTTATTTACGACAGCGACAGCGGCAGACAGAACATTTCTTCAAAGTCCTTCAACGTAGATTACATTCGCGGAGAAGCGAAATTTGAGGTGAAAATTGGTCCGAAGGCCGCGCTGAGCGTTGAATTTTTACAGGACGTTATCAAGATTGAATTGAACGCACAGGCGGGCGGCGATTTTGAGGCAACGCTGAAAATTGGCTCGGCAGGAACGACAAACAGCGAATCCATTCATGCGTGCACGAGCTGCTTGGACGGTGAAATCTATCTGTTTGCAGAATCCCATGCGAGTTTGACGTGGAAAATCACGAAACACGTCAGCGGAACGATTTTTGACATTACGCTGATGCAGATGAAAAAACCGATTACCGATTTTTATGTCTCGCTGGTCAACGACAAGGATTCTCCGCTGGGCGGAAAGATAAAGATGGGCTTCGGCACCTGTCCGAACAACAAATACCGCACAACGTTCCGCGTCAAGGATACGAGCGGAACGGAAGTAAAGACTGCTTCCGTGACCGTTGCCAAGGACGGTGCCTCTGTCGGCACGGCAAAGGACGGAGAGAATCTGTATCTCTATAATGGCGATTATACGGCTTCCAGCAAGGTTGACAACAAAAAGCTCGGCAAATCGTTTGTGGTAAAGGATGCGGCGTCTACGGTGACGCTCAATGCTAAGACCGACGGCGCAGTCGATCCGGACAAGCCAAAGCCGGGCGATACCGTGCAGAGCGGCACCTGCGGCGACAATCTCACGTGGAAGCTGGACAGCAACGGCACGCTGTTCATTGAGGGCACGGGAGATATGTACGACTATTGGACAAATGACAACCATGCATCTGCGCCGTGGTATGATGATCTTAGGCAGGATATTGATTCGGTGTATATCGATGATGGTGTGACGAACATCGGAGAGAATGCGTTTTACGGATGCTGCATGAAAACGTTGAGACTTCCGGATACTGTGACGAGGATTAAAAGCAGCGCATTTTGGAGCTGCCGTTCGCTGAAAAACATCGACATACCGGAAGGCGTCGTATCAATTGGACAGCAGGCATTCGGCTATTGCGACAGCGCCGAGCGCATTACCATTCCGAGCACGTTGAAGGACATCGGACATCATGCCTTTACAGACTGCTATGGAGTGAAGGAATATCGGGTTGCCGCAGGGAATCCAAACTATTGTTCGGCAGACGGCGCTCTGTTTGACAAGGCGATGACGAAACTTCTTCGCTATCCGAATGCAAGCGAAGTGACAGAATATGCGGTGCCGGATGGTGTGGTTGAGATGGAAGATTACGCACTGTGGTACAGTAAACATCTGGTTCGTTTGTCCATTCCAAGCAGTGTGCAGAGTATGGGCTCGATGGCAGGCTGTGAACGGCTGGAAGAAATTTCCGTTGACCCCAATAATACAGTGTATTGCTCAGTAGACGGCATTTTGTTCACCAAAGGGCAGACAAAACTGCTTTGGTACTCGCGGCACAGAAGCGATACCTCTTATGACATTCCCAAAAGTGTAGAAGAAATCGATTTTGACGCTTTTGCTGACTGCAAGAATTTGAAAAGCGTTCACATTCCGGACAGCGTGACTTATATTAGTAGCGGGGCATTCTCGGGATGCACAGGTTTAACGAGCATTGATATTCCGGACAGCGTGACGACACTTGGTACAAAGGTTTTTGAAAATTGTTCCGGCTTGGAGACCGCAACCATTGGAGGCGGAGAGACCATACCAGAATATGCATTTAATCAATGCAGTTCGTTGAAAACAGTGACGATACCGAGCAGCGTGACGAGAATCTCTGAATGTGCATTCCAAGGCACGAATTTAACGGATATCTATTTTAAGGGAAGTAAGGAACAGTGGGATGCGGTTTCCATCGATAACACTGGTTTTGGTAACAGGTGTTTGGAATCGGCAACTATTCATTACAACAGCTGATTGCTTGTGAAACAAAGAGACAAGCGCACGTCCCCGCCGGCTTGGCCGGCGGGGATTTTGCATACAGACACAAGAAAAGCGGTATGCTTTTTCTTGTCCTTTGCATAGAATAGGGGAGACTATGCAAAGGGAGGCGTGTGATATGCCGACTGTTTTCCTCAGCCCATCTACGCAGGAATATAATGTGTATTATGACGGCATGGGCAGTGAAGAATATTATATGAATCGGATTGCAGATGCCATGGTGCCGGATTTGGAGGCGTCCGGTATTACGGTTCTGCGCAACAGTACCAGCGATACCGCAGTCACAAGTGCGCAGAAATCCAATGCGGGAAACGCAGATTTTCATCTGGCGATTCATTCCAATGCCGCACCGGAGAATCTTGCTGGCACTCTGCGCGGCACAGATGTCTATTATTACACCGGCAGTGAACAGGGCAGACGAGCGGCGGATATTTTTGCCAATAATTTTGGCCTGATTTCTCCGACACCGCAGCTTGTCGATGTCATTTCAACGACCAATTTGGCAGAGCTTCGCCGCACTGCTGCACCAGCCATTCTCATTGAGATCGCATACCATGATAATCCAGACGATGCGAATTGGATTCGAGCCAATATTCGGGATATTGCGCGCAATCTGTCGGTATCTACGGCGGATTATTTCGGTGTGCCGTTTCGCCAGGCGGTGAGCGGGTGAATGTTCGCTGGATGATTGTGCAGGGGCGAACCGTGTTTACTGCGGGCATTGTACTTGCGGCATTGCTGTTTGCAGGCGGATGGCTGTTTTCTCATCAAGTGTCTGTATCCGCAAATCAACCGGTTATTTTGCTGCCGACAGCGATGTATCACAGCGTGACCGATGAGGGAGAGTCACCGGCACAGTATGTCATTTCGCCGTCTATGCTTGAGCGTGATCTGCAATATCTTCAAGTACACGGGCGGGAGACGATTACCATCCATGATTTGCTTGCTTATGTGAAAAATGGCACAGAATTGCCGGAAAAGCCAGTGTTATTGACGTTTGATGACGGGTATTATAACAATTATAAATACGCATACCCGCTGCTCAAACAATACGGGATGCAGGCAGTGCTCTCGCCGGTCGGGAGTTTGACCGAACAGTTTTCTCAGACCGATGATATAGAACATGAGGTCTGGTCATACTGTACCAAGCGGGAACTCAAGGAAATGGCGGATTCCGGTGTGATCGAGATACAAAATCATTCGTATGATTTTCATGAGCTCAAGCCGCGCAAGGGCTGTCTGCGCATGGCGGGAGAGACCGAAGTTGCGTATCGCCAGTGCTTTTTGTCTGATACGCAGCAGGCGCAGGATTTATTTGTGTCAATAGGCATTGCGGCGCCCGTGTGCTACACCTATCCATACGGTGCGGTCAATGCCGAAACAGCGGCACTGACAGAGGAGTACGGATTTCCGGTTACTTTGAGCTGTGAAGAAGGGGTGACGGCAATTACGCGTGATACCGCGTGCCTGAGGGGGATTCGGCGCAACAATCGAGACGGCAGGCTGACCAGTGAACAGTTTTGGGATGCCCTGCTTGCGAAAACGGAGGGATGATAATGGGATGCAATGGTCCAAACGGCTGCCGCATTGCAGATCTGCGCTGCAAAGAGGTGATTAGCATCAGTGATGGCAGTCGTCTCGGTTACGTCAGCGATGTGGAGATTGATACGTGCACCGGCAGGCTGTCAGCGATTGTCGTACCGGCCAAAAATAATTTGGCGTTTTGGAATCGAAAACAGGATTATGTGATTCCGTGGGAGGCGATTCGCCGTATTGGTGATGACATTATTTTGACCAGCTTTTGTGCCAATGCACCGGAGTGGTCGGGAAATGCAAAAGAATTTTGAAAAAACGCGAAAATTTTTCTTGCGTTTGGCACAACGGTATGTTACAATCATCAAGTATGGAAAATACGCACACATCGCGTAAGCGGCGTGGTGCCCTGTGGCATAGACGCAGGGTCGCTGCCAAATGGAACGATGTGGAGGAAACAACTTTAGGAGGATATTTCAATGTCTGTAATTTCTATGAAGCAGCTGCTGGAAGCTGGCGTACACTTTGGTCATCAGACCAGAAGATGGAACCCGAAAATGGCTCAGTACATTTTCACTGAGAGAAACGGCATCTACATTATCGATCTGCAGAAGACCGTAAAGAAGCTGGAGGAAGCTTACTTCTTCGTTCGTGATACCGCTGCTGCTGGTGAGTCCATTCTGTTCGTTGGTACCAAGAAGCAGGCTCAGGACGCTATCCGTGAGGAAGCTGAGCGCGCTGGCATGTTCTATGTAAACGCAAGATGGCTGGGCGGTATGCTGACCAACTTCACCACCATGCGTACCCGTATCGCTCGTCTGAACCAGCTGAAGAAGATGCAGGAAGACGGCACCTTCGATCTGCTGCCGAAGAAGGAAGTTATTAAGCTACAGCTGGAGATCGCTAAGCTGGAGAAGTACCTGGGCGGCGTAAAGGACATGAAGAAGCTGCCGGGCGCTATGTTCGTTGTAGATCCGCGCAAGGAGAAGAACGCAATCGCTGAGGCTCGCAAGCTGAAGATTCCGGTAGTTGCTATCGTTGATACCAACTGCGATCCGGACGAAGTTGATTACGTAATCCCGGGCAACGATGACGCAATCCGCGCTATCAAGCTGATCTCTGCTACCATGGCTAACGCTGTACTGGAAGGCAAGCAGGGCGAGCAGCTGGCATCCGAGGAAGCTGAAGATAAGGCTGCTGAGTAATCTCTGATACAAAGCAAAAAGAAAAAGCCCGCCGCGTTGTTTCGGGCGGGCTTTTTTCACAAAAACGGAACGATTATATCTAGGAGGAATTTACACCATGGCATTTTCTGCAAAGGATGTAAAGGCACTGCGTGAGCAGACCAATGTTGGTATGATGGATTGTAAGAAGGCACTGACCGAAGCTGACGGTGACTTCGACAAGGCAATTGAGATCCTGCGTGAGAAGGGTCTGGCTAAGGCTGCTAAGAAGGCTAGCCGTGTTGCTGCTGAGGGTATCGTAAGCATCGAGATCTGCGACAAGTGCGGCGCTGCTGCAATCGTAGAGGTTAACTCTGAGACCGACTTCGTTGCAAAGAACGCTGATTTCCAGAAGTTTGCTTCTGACGTTGCTAAGGTTGTTATCGCTGAGAATCCGGCTGATATGGATGCTCTGAAGGCTGCTAAGATGGGCGACGTAACCGTAGAGGGCGCTCTGCAGGAGAAGGTTCTGACCATCGGCGAGAATCTGCAGATCCGTCGCTTCGAGCGTTACGATGAGAGCACTGTAAACGTTGGCTACACCCATATGGGCGGCGTTATCGGCGTTCTGGTTGGTCTGGAAGTTTCCGACAACCTGAAGGGCAATCCGGCAGTTATCGAGCTGGGTAAGGATATCGGCATGCAGGCTGCTGCTATGCGTCCGCTGTTCATGGACAAGTCTGACGTTGACCAGGCTACTCTGGATAAGGAGAAGGAAATCCTGCTCATCCAGGCTACCGAGGAGAACAAGACCGCTGCTAAGCCGAAGCCGCAGCAGATCATCGAGAAGATGGTTATGGGTCGTATCGGCAAGTACTACGAGGAGAACTGCCTCCTGCAGCAGGCTTTCGTAAAGGAGAACAAGGTTTCCGTAGAGAAGCACATCGCTGCTGTTGCTAAGGAACTGGGCGGCTCCATCAAGCTGGTTAAGTACACTCGCTACGAGAAGGGCGAGGGCATTGAGAAGAAGCAGGATGACTTCGCAGCAGAAGTTGCTTCCATGGCTAAGTAATCTCAATACAGCGTCATTTTTCAGCCCCTGCTTTGGGCAGGGGCTGTCTTTCAACAAAAATAATTCACTCAGTTGCGGTTTAATCTACTAAAGTAAATGCTGGGCGAGAGAGGAGAACGACAATGGCACCACAGAAAGGCAATTTGATGACCTTCCGCGAAGATGTCCGCGTGCTGGACTGCACGATTCGTGATGGAGGACTGTGTAACGATTTCCGCTTTACCGATGATTTTGTTCGTGATCTGTACCAGGCCAATCTGGCAACCGGTACGGACTATATGGAGTTTGGATACAAGGCTTCCGTCGATCTGTTTAAGCCGGAGGATTTCGGCAAGTGGAAGTTCTGCAACGATGAGAATATTTATAACATTGTTGGTGACAACGACACCAATATGAAGATCTCTGTCATGGCAGATGTCGGACGTACCGATTATAAGCGCGATATTCGTGAGAGAAGCAATAGCCCTGTAGATCTGGTGCGTGTGGCAACGTATGTCAAGACCATTCCGGCAGCGATTGATATGATCGAGCACTGTGCGAAGATGGGCTATGAAACCACCTGCAATGTCATGGCGGTAACGCAAGCGCGCCGGGAAGATTTGCTCGAAGCATTGGAATTGCTCGGAAAATCTCCGATTCATACTGTGTACATCGTAGACAGCTATGGCTCTCTGTATCCAGAGGAAATTCGTGATATTTCGGATATGTATCTGGAGAAGATGGACAAGTATGGCAAACAGGTTGGTATTCATGCACATAATAACATGCAGCTTGCGTTTGCCAATACCATTACCGCTTGTGCCAATGGTGTCAGCATGTTGGATGCAACAATGAACGGCATGGGGCGCGGTGCCGGTAACTGTATGATGGAGCAGCTCATGACATTCCTGCGCAATCCGAAATATCAGCTGCCGCCGGTTTTACGCTTTGTTGAACAGCATATGGATAAATTGCGCGAGGAAGGCGTCAAGTGGGGCTATGATACGCCGTATCTGCTGACCGGTTACATGGACATGCATCCGCGCACAGCGATTGCATTTACCAAGGATAATCGCCATGATTATGCCAATTATTTTGCAAATCTGGGCCACGAATAAAGAAAATACGCATCTGCTGCCGTCAGTTTTGTCTGTCGGCAGTTTTTTTGTGCCAATGAACAGAAATTTCAATAATTTTATTCTGGCTATTGTGCAAGATGGAAATTTAAGATATAATACTATCACTATAAAATGGAAAGTAGAGAGGAGGAGAAGGCTGTGACATTAAGAAATCTGCGTATTTTTCTGGCGGTTGCCGATTGCGGCAGCATGAGCGAGGCGGCAAAGAAGATGCATATTGCACAGCCATCTGTCAGTGGTACAATCAGCGAAATTGAAGAACAATATCAGGTGCGGCTGTTTGAAAGACTGGGCAGAAGGCTATATATCACACCGACCGGCGAGCAGTTGTGTGAATATGCACGGCATATCTTGTCCACATTTGATAATATGGAGCAACGTCTGCGCAATGCAGACAATACAGATATGCTTCGTATAGGCGCAACTGTAACAGTAGGAACTTGTATTTTAGGGGATGTACTCAATCAGTATATTGGGGAGACGGAAAATCCGGCTCCGCGGGTACTCGTGGACAATACCCAGGTTATTGAGCAGCAGCTGCTCAAGAGTGAATTGGATGCAGCAATCATCGAGGGAAAGATTTCCAGTCCGGATCTTATCACGCAGTTTATGATGAATGATCCGTTAGCACTGGTATGTGCGGCAGATCATAATCCGTTTGGAGAGCGCCGGTGCGTCAGTATGGTGGAATTACGAAATATTCCGTTTATTTTGCGTGAGAAAGGCAGCGGTACCCGAGAGGTATTTGAGAGTGCGATGCCGAATATCAACGCCCAGTGGGTCTGTAACAACAGCGAGGCGATTTTACATGGCGTAGAACAAGGATTTGGCATGACGGTGATTTCGCGTCGATTGGCGGAGAGACGGCTGGAAAACGGCTCGCTGCTGGAACTGCATGTGATGGATATGTCGCTGGAACGAGAATTTTCCGTGGTTTGGCACAAAAATAAATATAAGAGCACCAGCTTGCAGCAGTTTATTGATACCAGTATTCGGTATGGATTGCAGCTGGAGTGCAGCTAAAAACGATCTCCTTCTCGTGCGGGAAGGAGATCGTTTTTAGGTCGGTATTAAATTCTTGCCTCAATGGCATCATTTAGCGTTTGAATCGCTTTGATGCGTCCAAATTTCTTGTCCTGCGATTCGATAATCGTCCATGGCGCATATTCCGTAGAGGTCAGACGAATCATATCGTTGACGGCGATTTCATATTGATCCCACTTTTCGCGGTTGCGCCAGTCTTCATCGGTAATTTTCCACTGCTTTTCCGGTGTGTTTTGCCGTTCGGTAAATCGGCGCAGCTGCTCGTCCGAATCAATGTGCAGCCAGAATTTGATGAGGATCGCGCCCCATTTTTGCAGTTCGTATTCAAATTCGTTGATTTCCTGATATGCACGTTTCCATTCTTCTTCGGTACAGAAGCCCTCCAAGCGCTCTACCATGACACGGCCGTACCACGTGCGATCAAATACCGTAACGTGCCCATCTTCTGGTATATGCTGCCAGAATCGCCAGAGATGATTGTGCGCCTTTTCTGTCGGTGTCGGAGAGGCGATGGGGACAACTTCGTATCCTCGCGGGTCAAGTGCTGCGGTTAGTCGTTTGATATTGCCGCCTTTTCCGGCAGCATCCCAGCCCTCATAGGCAATGATAATCGGGATGCGCTTGCGATACACGATGTTGTGCAGCTTGGCGAGCTTTTTTTGTTCCTTGCGCAGCATAGAACGATAGGAATCTTCATCAATCGAACGATACAACGGAACATCTTCGAGCAGAGGCTTTTTGACGAGATGGAATGTGTGCATCTGGGCATGGTATTCCGATGGAATAATCACTTTTTTCTCGTCCAGCGCGGAGCGAATAGACTGGACAATGGTTTGATAGATTTCATTCATGGCACTGCGCCGTTCCTGTGCACTGATGACATGCCAAGGGGCAAATACGGTATTGGTCTTTTCTAACATCTCATCGTAAACACGATAGTATTCTTTGTAGTGCTTGTTGCGGTATTGATCGCGTTCCGTGACACGCCAACGGGTGTTTTTGCTTCGCATGAGCTTTTCCTGCCGATGTGCTTGTTCTTTGGCAGAGATATGCAGGAAGAACTTGATAATCAGATAGCCGTCCTGCGAGAGCTGCCGTTCAAACGTATTGATGCTTTCCATGCGGCTATAGGCTTCGTCTATGGAGAGTCCATCTTCTAAACGGGCACGAGAAACCTCTGGATACCAACTCTCGTCAAAGATTGCCATTTGCCCACGTTCCGGCGTGCGGCGCCAATGCCGCCATAAAAATGGATAGCGCAGCTCCTCCGGTGTAGGATCTTTGGTGTTGTAGACCTTGAAAAAGCGAGGATCCAAGGTTTGAATCATGCTGGCAATCATGCTTCCTTTGCCGGAAGAATCCCAACCTTCAAACAGAACAATGACAGGCAGCTTGTTTTCTTTCATGCGGTGCTGAAGCTGAGCCAGTTCACCGCGCACTTCTCGTGTTTCCAGACGATATTCCACATCGGTCATATGTCTGTTGAAATCAATATGATTCAGCATGAAATTCCTCCTTTGTGCTTATACATAACAAATAGAATGATTCTTATTATAGCATAGTTTGCAAAGAAATGCATCTGTCATTCATGAAGTGCCCAAAAAGGAGAAAAGATATCTGCAAAAAACTGGTGGAGATACTTGACAGGCTATGTTGAAATTTGATACTATATAAATATAAAAATGATTCCTGTTTTTAATGTCGTCGGAGGAGGTGTTGCCTGATGAAATATTCCAGACAGAGAGAGCTTGTGCGCGAGGCTGTGGAAAAATCTTCGATCCATCCGACTGCGGATGAGGTGTACCAAGAAGTGCGAAAGCGAGAGCCGACGATTAGTTTAGCAACAGTTTACCGCAATCTCAACCAGCTTTCTGAAAATCATCTGATTCGACGCGTTGTTGTTCCGGGGGATTCGGATCATTTCGATCATACGTTGCAGGAACATGAGCATATGATTTGTACCCAGTGCGGGGGAGTGGTGGATATTTGGCCGAAATCATCGCTTTGGGAGTATTTTTCCGGTATGGAAGAAGTACAAATCACAGGATATGACTTGACCTTGTATGGAATCTGCAAGGATTGTGCACAGAAGCAGTCTGATGCAGAGGAGAAAATGGCACAACAACAGTAAATAAAAGGCGGGTGCGTTCCACCTGCCTTTTTTCGTATAGCAAAGAATTGTCAAAACTGTGTAAAATACATTGCGATATAACGATGGATTTGGTATAATAAACATATTATCAGTGGCCAATAGAGAGATAAATGGCAGGCTGGCTGAGAAAAAAGAATGGGACTTGTAGAAGGAGGAAACAGCATGAAACGAATTGGTATGCTGACGAGCGGCGGCGACTGTCAAGGTCTGAATTCGACCCTGCGTGGTGTTGCAAAAGCTTTGTACGAGGAATACGGCAAGGAAGTAGAAATCTACGGCTTTAAGGATGGATACAAGGGACTCATTCAAGGAGAATACCGACTGATGTCTCCGAGTGATTTTTCCGGCATTTTGACGATTGGCGGCACAATTCTCGGCACATCGCGTCAGCCGTTTAAGAATATGCGGGATAAAGATGAAAATGGTGTTGATAAAGTCACCAAGATGACTCAAACCTACAAGGATATGCAGTTGGACTGCTTAGTTATTCTCGGTGGCAATGGCACGACAAAATCTGCCAATTTGCTGCGCGAAGAGGGTCTGAATATTATTTCTCTGCCCAAAACCATTGATAACGATCTGTGGGGCACAGAGGTTACATTTGGCTATCAGACTGCCATGGATATCGCAACGGATGTTCTGGATAAGGTACATTCGACCGCGACATCACATAGCCGTGTGTTCCTTGTAGAGATTATGGGACACGGCGCCGGCTGGTTGACCTTAAGTGCGGGCATTGCGGGCGGCGCAGATATTATTCTGATTCCGGAAATTCCGTATGATTTGGATGCTGTTGTTAACAAGCTGGAAGAGCGCCGCAAGAATGGACATGCATTCAGCATTGTTGCTGTAGCAGAAGGTGCTGTTACCAAGGAAGAAGCAAAGATGTCCAAAAAGGAATTCAAGGCGGCACGCGCAAAAATGACAGATCCGTCCATTAGCTTCAAACTGGCACGAGAACTGGGCGAGAAATGTTCGCAGGAGATTCGCGTGGTGAATCCGGGACATATTCAGCGCGGTGGCGGTCCGGATGCATATGATCGCATTCTGACGACTCGCCTGGGCACAGGTGCAGCACGCCTGATTAAGCATAAACAGTACGGCAATATGGTAGCGATTCGCAACAATGAAATTGTTGCAGTTCCGCTCAGCGAGGTTGCCGGAAGGCTCAAGACGGTACCGGTAGACAACGATCTGGTACAGGCTGCGCGCGACATCGGCATTAGCTTCGGTGATGAAAGCACGGAGAAGGAAAAGAAGAAGGACAAGAAAAAGGATAAAGAGAAGAAGGACAAAGAAAAGAAAGACGAAAAAGCATAAGCTTTTTTTCATGCAAGGGGGCTGTTTCAATCGTTGGACAGCCCCTATGCTGTTTGGAGGAGGAATATATGAGAGCGGCATTAATCCAGCTTCGCGTCAGCAGCGATGAAGCACCAGCACAGCGCTGGATGCGGGTAGAGCGGATTCTGTCACAGTTAAAGGAACAATCCGTAGACTTGATTTTGCTGCCGGAATTGTGGAGCGTTGGATTTTCTAATTTTGCACAGTATCGGAAGATGGCAGAACCGCTACGCGGAACAACACTGCTGCGCTTGGCACCGTGGGCGCGCAAGCTGGGGGCGCATATTATGACAGGGAGCTTTGTTGAAAGCTGCGGCGGTAAATATTATAATACAACAGCTTTGCTGGATGACCGCGGCATTGTGGCGGGAACGTATCGGAAAATACATCTGTTCGGGTATGGCTCACAGGAACGGCAGCTGCTGACGGCGGGCAGTCAGACCAGCGAGAGCCTAACGTCTTATGGCGTGATCGGATTGGCAACCTGCTATGATCTGCGCTTTCCTGAGCAATTTCGCCAGATGGTGTCTCATGGCGCAGAGATATTTTTGATCTGTGCGGCATGGCCCAAAGTACGGATTGATGACTGGAAGCTGTTTTGCCGTGCGCGTGCGTTGGAAAATCAGAGCTTTTTACTGGCTTGCAATACCTGCGGGACGTGGAATGGTGAAACAGACGGCGGACACAGCATGATCGTTTCGCCGGAGGGGAAAATTTTGGCACAGGCTGGGGAAGAGGAAGAAGTATTGGTGACAGACATTAATTTGAGTGAAACGGCAGACTTTCGTGCGCGATTTCCTGCATTACATGATCGGGCTTGCATACCTTGAATCTTCCTGTGAAAATCGATGAAGTTTTTGAGAAAAGTTGGCAGAAAAATCTCGGAAAGTATACCATGTTTACACATATACTAGAAGAAAAAACAAGATAATTGTGAGAAATGCTGATTCTTACCGCGTTTTTCGAGTAATTTGAGGTGTTTTTCATATTGACATTTTCTCGCTGGTTAGATAACATTAAATTAACAGGATTTATACCTAATATAAATTTTTCAGGAAAGAGGTTGAACTAAGATGGCATCTATTGATTTGAGCAAATATGGCATCAGTGGCGCTACCGAAATCGTTTACAATCCTTCTTACGAACTGCTGTTTGAAGAGGAAACCAAGGAAGGTCTGTCTGGCTATGAAGTTGGCAAGCTGACCGAGCTGGATGCTGTAAACGTTATGACTGGTATTTACACCGGTCGTTCCCCGAAGGACAAGTTCATCGTAATGGATGAAAACTCCAAGGACACTGTATGGTGGACTTCTGACGAGTACAAGAATGACAACCATCCGGCATCTCAGGAAGCTTGGAAGGCTGTAAAGGATCTCGCAGTAAAGGAACTGTCTAACAAGAGACTGTTTGTTGTTGATGCATTCTGCGGTGCAAACAAGGATACCCGTATGGCAATCCGTTTCATCGTAGAAGTAGCTTGGCAGGCACACTTTGTTACCAACATGTTCATCAAGCCGACTGCTGAAGAACTTGAGAACTTTGAGCCGGACTTCGTTGTTTACAACGCTTCCAAGGCTAAGGTTGAGAACTACAAGGAACTGGGTCTGAACTCTGAGACCGCAGTAGTCTTCAACATCACCAGCCGTGAGCAGGTTATCATCAACACCTGGTACGGCGGCGAGATGAAGAAGGGTATGTTCTCCATGATGAACTACTACCTGCCGCTGAAGGGCATCGCTTCCATGCATTGCTCTGCAAATACCGACCTGAACGGTGAGAACACCGCAATCTTCTTTGGTCTGTCCGGTACCGGTAAGACCACCCTGTCCACCGACCCGAAGCGTCTGCTGATCGGCGACGACGAGCACGGCTGGGACGACAACGGCGTGTTCAACTTTGAGGGTGGCTGCTACGCAAAGGTTATCAACCTGGATAAGGAGTCCGAGCCGGATATCTACAATGCAATCCGTCGTGACGCTCTGCTGGAGAACGTTACCGTTGCTGAGGATGGCAAGATCGACTTCGCTGATAAGAGCGTAACCGAGAACACTCGTGTATCTTACCCGATTGACCATATCAAGAACATTGTTCGCCCGATTTCTTCTGCACCGGCAGCTAAGAACGTTATCTTCCTGTCCGCAGACGCATTCGGCGTACTGCCGCCGGTTTCTGTATTGACTCCGGAGCAGACCCAGTACTACTTCCTGTCTGGCTTCACCGCTAAGCTGGCTGGTACCGAGCGCGGCATCACTGAGCCGACCCCGACCTTCTCTGCTTGCTTCGGTCAGGCATTCCTGGAACTGCATCCGACCAAGTACGCAGAAGAGCTGGTTAAGAAGATGGAGAAGAGCGGCGCAAAGGCTTACCTCGTTAACACTGGCTGGAATGGTTCCGGCAAGCGTATCTCCATCAAGGATACCCGTGGCATCATTGATGCAATCCTGAATGGCGACATCAAGACTGCTCCGACCAAGACCATCCCGTACTTCAACTTTGAAGTTCCGACCGAACTGCCGGGCGTTGATTCTGGCATTCTGGATCCGCGCGATACCTACGCTGATGCTTCCGAGTGGGATGCAAAGGCAAAGGATCTGGCTGGCAGATTCATCAAGAACTTTGCTAAGTACGAAGGCAACGAGGCTGGTAAGGCTCTGGTTGCAGCTGGCCCGCAGCTCTAATCGGCTGACGAGAAAGCTCGTACTACATAAAAAATACAACAGCGGGATTGCTGATCGTTCGATCAGCGATCCCGCTGTTTTTTTGCTTATTTCGCAGCACAGACGCCGGTTCCATCAAAATGTGGGATAAAGCTTTCGCTGATGGCTTCCGCATCCTGTGTCCAGCCATCTAAGCCAAGAAATTCCATTTCTTCGCAGGCTTCTGTATAGGCTTCGTCCGTAATGGGATGCATGAGTTCCGGATAGTCTGTCAGATCTGTACACGGCGTAAACTGCCGCATAAGACTGACAAAGACATCGGTTTTCCAATGCTTCGCAATCGTGCGCAGAATATGTGCCGTGTCTGATCCAAGGCCCGGGAGCATCAAGTGGCGAATGATGGTACCGGAACGCATGAGACCATCTGCATCTATAACCGGTTCTGCCGTTTGCCGTACCATCTCATTGATGGCATCTACCGCGACATCAAAATAATCTGCGGCATGCGAATAGCGCTCACTGTAATAAGAACTGTAATATTTGAAATCAGGAAGATAAATATCGATCAGTCCATCTAACATGCGCAGGGTCTCTACGCGCTCATAGCCGCCGCAATTGTAGATAATCGGAATAGTCAGACCGCGTTTGCGTGCAAGTGGAATGGCTTCTGTGAGTTGTGCGGCATAATGTGTGGGTGTGACCAGATCAATATTGTGGGCACCGCGTTGTTGCAGGGACAAAAACGTATCTGCCAGCCCTGAGCTGTCTGTACAGATACCGGATGCATTGGCATCCGTGCCGGAAATATCATGGTTTTGACAGTATACACAGCCGAGCGGACAGTGACAGAAAAAGACAGTGCCTGCGCCTCTTGTACCGGACAGACACGGCTCTTCCCATTGGTGTAAATAGGCGAGCCCCACGCGAATCTGGTTATCGGCGCCACAGAATCCGCATTCGCCTGCTTTTCGGTTTGCACCGCACATGCGCGGGCACAGCGTACAGTGTTCGAGCATGAAATGCCCCCTTTCTTGTCTATCATAGCATAAAAGACTGGGAAAATACAAGAAAATGCGGTATACTGTTATACAGAGAAAACACGAACAGATGGGAAGTGTCATACGATGGATTTTTCAAAGTTTCCTGAACTGGCGAAGGCAGCCAGAGGAGATGTACAGGCGGATCTGGTATTTCGAGGCGGCAATGTCATCAATGTCTTTACCGGAGAGATTTTGCGCACTTCGGTTGCTGTCACAGATGGCGTGATTGTCGGCATCGGTGATGCATATACCGGCAAACAAGAAATTGATCTGAATGGAAGGTATTTGTGTCCGGGATTTATTGATGGACATTTGCATTTGGAATCGACGATGGTGACACCGGCTGAACTGGTCGAACAGGCGGTTAAGTGCGGTACAACGACGTATATTGCTGATCCACATGAGGCGGCGAATGTCAGCGGTGCGGCGGGCATTGATTATATTCTGAATGAGACCGAAGATGTTCCGGCGAACGTCTATGTCATGATGCCGTCTTGTGTGCCGGCGCTACCCTTTGAGGACAATGGCTGTACCTTTGACGCAGCAGAAATGAAAAAATATAAAGATAATCCGCGCATTTTGGGATTGGGCGAAGTTATGGACTATGTATCTACCATTAACGCTGATCCCGTGATGACAGAAAAACTTGCGTTGTTTGATGGAAAACCAAAGGACGGACATGCACCGGGCTTGACGGGAAAACAACTCAACACCTATGTGCTGGCTGGCATTACGAACGATCATGAGTGCTCTGCTGTAGAAGAAGTGTTGGAAAAACGCCGTCTTGGCATGCATATTCATATCCGAGAGGGCAGTGCTGCCCGTAATCTGGAACCGATTGTCAATGGTATTATCATGCACAACATGGACATCAGCGGCTTTTCGTTCTGCACAGATGACAAGCATATTGAAGATATTCATACAGAGGGTCATATTGACCACTGTGTGCGAAAAGCGATTGACTGCGGCATTGCACCGGTTGATGCAATTCGTATGGCGACGATCAATACGGCACGGCATTATGGTCTGGAACATCAAATGGGTGCGATTGCACCAGGATTACAGGCTGATCTCATTGTGTTGGATGATTTGGAAACCGTTAAAATTCACACGGTATATTTTAAGGGCAAGGACGTTGAGAGCTTTCATGCGCAGCCAAAGCTGCCGCAGGACAGCCCGCTGCGCCGTACGGTGCACAGCTTGCCGGTCAGACCAGAGCAATTGAAACTGCCAGTCGGAGAAAAAACGGATGTCATCCGTGTCATTCCGAATGAACTGGTTACGGGGCATGAAGAAGTGCGCCTTCCACAGAAAAATGGCTTATTCCAGCCGGACGACTTGTACAGCAAAATTGCTGTGGTAGAACGGCATCATAATACAGGAAAAGTCGGCGTGGGTGCTGTTATGAATTTTAATATACAGAATGGTGCGATTGCATCCACTGTGGCGCATGACAGTCACAACTTATCTGTCATTGGAGACAACGATGCAGATATGCTGCGTGCGATTGAACATTTGCGTGAGATTGGCGGCGGCTATACGCTGGTACAAAACGGAAAGATTTTGTATACGGTTCCTCTGCCAATTATGGGACTTATGAGTGATGCGGGATTCCATACTGTACAGTCGGAGCTTTCTGCGATGATTGCCAAAGCACACGAGATGGGTGTGCCGACGGGCGTTTCACCACTGACGCTGTTGTCATTCCTAGCACTTCCGGTTATTCCGGAACTGCGCATTACACCGCGTGGTGTGTTTGACGTAGAAAAAATGCAATTTTTGGCACAATAACAAGCAAAAACCACCGGTTTTACCGGTGGTTTTGTGGTTTATAGAGATAATAACAGATCTTTCAGCTGTGCAGGTGTTTCGACGATATGCGCAGCGTGATGAGCTTCTGCTTCCTCTCGGCTGCCGAAGCCATACAAAACATATGTGCAGTCAATGCCATGCTTGCGGGAGCCTTCGACATCGAACAAGCGATCTCCAATCATTTCAACATCGGAGGGATCTGGATTTCCTGCACGCTGTAATGCCAGTTCGATGATTTGCTCTTTGGCATCCATTTTACCATCCAATGTGGCACCGCAAATAGCTTCTAAATACGGCGTCAATCCAAATTTATCTGCAATCCGAGTGGAAAATGCTTCCGGCTTGCTGGTGACCATAAAGCAGCGTTTTCCTGCGTCATTTAAAGCCTTTAGCATTTCCGAAATGCCATCATAAACGCGGTTTTCAAACAGACCGCCGGTTGAATATCTGGCGCGGTAATCACGGACAGCCTGTTGCGCTTGCTCTTTGTTCATGCCTGCAATATCCATGAAGCTGTCAATGAGCGGGGGACCGATAAAGCGGCGCAAATCTTCCTCGGACGGATAAGGCCAATGCTGTAAATCCAACGCATGACGGACACAATTTAAGATTCCCTCGCCGGAATCGGTTAATGTTCCGTCGAGATCAAAAAAGAAAATATGTTTCATATCAAATCTCCTGTTTGGTAATAAGACTTGATATGAGTGTATCAGATTTTATCTGTTCCTGCAAGCTTAGAGCTGGGATTCCAAGGTACGGCGCAGTTTAAGCAGAGCTTTTTTCTCAATGCGAGAGATGTACGAACGGGAGATCGCATATTGTTTGGCGGTTTCGCGCTGCGTGAGCGGCGGTTGACCGGTCAAACCATAGCGCAGACGAATAATTTCTCGTTCTCGTGGTTCCAATGCTTGCATTGCACGAAACAGCAGCTGTCCTTGATCGCTGTTGTCAACCTGCTCTAAGCCGTGGTCATGGCTGGACAAGACATCCATCAGAGACAAAGAGCTGCCGTCTCCGTCTTGCTCCATTGGTTCATCCAGAGAAATGTCTCCGGCGTATTTTTTCACGGAACGGAAATGCATAAGGATTTCATTTGCTATCCTCACACAAATGCGTTTTTGAGGGAGATGTCAAATCTAGTTCATCATCTTGTGCACCAAATAAAATGAGCTGCACGGTTCCATTATTCCAAATAATTTTTCGCACGAGCGTGCGGATGGCAGCGCGCTTTTGCTCTATGGTCATGGCATCAATTCCACGCCGAAAGTCAGTTAAAAGCTGCTGTAAGACTATAAATTCATGATCATGAAGCGTTTGCTGCTCTAGCAGTCCTTCCAACTCATGAATATGAGTTTCGACCTGCTCTAGGTCTTGATGAAACTGTTCCATGCGATGAATGATGTGTTCTTTTGCACTGCTGTCATGAAGTTCCGCGAGAGAATCAACGAGGGCATTGATCTTCTTTTCCAATTCGGATTTTTCTTTCTGCGCGGACGTTAGTTGATCTTCGTAGTTGTTGGTATCGCCTACATAAAATCTTTTGCTTTGCTCTAGCTGCTGTAAAAATGTCGATTTGTCTTCGGCAAGAGATTTGATTTGTTCAATGACTGCATCATCCAACATATTTCCGTTGATATTTTTGCTATCACAGATACTACGTCGGCTGGTTTCCTTCATCTTGCATACATAAGTGTAAATCGGTTTGTCGTCTGGCGTTTTCCGTTTGCTGATTTTCGGATACATATGTTCGCCACAACTGCAAAACAGAATCCCTGACAGCAATGCTTCATTTTTGCGTGGTTTCCGGTACGTTTTACATTTGTTGCGCTCTAAAGACTCTTGGATAGTCACCCAGGTTTTACCGGAAATAATGCCGGGATGTTTTCCGACAGTGACGATCCATTCTGTAATGGGTAGAATTTTTGCGGCACGTCCTTTTTCTTGTTTTGTTCGATTGTATGCCATAATGCCGTGCACACCGTCAAATGCCTCTTGGCTGGAAAATAGTTCGGCATCTTTTTTTATAAAGTAGTTGTATACATCTTGATTTGCCATGGCGTAAACTGGATTTTGCAAAATCCCTTTGATGGCAAATCGGGAGAATTTATTGCCCTTTTTCGTCTTGATTCCACGCCTTAGCAACTCAGTTTCTGTTGAAGTTAGAGAGTCGAATTGGATGTATAATGCATAAATCGTGCGGACAATCTCGGCTTCTTCTGGAATCAGCTTGAGTTTATAAGATTTTTTTTCTTTGTTATCAATTGTGATGTTTTTTACAGCTTTGGACGTATAGCCGGTAGGTGTGGTACCGCCTAACCAGCGTCCGGTTTTTGCTAGTTCGTGCATGTTGTCGCGGATGCGTTCAGCGATGGTTTCGCGTTCCAACTGAGAAAATACAGAAGCGATATACATCATGGCTCGCCCCAGAGGTGTAGAGGTGTCAAATTGCTCTCGAATAGATACAAAATCGATATCCAACTGTTTCAAAGTTTCAATCAACGTGGAAAAATCGGAGACATTGCGACTAATGCGATCCAAGCGGTACACGACAATTGCTTTGAATTTTCGTTCTTTGGCGGCCTTCATCATTTCTTGAAAAGCTGGGCGCTGAATATTTCCACCGGAAAATCCCTCGTCTTCGTAAATCATACAGCATTCCACTGCTTGCTCGCCGTAGTGGGCGCGAATATATTGCTTACATAACTCTACTTGATTGTCGATACTTTCGCCCTTACCTGTAAATTTAGATTTACGAGAGTAGATGGCGATGACGTCTTCATTTTTACGCATAAAATTCATTCCTCCGTATACTAGAATATGTGACGCCTTTATTATAGCACATAAAGACGAGATAATTTTTTTTGAGAAGAATTGCGGCGAAGATGTGTAGGTTTGTCAAATATATTGGACAGCAAACTCTAAAGGAGAAAACCAGCACAGAGGACGCATAGGTAAATTGTTAGAACGACGATTATGTCGGGCAAGCTGTGCAGCAAAATCTTGAAGAGAATAAAAAGAATGTGTATCATACAGCCGTTTCTGATCTTCACGGTGACTGCGTTCGACCTTGCCGTTATGCCGAGGTGTGTAAGGACGAATTAGTTTATGCCGAATATGCAATTCAGCAGCAGTTTTTTCAAAAAGAGTATCGTCGTTTGGGTTGAACAGTCAAACGACGATATTTTTTTAGTAGGAATTTAATTCCTAAATTGTCAACGCCGGTTAAAAAATAATTGAAAAACGCCGGACAGAAAATGACGCCAACGCCAGCACTCTGCGCCGGGATCGGGGGAACCCTATAGACATCTTTGATCGTGTTGACATTGCGGCTGTCACGACTGAAAATCAGGACGGTGGGTTTATGCAGGTGCAAAATCGGATAAACTTGTCATACGACAAGTTATGTACCAAAATTAACTTGACGTATGACAAGTGAAAAGGTATAATAATCTTGAGGTGAATGTACAGATGCAGCTGATGAAAGAAAAGCAGGATCTGACGTATTTGTCGTGGTCCGTTTATCGCAATTCTTCCGGAACCGCCGGTTCTTTTCTGAAAGCATATTCTGAACTCGGCGGAACAAAGACTTACTATAAGCTCTCAAATTTTGATAAAGCACGCGGCATCATTGGGCATGAATGTGTGAATGAGCTTGTTGTTGACCGGCTGCTGACGATACTGGGAATTCCGCATTTATCGTACCAGCTGATTCACGCAGATGTGGTTGTAGACGGCAGGGTACATGAGGTATATCTCTGCGCGTCGGAAGATTTCAAGGCAAAGAGCGAGTCGAAGATTGCCTTGGATGCCTATAAGGAACTGGAGGCATTGCCAAACGAATCTGCGTTGGAATTCTGCACCCGCATGGGCTGGGAAGACTATATTTATCAGATGCTCGTTGTGGATTACTTGATTCTGAATCGGGATCGCCACGGCGCTAATATCGAGGTGCTGCGCAACAGCAAAAAAAAGACAGTGCGTTTGGCTCCCCTGTTTGACCACGGTCTTTCGCTGCTTTGTAGCTGTCTCGATGATAATGCGGCGGAAAAATTCGATGTGATGGCTGACAAACCATGCAACAACTATATTGGCTCGAAATCCACTTGGGATAACCTGCGTATCATTCCGAAGGATAAGATGCCAGAGCTCCATTCGCTTCACGAGAGCGATAGGCAAGTTCTGTTAGAAGGACTGAACGGCGTGATCTCTCAGACACTTCAGAACAAGATATGGGAAATGATTTGGAAAAGGTGGTGCGCATATGAAGATTTTTGCAATTCGAGATGAATCGGCGCAGGAGCAGAATGATCTGGCGTACCTCCTGTATTACGAGCAGGAAAAGCGGTTTTATATTGAGCTGCCTGAAAATGCGGATGCATGGGAAACGCCTCTGCTGCTGGATTCTTTTGTGAGGCGTGGGGAAACTACCGTCAATTCCTATTGGAGCAGAATCTGGGTGGAGCAGCGAATTGTTCCGCCCGACCGTCAGAACATCGGAGAGATTTTACGCGATAATCATCTGAAAGAGTACGATGAATATGCGCTTTTGATGCTGGCAATGGGGCGGTGTGCGCAGGATGATTACTATCTCGTTCCTATTGATGAAAAGGAGCTTCCGGAAGAAATTACGAAGCGCTTTTCAAAGCGGATTGAGGATGTTCTGCCGCTGGAGAATCATTGCCTGCTGGTGTTTTTCCAAGATGGTGCGGTGAAGAAGTGTGATTTGCGGAAGCATTTTGAAAAGACGAAAGCTTTTCAGATTCTTGTCAAGAAGCCGGATTATTTTCAGCACGTGCAGATGCAGACGGGCGGATACGGTGTTGCGTGGGATGTGAATATGACCGTTTCGGATACGATGCTCTACCGGATCGGCAAAAGTGTTCCGCTAACCATGGAGGATTTCCGGAACTTTGCCGCGCACAGAGTCATCAACGCAGCGGAAGCAGCAGAGATATTGGGCTGCTCCCGACAGAACATCATCGACCTGACAAGGCGCGGCAAGCTTCATCCGATCAAAGCATCAGAAAAAAGCACGCTGTATCTCAAAAGTGAGATTTTGAAACGGAATTGGCAGTAAATATGATTTATACCCCATTATGGCTGTAAATGGTGCAGCATAATGGGGTATAAATCTTTCTAATGATAACTTACCATACTATGATCAGTCTTTATGTACTGGGATGAATATCACGGATGAAGATATTGATGCTCTTTGCAAAGCGATGAAAGAGCAGGCAGTTAAGAATGCCCAAAATGAGGAACAGAAAGCATCCATCAAAGATGTTGGCAGACAGCAGCTGCGCTCTTGGGGTGTTTTGATTGAACGCGATGGAAAAGATTAAAATGGTTGAAAACGGCTGGCTGAGAAAAAAAGGTACTTCAAGAAGTGCAATCTATGTGAAAAATACGGAAGAAGAATAATGCGGCATATAGATATAGACAAAGTAATACAAGACTTAAATCGTAGATTTATGTCTCTTTTTTGAGTCTCTTGTGTCATCAGTTCTTCACAAGAGGTGGATAAACAGATAAATATCGTCATTTGGGTTGAATGGTCAAACGACGATATTTTTTTTAGAGTTTGGGATGGGAATTAAATTCCGAGATTGAGATAATCTTCAAAATCAAAAAAACTTCCATGTTTTATACGCAGAATAAAAAAGGAGATAAAACATGGAACAAAATAGAAGTTGTATTGGAATTGACGCGCTTACAGTAAGTAATCTAAAAATTGAACGTATTGAGAATATAGAGCGCTTGGTGCGTATACAAAACGTTAGGGTTCAATATGCCGAAGATAATCAACAAAATTATGTGGCTATAAGTAAGGATGGCTGCGTCCGTATGATCGATATTCGTGATGAGAAAAAATTTAACCGTTTAATCTTGGGTGTAAAAAATGGATACACATTTTCAACACTGGCACTTACGGTAACAAACATTTTAGGAAACAACATGGATAACGCGTCTTGGTGCATGTATAATGAGTATATAAGATTCGTATTAAAAGAATATCTGCCAAGTATGTACGGAATATATTTGTGTAGCGAAGAAATGTTGATTAAAAAGTTTGAAATGAACATAAACATATGGTTATCGCAACCATATGATTCTTATAATCGAGCTTTAGAAAACTTATGGAGATCGTTGCCAATTAGAAGAGCGAAAAATTTAAGAGCAGGAACAAAAGAGGAACAGGTTGACAGCTATTGCAAACGAAATAAATCCATAAAAGTTTCCTTATATAACAAAACCTCGGAAATGGAAGAAAAGGGAGAGTTATGCAAAGTTCCACGAGAACAACATCGACTCTTAAGGATTGAACTTGTTCTTATGGAGAGAAGCAAGATTCTTGACGTATTGGGGACAAATCGGTGGCATGAATTGAACGATGAAATCGTTGCAAAACAATTTGACAAAGCTTTTGAGGCGTATTTTGTAGAGCCGTTTCAAAAATGGCAAATTCAATGCAGTAAAATGCTGCGAACAAAGATCAAAAACTATAGAAAATGCGGAAGAAATTGGAAGAGCACATTAATGGCTTTTTTACGTGATGATAAAGAATATCAGATTTTGGACATCGAACAAATCTTTGCGGAATTACAGGATAAAAACGGAAATCTTTCGCGCATTAAAAAAGGTTTTTGGGATGCAGAATACAAAATGGATCACAGTCGATATTTGCACCGGTATATTGAAAAAGTAAACGAAATTTTCATGGCGGAAAAACAAATTTCCCTATATACACTAGCGTGCATACAACAAACGGAAAGTGACGAGCAAAAAAAGTAAAAAATTTGAATCCATATTCATTATATATCAGAGAATTGGCTTAATAGTATCAAAATATTGAAGAATTTTGGCTGGTTTGATAAGATAATAATACAGAGTTATTACCTAAGGTAACCACTGTTTGAATGTTAATATATAATAGGAGAGTGATTACAAGCTTTATGAGACAAAATATCATTTGCATTGATAAGATGCTTTCAAAGATAAGTTTGCCTAGTCGTGATAAAATATTTTTTGTGGGAACAATATTAGTTGCGCTATCAGAAAAGAGCTATCGGGATTTATACAAAAGTTTTGAATTAAAATCGCAAAGTTCCTTATTAGAAGCTACGATAGAGGTATTAAAAAGTATTGCTCAAGTACGATGCGAATACAAAAAAGAATTATACGAAATGCAAATTCGTTTGGAGTCTATTGTAAGAAAAAATTTGATTGGAAAAAAGAAAGAATTTTCGCTATATCAGTTGATTGATACCATTGCGCTATATACATCTGAAGGTATAGAGCACATAGATGAATTTTATTCGGAGTTTATTACTAGTTCTTCGGGAAATCGCACGGTGACTGGTATTGTGTTGACTCCAAATCATATCGCAGAGTTTATGGCACAATTATTAGAGATCAAAGAAGATGACACGGTTTTGGATATATGTTGCGGCTGTGGTACGTTACTATTAGCCGCAGATCATCAAGTGAATTCACATAACAACTATTTTGGATGTGAAGTAGATCATGAAATATATTTACTGAGTGTGATGAATGCAATCTGCCAAAAGAGTAATATTACGATGATGCAGGAAGACTGTTTTTCAGAGCGTATAGAAGGAATTTTACATACAAGCTTTTCAAAAGGAATGTTGAATCCACCATATTCTCATATGAAATATAATGCGCTGGACTTTTTGCTACGAGAACTGGAATTTATACAAAGTGGTGGAGAGGTAGCGATTATTTGTCCGACCAGTTGTGCTATGAGTGCAAAATATCACAAAGAACGGCGTACGCTTATGCAAAAACATACCCTACAGGCAGTACTATCTATGCCGGAAGACTTGTTTTGTGGAAATGGGGCATTTACCTATACGTGTATTATGATTTGGAAGGCAAATGTTCCACACAATAAAGATCACAAGGTGTATTTTGCACGTTGCAACTATGATGGTTTTCGAAGATACGGAAGGCTTGGACGGATAGATAAAAATAATACATGGCCAGATATCAAGAAAAAGTGGTTAGAGCAATATCGAAACCGACAGGTTATACAAGGACTTACTGCTCTGCATACAGTAACAGCAGAGTGTGAGTGGCTACCAGAAGCATATATTATTTCAGACAGCATACCTGAAAAAGCTGACTTTGAAAAGACACTGATAGATTATCTTGTGTACTGTGCACGAACCTATGGAATTTCGCAGGAGGAATCATGATAGAATTACATTCGCAGAACTGGAAAAAATTTTTAATGAGCGATCTATTCTATATAAAAGGAATATCGAAAAGAAAAGATGACATATTTGACTGCGCTGAAACCGGAATGTATCCAGTACTTTCAACAAAAGCAACGAATAATGGTGTGGCGGGATTTTCTGATACATATACGGAATTGGGAGGCGTATTAGTAATCGAAACCGCGTGTATTGGATATTGCTCCTATCAAAAACAAAATTTTTCTGGAACGGGACATTTGGCGGTTCTTCGACCTAAAACATTTGAGATGAATGATAGAATTGCTTTATTTTTGGTAACCGTACTTAATAAAGAATGCCAATATTACAATTATGGTAGAAAACGCACTTTGAGCCGCATACGAGAGAGTTATATATATTTACCTTCAAAGTATGATAAGGAACACAGTAAATTTATGCCGAATTTTCAACTCATGGATCAATATATGAAGTCTTTACTACAAGGATCTGATCAGGGAAGAGATGGCGGCGTCAAGTTGATATTTTCTTGGAATAGATGAAAGAGCTCAGGAATTTCCTGAGCTCTTCTACTAGTTGCTTTTAAAGCTGGATGAGTTGATTCATGAGATCTTTCAGTTGTTTTTCATATTCGATTTCATATCTATCGGCTTCATCTCCATCAGGGAAAAAATAGTTTACCCAAAACATTGTTGCATATGCATTGATTACTTCGACGAAATCCGGGCGCAGTGTATCAAAAGTCTCAGTCAGGTCATAGACATAAACATTTACAAAATCGCGAATATTCACACAAAAATCGATTTGACTCAGTGAATCAGGAGTTTGAATGTTCATACGACCATTGATGAAACGACGATCCGTGATCATGCTTCCAGTTACGCTCAAAACGACGTTCATAAAAAAGCCTCCTTTCTTTGATAGCGTTGAGAGAGGTTCTCTCTGCCTAAAATATGAAATTTTTTGCGTCAGAATAAAACAAAATTTGGGAGTTAAATTCCTGAAAAAATTAGCGGATCATTTCATGTTGGAAAATGATCCGCTAATTTTAGTTTGAAGAAGTGTTATGAAATGCAGAACGATATGCTCCGGGAGTCATACCCACATATTTTTTGAAGATAGAATTTAGGTGACAGGCGTTATAGATACCAACCTGCCCTCCTATTTCTGCAACAGAGAGAGAAGAATTCATTAATAGAGTTTGAATTTCACCAATTTTACGACAGAGAATATACTGTTTAGGCGAATAATGCGTGATTTTTTTGAAAATATGTGATAGATAATATAGATTGATATGAATGAAATTGGCAATTTCATCAAGAGCAATATTTTCCGTATACGGTTGGACTGATAGAGCAGAGAGAGCTTTGTCAAAATTTATTGAGAGTGTTTTTGTTCAAAGTGACAGCTGTTATGGAGACCGGCAAAAATAAAGATAATATACTAAGATTCTCAAAGGATATTATTGGGCAACGAGTGAAGAACTATCTTGATCAGCATTATGCAGAACAAATTTCATTGCAGCAAATTTCTGAAGAATTAAGAGTTAGTTGGAGTTACTTATCGCATGTATTTAAGGCACTCACGGGGTATTCTCCTTTTCAATATGTGTTACATAGAAGAATTGGAGAGGCACAGACTCTATTGTTAGAAACAGATTTATCCATACAAGAAATTGCTTTTCAAGTAGGATATCAGACGCAGAGTTATTTTACACAAAGATTTTCTAAATTGGTAGGTGTTTCACCTATGAGATATAGAAAAAGCGGAATGATATCGCCATACAAACGGACATGTGTTGTATGAAAATATTATAGAAAAGCGGGTAATTTCACGGCAAAAGCTGTGGAATTACCCGCTAAGTCTTTGAATAGATAAATTTTTTCAAAGAGTTTTTTCATATTATAGATGAGACTTACGATGGGAGGAGATGATGTGAAGTGTGCAAGACGTGCTTTACAATTAGAAGAAATCACTGTTTGGCTCTGCAAAGTCCGCAGAGAATCGAAATGGACTTATGGTGTGAAAAAGCAGACATCTGCGAGCATGTATAGATGGCTGATTGCAAAGTTATCTATAGTGGAGGCATGGCTGCCAGAGTAGACCTCAAAGTTGCCGTGACGCTAGTTTAACGATCCCAGGCTTAGCAGCTAGGGAGGGCAGGTGACATACCTGAAAAAATGAGGAATAGAATTATATGACGAAAGACGAACGCAAAACAAAAAATAGAGAAAAAAGACAAGCAAAGAGAAAAGCAAGCGGCTTGCCGACACGAAAGCAAGGAAGCTTGAAATCTGAAATGACGCATCGCATTCGTCAGCGAGCGAAAAAAGAACGTCATCAGTTAACACACACCTATCGAGATCGTGCCATTTATGCATGTGCGCAATTTGATGAGTGGCGTAAACAGACTGGCTGGACGAACCGACAGGTTAGAAGCAGACCTCGAGATGCAGTTGTTGAGTGGGCAAAATTTTTACAACGTCCGATTTCAACACAAGAAAAATTGGTATTTTCATTGCGAAGAAAACAAGATGCGTATCAGCCTTCATCTATTCATACGATGGTCGCATACGTTTGTATGGGTCTTGGGATTGAGATGAATGGGATAGCTTCAGCTGGTACGGCATTGGACAAGATAAAATCGCAGGGGCGAAGCAACAGAAGCATCAACCAACACGAAAAAGAATGCAATAAAGATATGATTCGCTTTGCAGAAATGGTTGGTGGCAGGAGAAGTGCATATAGTAGACTGACAGGAGCTGATCTTGTGGTAGACGAATCGGGAGAATATTGTGTGAGGTTTTTGAGGGACAAAGGAGGTAAGACACAGTTTCAGCGAATTCCACCGGAGTATTTGATGGAAGTACATAAATTTTTTAAAGATAAAGGCGCAGATGAAAAAATATTCCCAGAGATTGATAAAAATTTGGATTTGCATGGTATTCGCGCAGAACATGCTCGCAAAGAGTACGAGAGATATGCACGTATTTGTAGCACTCAGGAAGGTAGAGCGGAATTGCGGAGGCAGTTGTGGAGACGATTTACCGATCCCGTGATAGGAAATAAAGCATGGCTTACTGCAAAAAAACAAGGAAATTTTCAAAAAATGAAGGCAAAAGAGCGTGAATTTATTAATGAAATGGCAGATGGTATCTACCGTTTGAGAGCAAGTAATCGTGAAGCCGCAATTTTACACGATCGACCGGTTGAATATGACAGATTGGCGTTGTGTTGTGTCAGCGTTTTTGCATTAAGCCATTGGCGAAATGAGGTTACGGTAAAACACTATATGATTTAGAAATAAGAGTATCTAAAATTTCATAAATAATACGAGAGACATTATGTAGGCAGATTTGGGAGTTTTATTCCTATATCTGCCTGCTTTTTTTCAAGTTACAAAAAAATTTCATATTGTTAGTGATTCTGATGTAAGACACATAGAATTTCATACTATATGAAAGCGAGTGAGTTAGATGGGACGAAAGTCTGTTCCGATTAAAATTATTGTACACGCGCCAAAGACAGAAGAGGGAAAACGGGAATTGGCACAGCGCGTTGCGGGCGTTCACGCAGATATTGTGTATCATACGATGAATCAACTGCAATGCCCTATGGAGCAAAAGAAGAAGTTATTAGCTGCAGTGATAGAAAAGAGCAGAGCTGCTTTGTGAAACGCCGTGAAATGATTTCACAGGCACTGCTTCTATATGAAAAGTTTCTTTTTGGGGGATACAGTAATCAAATAATTTTCTTTGTCTACTGCGAGACTCGTGATTGATGAAGAAAACGTAGAGAATATTAGACTATTTTGAAAGGCGGCACCTGATTGCGAGGTGTCGCCTTTCCATTTTGGGAATTTAATTCCGAAAAGCTTTGAAATGCTTTGTCTATAAATTGCAATAACAGATTGAACACTTTGCAGCGGGTTAAGCTGTATGATTCTTGACAGCCGTATACATTCGATCTAGAAGAGCATCAAATAACATCTCAGGTATCTGATAGTCAAGACATTTGCGCGGCAGCGCATTCATCTCATCTGCAAAAGTCAGGATTGTTCTGGCGAATACCGCTCAGCGGAAGTATGCTTTGGCAGGTAACACCGGAAAATCTGATTATGGCGTTCGTTCTGCAGTCTCCCATGGAAGAATACGGATGTGTGTAATAAGATGTAATCGTTTTGAAAACGCTGGAAAAATAGTTCTCGCCACATTATGTTTCGAGTGGACGTCGGTCTTACACCTTATATATCCAGTTTTATGGACACTGACTCAAATTTGCTGTCCATACTTTGTTCTGCTGTTTATCTCGTAAGATATCTATGGCGTTTTTGATCATTTTTCTTCTCTATATAGCTCAACACACTGCTTTTCGTACTCATGACTGTATTTCACTAAAATACTAGACATTAAACTATTCTCAGATTGTATTGTCCGAACAATCTGGGGCAGTTCATTTCCTACATTAGGAAAATTGGGGTCTAGTGCTCGTTTTTGCTGGATGTGTTTGAATGGGTTCGGTATTAGGGACATACAAGTGGATTCCGGATGATTTTTATGCAACTATAGCTTGATTTGATATCTATTAACAGTGACTTATAGGATATGCAAATAGAGATTGACGACGAAAAAATTCGCAGAGTATCAAACTCTGCGGATACACAAAAACTCATTATTTCGATAGAATATATTTATATATTACAGTTTACTTCTCTTTTTGTCAATACAATTAGAATATATTCTATAATTTTAGTGTATCTTGTACAGATAATATTTCTAAAATAATCTTTTGTTTTTGTCATGTCTAGCTTCTAATATGATTTACCGTCAAAATAATAGTCAGGAGGTGATCATATGCCGAGAAAAGGCGAGAATATCTACAAACGAAAGGACGGCAGATGGGAAGGCAGATATATTAAGAGTCGAGGTGGCAAAAAGACGATCTATGGATATGTATATGCAAAAAGCTATTCCGAGGTAAAGCAGAAACTGAATCTGAAGCGGGCAGAGTATGTTTGGGAAGAAGATAAGTCGTCAATGGAATCACAGAAAGATGCTTCCTTCTCTAACGTTTCATATCTATGGCTGATGTCTATAAAATCATCAGTCAAGGAATCTACCTGGATTAAATACAGAAATATTCTTAACTGCCAAATTACACCTAGGATAGGTGGGAAGAATATAAGCACAATTGATTATGAGACTGTCTCCGAGATGTGCAGTGAAATGCTCATATCTGGTGGCAAATCCGGTAAAGAGTTATCTAGCAAAACTGTATCTGATACTCTATCTATCATAAAAGCGGTAATAAAATATGCTGGCCGGATGAAATTTATAACAGACCGGACAGTATTGGATGTGTCTGTGAAGCTGAAACCCTCTCGATTGAGGATCTTATCCCACATCGAAGAACAACTTCTTTTTAAACAGATAACAACTGATATGGATTTCACCGACTTGGGAATCCTTGTATGTATGTTCACAGGAATTCGTATCGGAGAGCTATGTGCTCTTAGATGGGAGGACGTCTCACTGGAGTCAAACACGATAAGAATACGCCGAACCATGCAGCGTATACAGACTCCTGAGGGGCCAAAGAAAACAAAAATTCTGATATCAGAACCGAAAAGCCAGTGTTCTGTAAGAGAAATTCCGATTGCAAAAATACTGAGAGGTTTTCTTGAATTGCATCAGGATAAAAAAGGATATGTCCTTACTGGGAAAACAGATAAATTTATTGAACCGCGTACTATGCAGAATCGTTACAAGTCGATTCTTGATACCTGTGATATAAGCAATGCGAATTTCCACACGCTCCGACATACCTTTGCTACTAGATGTATCGAAGTAGGTTTTGACGTGAAAAGTCTTAGTGAAATCCTAGGACATGCTAATGTCAGTATCACACTGAACCGCTATGTGCATCCATCTATGGAACTGAAACAGAAAAATATGGACAAGCTTTCTGAATTTTTTGCCGTCAGATAAGCCGTCTAAAAGTCAATAAAGTGCCTGTATTTCACGGGAATCTATCGCTTTTTCTTAGAGTTTGATACTCTGCGAAAGATTGGAAAGGCTAAATGTGAATGGTTTGTATGAAGTTATAAATAGAATTGATAAAGAACATGTAATGAAGATACTTACGGAATCTTTAACCAGGAATTCGTGCAATCATCGGCATTTCTCAAGATGAAATGGCATGTTTGTTGGGAGTAACAAGGCAGTTGTAGTCGACTGGGTATAATTGAAGAAAAGGAGGGAAAAATTAACCCACGCCTTAAAATCGGATATCCTTTAAGTGCGTCGAATACTTGAAGGGAGATGTCCGAATGATAAGGAGTGGGCTTATACTCATGATAAAAGATTTCACCAGAGAAGGCAAGAGTGCAAAATGGATTTCGCAGGAGATTGGGGTAGCAGAAAATACTGCCAGAAAGTATATAAAGAATCCTGCGAAACATCACGGTCTAAAAGGAAAAACAAAACCTTCTAAATTAGATCCGTATAAACCGTTTCTGCAGCAGCTTATGAAACAAGAAATTTACAATTGTACCGTATTATTGGAGCGCATTCGAGAAAAGGAATATGAGGGAAGTATTACAATTCTTAAAGATTATGTAAGGCCATATCGCCCATCAAAACATATTCCAGCTGTACAGCGACATGAAATCGAACCCGGACAACAGACACAAATGGACTGGGGAATCTGTCAGTATACAGATACTTCAGGAAAACTACATAAGGTTCCGGTATTTGTAATGATTTTATCTTATTCTCGGATGAAATATGCTGAATTTACGAGCAGATGTGATTTACGTAGCATGGAATGTTGTATTATTAATGCATTGAATATTTCGGAGATATTCCGAAAGAAGTGCTAACAGATAATATGAAGACTGTTGTAGATCACAGAGAAGCCGGACGAGTCATATGGAATCCTCAATTTGCCAATTTTGCAACAGAAATAGGCTTTATCTCTAAGGTTTGCAAAGTAAGAAAGCCTCAAATCAAAGGAAAGGTAGAGCGTTTGGTTCGATAGCGGGAGAATAAGAACTGTGCTCCTAAAAAGCCTCCAGATACCGCTAGAGAGAAAATTTATCGATTGCAGTGTGCTGGTAGAACTTTTCACCTTTTACATCTCTAACAATATAGCTTTCTGGAACAAATTTCACATCAATTTGAACTCTTTTACCTAGGAAGTGCATCTGTTCATAAGGTTTTGGAATGTATTTAGGATTTGACAGCTTAGTAGCCATTTGACCCTGACGACGCAAAACGCGGTACAGTCCGGTAATGGAGCGCTTATAACCGCTTCTGCGCAGCTTTACCCAGAGCACGACCAACCCGGTATTCGAATTTCGTTTGCGGAAGTTTGCAATTTTGTGTAGTTCGGCTTCTGTATGCTGGTTTGGATGATGATGTGGTCAATGAAAAATCTAGAAGAGTACAAATGATAAGAAAAAGATATGGAGGATTGTTAAACAATAGGGCGTATGGAATTCAATAGCATTGGATATTGTATTTGGGGTATCCCATCCTATTTCTTTTGTGCCTTGATTGGGTTTGTTGTTGCAACTAGTGCATATTTACTTCTACTATCGTTTAAAAATTATGATCCGGTGCCATATATGAAAGCATTTATGATATCAGTTGCAGGCTCAGTGATATGCTCAAGATTATTTGGTTGCTTATCTGGTGTGTTTAGGGCTATAGGCGCAGATGAAAGGATAACAATAGATACATTTCTCAAAACAGGAATAGTTTTTTATGGTGGCTTGATAGGAATGTTAATTACATATATATGTTGTATTCGTTCAAACCTGATAAAAGATAAAGATTATTGCGTGCTGGATGTTCTAGCGGTGACAATACCATTATTTCATGCTATTGCACGAATTGGATGCTTTTTTGGCGGGTGTTGTTTTGGAAAGCAAAATAATTCGATTTTAGCGGTTATATATACAACGATTGAAAATGGCGTTATTATAACAAAACAGAGACTCCCGATACAGTTGATAGAATCAGCATTTAATTTTTGTTTGTTTTTATATTTATTCTATTTGTTATGTACGAAAGACTGGAGAAAAGAACACATATTATTGAAATATTTATTGCTATATAGTATTGGTCGTTTCATCTTAGAGTTTGAAAGAGGCGATACTGTAAGAGGATTAATATGTGGCGTTTCTTTCAGTCAAGTAATATCCGTGGTAATTTGGATATTTATTATACGGGTGTTTATAAAAAATAAGAAATATTTCTGTAATTCGTAAAAGGCATCAATTGAAAAAATTTATAAGATTGAGATACATCTTGGCAGATGTAACAATCTAATTAGGCTAGGTACACATAAGGCAGAAAGATCATATAAGTTATAGAAAGATTTCAGTTATCGGCGCAATATTGACAGTGATACAAACTTTGTTTGTATATTCAACTGGTATGGGCTGGGATTGTCCAAGAAAATTTTTCAATTCAGCAATAATTTGGAGTTTTTAAAAATTCTCTAGAATAATTAAGAGACTATCATGTCATCGTATTTGCTCAGATATGGGCATAGAATGAGTAGGTTATGAAAAAGAAAGTTATAGATTATTATGATTTGATGCGAATTGACGTTCAATAGCTCTGAATGATGTTGAGAAATCTAATTCTTACTATGGAATTTCAACTACATTCCGTTTGAAGAAAAATTAGAATTATTTCCTAAAAAATCGGGAGGATGTAAAATGGGAACGGTAATTATTTACACCTTATCTGGTGCAGTAATAGGTGCAGTTACTACTATTGGACTATATATTCTAGGATTTGGTATTGAACTGCTTAATTGTGCTTATAACATCATTACATGTAATTGCGATGGTGGCGATGCAATACCAGGAATGTGGAGCGGAGGTTCGTTCATATCAGTTCTGATTTTTTGCAGTATCGGTGGTGCTGTGATCGGATTTATATATGGTTTGGTAAAGATAAAAGCAGAAAATGATGCTGAAAAAGCAAGATTAGATGCAGAAAATTCTGAAGTTGCTAAAAATCAACGTCAAAAATGGGCTAGTGAGGTGAAACAAAAAGCATTAAGTGTTTCAAACACATGTGATTCGAATACAAAAAATATAAGAAATTTGATTCAGGTAAATTATAAATCAAAAGATCGAATGGAAGAGATTCTTAAGGAGCTTTCAAATGCATCAGAATTAAGAGGTAAAATTGATGCGATGGCAGAGGATGTAAAGAACGGTGGTGCTAATTAATGAAAATAGTAGTATGCCCGAAGTGCAGAAGAAAAATACATGCTGCTGATAAATGTTTATTTTGTGGTAATGGCAGCAACTTTCAGGTAATTGATGTTAAGGACAACATACATGAAAATGTGTATGAAGAATATAATGTGCTTGAGAAAATTTTGAGAAAAAGAGCATTTGATGAATTGATTGAAAAATCAAGAATGGTATTAAGATGGATGCCAACAAAATCAGATGTATTTTGGCTTAGACTTTTAGCAAAGAATAAATGTTGTAATGATGCAGAACTCGTACAAAAAGGAATTGCATTCGATGAAAGTGCTGATTATTATAACGCACAGAAGTATGCGTCTAATGATGAGAAAGAGGTATATGGCGCAGTTTATGTATTAGTAGGAAAAATACAGAATGAATTCCAAAAAGCAGCAGTAATCCATGAGTATGAAGAAAAAAAGGCAACACATATTCTTCATGTGCAATCAGAATTTTGTGAAGAAATCGATCAACGAAGAAAAAAACTATTTGATCTTTGGTCGAAGATAGAAAAGATCGAACAAGAGATGAATACAATTGAGCAAAACAGTAGATTACTGATTAGTGAGCATATCGATATGTTAAAAAATGCAAAGATTGAAGCAGAGAACATAAAGAATCAGGCATATAGACTTAGTGAATGTAGAGAAGAAGAACTTCATTCATATCAAATTCGACTGGGTAATATACTGAGTCAATCAGATCGGAGTAAAAATGAAGTTGAAGCGATGATGAGACAGCATCCATGGGTTTCTCAATTTATTGAATTGGAAAAGGAGAGAGATCAATTATGTGATATAGTTTCAAATGAATTATTAGATTTAAAATCATATGAAAGCAAGATTCAATCAATTGCTTCTGAAATTGAAAGAATTGAGAAACGACATCAATTAGCAAGGAGAGCATTGTCAGATTATGATTTTCAAAATATGAATTCGTTATTTGGAACGAGAAAATATGAAGAGATATTAAAGAGAGCGGGACTGGCAGTCATTATAATATAGTCGTAATGCTTCACATATTGGTTAATGGAAGATGAATCAGAAAGGAGTTTAATAATATATGGAGTATACAGCGGGATTATTCGTAGAATTTCTTAATAAGATTTTTTCTTTTGATAAGGAAATAAAGGCTGTTTTTGCAGCTACAGATAAGCGAATGACTGACAGGGAATTGGGCGAAAAGAAAGAGTGGGATACAATTCATACAGAATTAAAGCGGACTACAGAGGACATTATGTCTAAGAGCGCTAGTGTTTGTTCTGCCTATCAAAAGAATATGAATGATGTACATGCGCACGACATTGGAGATAAGAAGAATATTCTTGTAAGATTACAAAAATGCAAACAGATATTATCTTTGATTGCAAGCTCAGAGAATAGCATTTCAAACAAAGCGGAATATAATTCTGCAAAAACTAATCAGACGCACCCAGTAAATATAACTGTTGATGAACTTATTGCAGGAAAAACGGATTTTATTGAGCTAGCTCAGGCGGTAAATAGTGCAATTAATGATGGAAAAAAGAAGAACATTGCTATAGCCAGTTCACGGTTATATTGCTTGTGCCGAAATGCTGAACAAATACTTAATCAGGAAGTAGCAAATTTGCGTGTCGCGCTTGTTGGAAACAAGGATCATATTCGGGTGAATTATCGAAATGTTGGAGATTCATCTCACCAAGATATGGAAAGAGTTTGGAATAATGCTATGAAAGAATTCGATGAAATATCGTCGGTATTTTCACAGCAGAGATTAAAGACAAAAAAAGAGACTATAAATACTGAAAGTAGCTATGTGGCTGACAAGCAGTCAAAGTTGATTGAAATTATGGATTGTTTTTGTTCAAAATTTTCCCCTTCAGAATTTTTGGACGAATATATTAGACTCTATTCACTTGAGCCTTCTTATGAAAGATATGAATGTGTTAAGGAGATGCCTCATAACATTTATATAAGCACTTTAGAGTATGATATTTCCTCTTGGAATTTTTGTGAATATACAAAAGAATTTCTGGATAAGTACTATTACTTTATGTACCGAGAGGGAAAACTCTTCATTCCTAATTGTGCTAAGTTTGATTCCAAATTTAACTATTTATTTAGATTTAATGGAAATGAAAAACAGAATGTGGTTTCAGATGCGCGCGACATGGGAATGCGCTTGTTTATGATGTTGCCGCCTGGAAAAATTAATTTTACATTCGTGGATCCAGTTTCATTAGGAGAAAGTTTTGCTATATTCACTCGGCTGGTTAATATAGACGATAGAACTAGTGAAGCAATTAACGGTAAAATTTGGTCTTCGCCTAATGATATCGAAGATAAGTTGAGAATTATGACTGAGCATATCTCCAATGTTACACAGAGATGCTTACAAGGAAAATACAATAATATCTTTGAGTATAATAAAGAGGCAGAACAAAATGCAGAGGCATATCAGATTATCATGCTTATGGATTTTCCTGCAGGTTTATCAGATCGGTCATTAAGACTCTTGGAACAGATTTCTGCGTCTGGTCCTAAATGTGGTGTTTTTACCGTTATCTATAGAAATGAGAGCCAATATAGTAAGATCTCCGAACGTTCTCATCCTCTGGTAAATAATATTGAGAGTGGTTTCCAGATTTTTAACTACTCAAATAATGTTAGAAAAATAACTTGTGCGAAGGATACTGTTAGAGGAAAGAACTTGGTATGGAATGGAATTGAAATGCCATCCGATCAGCGTATGGATAAGATAATCGATACGTTGAGAAAGGGAATTAAATCTGCTGACAAGGTTGTTATTGACATTGAAAAGGTAAGTGGAATAGAGAATGAACGAGAAGAAGCGGAAACCACAACAAAGAATGGAATTAAAATTCCGATCGGCTTACATGGTGCAAACGAAATTCAGTATCTTACTCTGGGAGTGGGTGGTAGCCATCATGCACTTATTGCAGGTGTTGCGGGATCTGGTAAGTCTAGCTTATTACATACAATTATTCTTCAAGCCCTTTCTCAATATGCACCAGATGAATTGCGTATCTATTTAGTAGACTTCAAGCGTGGTGTTGAATTTAAGATTTATGCAGATTACAAGCTCCCTTCTTTCAAAGTTGTTGCAATTGAGAGTGAAAGGGAGTTCGGCTACAACATTCTTAAAGATCTCGAAAGAGAACAGAAGATTAGAGCAAATCGTTTTAAACGTGTGAAAGATAGAAAAATTGATCGTATTGAGGACTATCGTGCACTGCAGAATTCGGATCCGATGCCACGGATTTTGGTTATTATGGATGAATTCCATGAATTGTTTTCAAATGCTAGCGATAAGATCGGAAAAGAATCTGCAGAGATGATGGAGCGAATTGTTCGTCAAGGTCGAGCTTTTGGCGTCCATATTATTCTTGCATCTCAGAGCTATTCAAATGTAGGTGGTTTAGATAAGTCTGTTTATGATCAGATGGCAGTAAGAATTGTTCTGAAATGTTCTAAAGCAGATGCATCTCTTCTACTTGGAGATGGCAGTTCAGATGTGGAACAGATTTCAATTGACGATCCGGGACGTGCAATCTATAATTCGGAAACTGGTAACAAGGAGTACAACAGTCACTTCCGTGTAGCTTTCATTGCCCCGTCTAAACATCGAGAAATTCTGAAAGGTATCAGTGAAAGAACTTGCAAATATTCTGACAATAAAACAAGAATTCTTCTTTCTAACATTGAAGATAATAGGTACAGCATTTTCAATCAGTTTACGAATTATAGAATGGAAGATTGCAAAGTTCTTGGACGCTTATATTTAGGTGAGCCTCTTAGCATTGAGAATGATCTCAATATGGATCTTGTGAGAAATGAGTATGCAAACATGTTGATGATTGGTTCTGATAGTGATAAGGCGAGAAGTATGTTTGCGTTTACTATGCTTAGTTTGGCAATTAACTATTGGGTATCTCACAACAAAAAAGCGCCTGATGAACCGTTTATTTACTTCTTAAACTACAAGCCTCTCAGAGATAGTTATTTTATTGATACGCTTGAGCAATTAGCTACAAAAATGTTGACAAAGTATGTAAAGGATATTCCCATCAGTAAGCCTAGCGAGATTAAAAATACAATTCAAAAGCTATATTCGGCATCACTGAATGCGCAGAGCAGTGCAAAGAGTGAGAATAAGTATTTAATGGTATTTGGCTATCAGAGAGCTGAAGACTTGAAATCTGAAGACAAGGCTACGGAGAATCAGGATATTATGAGTATGATGTCTTCGAAAAATCAGGGACCAACGCATTCAATGAAAGAAATGGTTGAAGTAATACTGACAATGGGAACTCAGAACGGAATTCATTCTGTTTTTTGGCAGGATGATTTTAAAGCTCTTGATTTTGCAGATCGAAAACTTATTACTTATTTCTATCAGAAGATTGCTTTTGATATGCCGAAAGAAGACTATTCGCAGTTTGTTGGTGTGAATGATATTAGTCAGTTTGGTGAAAATACAGCTGTATATAATAATCGAATCGATGATACGAGAAACTTCAGACCATACCAGACTCCAGATGAAGAATGGCTTAGAACTATATGTAAATCTTTGAATCAGTAATGAATTACGGAGAGGGGAAGTTATAATATCACTCTTGCCCTCTCCTTCTTTAAATTAATGGAGGTTGCATCAAATTAATGGAGGTTGCATCATGGGTGAATTCAAGAACAAAGGCCTTGAAAGCGTAAAAGAAAATCAGGACAAGTATCAGGAGATTCAAGAAGACTCGGAGCAGATCCTTGAAGGAAAAAATCGAAATGTCGAAATCATCCATTCTTTAGAAGGTGTTGACGATGATGATAAAGCTTCTATTGAGGATGGCGAGGATCAAGGAAAGGAAATTGCAGATCAAATTGCAGAAAGTCGGATGGAAGCTCCTAAAAATGAAGTAAATAGCCGGATGGAAAGTACGATAGATGAAATGAAAGACCTTGAAGGTCACGAAAAGGATGATGAAAGTAAAGCGAGTGCAATGGATGGAAATTATGGAGGCATAGGTTCTAGACTTGAAAGCAAATTTGAAGAAAGCGCTAGTGAGTTTAATGAGATTGCAACCAGTGGAGAAGAAATTCAGGAACAGTCCAATACTGAAATTGATAATATTATTCAGAACATGAAAGAAGATTGGTAAGTAAAATAGCTTACTATGAGGCGGAAAGGAAAATGTGAATGGAAGAGCAGACATACTATCTAGTGTTTACAGTAGATAGAATTCCCGATTTGACATTAACAAAATATAGTGCGTTAGATGGATCCAGTGTCGATGATATTATGGATAAACATGGAGTATTTCTGCGCCAACTTCACAGACTCGGTTCCACATCCGGAGTATATTTTCATCTTTTATATTATTTTGACCCTGATGAAAGAATTCCTAAAGGCCATCACTTGTCGGTCGTGTTTTATGCGACATCAAAAGATAAGAGAAAGTTAGAGGGAATACGAGAGTTCTTAACAACATCTGTCTTAAGCACATACTATGATTTTCATTGTTATGAAGTGAGTACAGATTTTTTTGCAGGCACATTGTTGACATCTGATAAACGAACAGAGAATATTATTATTCTAAAAAACGTTGCGGGACAGAAAAAAAATTATGGAATAAGCAAATTTAATATTTCTGATGTTAATAGTTATAGAACAGAAGTGGATATGAGGTTACGCCAAACAATTACTTGCGAAATTGCTTCTGATGCAGATGCAGTTCTGAGTTTTAATTCATTGAAGACCAATAAGAGCGGACAAATTCTTTTTTCTAGAAAACATGTTTTTGCAAAGAGAATACAAATAGTAGATGGAAAACTGAGACTGTTTGAAGATGATAAGATTGATTCTTTGTCTGAAGATTTTGATTATGAGCTAAGTGAAACTTGGGAGCAGGTGTTCATGGAAGAGCGTTCTGCTGATGATGGAACTCGGTTTATTTGTTATTTCGAACCGGACGGCAATAAAATTATTGAAATTGGTTCGAAAATGGTGCCTCTATATTTTTCTGAGAGACATATCGCAGCTAGGCACATTAAATTCGGAATGAATGATAAAGGGGAAAATACGTTATTTGTCATTCATGATGATGAAACAAAGCCAGATGAATATAACTATAATTTGTCTGATGAACAAATTAACCGTTTTTTTAATTATTTTCAAAGCGGATCAGATAAAGTTGCCTTTTGTTACTTCAATTCATTAGGGAATACCATTGTAGAGCTTGGATGTCACGATATTAATTCTGGAGAAGCAAATACATTTTTGACAAATGCGCCGGAAATAGAACGGAAGTTCAATTTTGCTGCGTTCTTGACAAAAAAAGATTATTATCTTCCTGCGCAGAATAGATTGGAGGGTATTGATCCGGCAGGAGAAGTACCTCTTTACTCAATTATGGAGTGGGAACCATGTAAAGATGGTCGATTGTTCAATGTTCTGAAATTAATGGAAGGATATAACAGTACTGTTGCACTGAGAATAGATATCTTCCCTGTTGAGCAAACCCAACTGATTAGACAAAAAATATTACCTTACGCAGATACAAGAAAGAGAATATCTGAAAGACAACAAGGTAGGGATGATAACAGCGAGAATATTATCAAGTCATGGGATAAATATTTGCAAAATTTAATGAAATTTCCACAGTTCTTTGCTAATATAGTTGCTTTTTCTGACAAAGAAGATATCGCAGTTATGTTGGCTGATAGTGTAGCTGCTGAGGCAGTAGAATCAGGCACTTATATTATTGAAAAAATATATAAAGAGAGTGGAATGACCGTTTATTACAGTGATCAGAGAGCGCTTAATCTGGTTCAACTCGCTGAAAATGAAACTCTTAAACTTAGACCGGACTCACCATTGTATTATAAGGAGCCTGGCAATTACGTTGCGCAGCTTTTGACATTGTATACGCTTGAAGAGTTGAGACCGATGTTCTCACTGCCGATTCTCTATCCGGGAGAATCGATAGAATGCTTGAAAGAAACAGATCCTAAGCCATTTAAGGAAAAAGATGGAGAGTCTATTTCTTTAGGAACTAGTAGTTTGGGTTATGATGTTAATTTCCCAATTAAACTATTCAAAAAGCATGCCTTTATTGCAGGTGTACCTGGTGCAGGAAAAACAAATACAATGCTTCACTTGGTAACGAGTTTGTGGAGAGATACAGAAGAAAAAATTCCCTTCCTAGTTTTGGAACCGGCAAAGCAGGAATATCGTGCTTTGGCAAAGATTAAAGGAATGGAAAGATTAAGGATTTTTTCGCCTGGAGCTGATACGTATTTTCCTCTCCATATTAATCCATTCCAATTTCCTGTCGGTTTAACATTAGCAGAGCATATTGCTAATTTAAATGCCGTGTTTGCTGGTGCTTTTTTCTTGCCGCCACCTTCACCGCATTTTATTGATACATGTATAGAAAAAGTATACCTTGATAAAGGCTGGAATGTTAATGAGAGAAATACATTAGATGAAAATGGCAATTATCGTCATGAATTTCCTACATTACAAGAATTGTATGCATCGCTTGAGGTGGCAGTAAAAAATTCTCATTATCAAGGTGAAAGTTTAGGTAATTTACAATCAGTATTAGAGGTTCGTGTAGGCAGTCTTTTGAAACGTGAGATTGGTAATGTATATAATGTTCGAGAATCAATCTTAAAACCAGAAGAATGGTTAGACGTGCCTGCAATTATTGAATTAGAATCTCTTGGTGAAGGTCCTGCAAACTTTATGTCACTGCTACTTTCTACATTGATTAGAGAAACTTTGAAGGTGAGAAAAACCAGCGATAATGCAAGCGATCCTAATAAGCCAAGCAAAGAGCTGAATCATGTGATTTTCTATGAGGAGGCACACAATTTAATTGGTCCTAATACAGATAGCCCGATGGGAGATTCTGTAGACCCTAAAATATCTGCTACAAAGTATGTTGTAAAAATGCTGGCAGAGGTGCGCGCTTTAGGTGAAGGGGTTGTTATTGCTGATCAGTTGCCGACTGTTATGGCACCAGAAGTCTTAAAAAATACAGGACTTAAAATTGCACATAAGATTACGGCTCAGGATGATAGAGCACTCTTAGGAAGCACAATGTCTGCATCACTAGATCAATTGGAAGAACAAGGCACATTTGAAACAGGTTGGGCTTTGATTTTTTATGAAGATCTTTTAAAACCTTATAAGATGAAGGTTCATGAGTGGGACATTAATAATGAAGACAAGAAAAAATATGAGTCGCCGACCAACAAGCAGCTGTTTTCTTATTTGAGAGATAATCAAACTTATCGTACGACCCTTCTTACCAGCGCAAAGATAATGAAGGAAAAAATAGATGCCGAGTATGACCAGTTACGTAGGCGCGGTGAGAAACTTAAAGAGAGTATTGATAAGGAATATCTGATTATTAGAGAATTAAATAAAGGTATTAAAAATCAAGAAGAGGCTTCAATGGAAATGCAGACTCCAGAAGGTATTGAGCGTAACAAAATTGAGTTGCAGAAACAAAAACAAGCAGTTGGAGAGCGGAAAAAACGATTTCTTCAAAAGTACGGTCGAGAGTTACATCAGCTTTGTTGGGACTATATTAACCAGTACTATGCGACAATCACGCTAGCGAATAATTATGATTTCACTTCAGAAAAACTGTATGTAGCTTCTGTTAGCGGATTTTTTACTATTTTTGAAACCATGCGTTCACTGGTGGATGTATATGAGTTGACAGAAATTCTAGTATCTGAACTTAAAAATGTTATATCTGATACCGAGCGTTTTGTTTCGTTGGATAGGACAAAAAAATGTGTATTAGAAAATAGCGAAATATATCCTGATTTGCAATACGCAAGTGTATATTACTGGGTAAACGATACATATCTTAAGAAGAAAAACTTAGTTGCAAGGGCGAAGAGAATACTTCAGCTAGATAGTGATCGTGAAAAGTATATAACTGAATATTGTTCTGCTTGGACAGAAGAATTTCTTTCTGTTTATAGAAAAGCAGATATATACGCGGAAACTACAGAAAGACTGATATTAATAAAGGAATCTGAAGCGAAAGCATTATATGTCGATGATTCAGAAAAATATGAACAAATAACGAAGCAAATTAATAACTATAAGGAAAGAAAGTTTGCGTTATATAAAATGCTTCATTCTATGGTTGTGGGTCCGATTAAAGAAGGGTTTAGATTTTTAAATGGTTCTGACAGAATTGTATTTCTTAAAGCGTCAAAGCAAATACGGGAGTTGCATCTGGAAATTGTAAACTATTTGGACGATGATGCTGATACCAAATTGTCTGGTTGTGATCGTTATAAAGAGCTGAGAGAAGAGGCAGCAGTTATTATTAACGTGGATTTGTTGGCGCGTATTGAACTGGCAAACACTAACAGGTTACAGAAAACAGAGCAGTTAATCTCATCCGATAATATGGACGAAAAGAAAAAGCTAATCAGACTGATTCGAGACACCCATAATGCGTATTTTAAAGCTTATAGCGGATACAATGTTGAACGTTTTGATTATCAAGTTATCTTAGTTAATTTTTACATGCAGTATTTAGATAGCATGATGGATTTGGGAGACATAGCTATCCAGGAAATGTTAAATGACGGTCCTTCGAGATTTGCAGTTAAGAAGTGTTCGGAAATTATACAAGAACTAAAATTAAAAGGTACTGTTCCGGAGACAGAAAAGACTTCTTGGACTAGAGTTCAAAATCGTTGGATAAAGATCTTTAAAGAAGCATGGTAACTAAAAGAGGAGGGTGTCGAAATAGCTATGCGTTCAGTTGAATTTGTTGGCAAGGCTGAGAAAATAAAATCTCATGAGCTCTCGGCAAAATCCTTGATAGAAAAGCTGAGCGACACTCTTTTAAGTTTAAAAGGTCGAAAAAGATCACTGCAGAGTGAACTATCATCGCTTTATGCTGAACTTATTGCTGCGGAAAGTGATACTGATGAAGATGGCGAACCGGATTATAGACTAATTGCATTAATAGAAAATCAAATTGATCAAAAAAACAAAGAATTATCCGATACTGAGAGTGAAATATCTCAGACAACGGGAGAATTTCGAGAAGCACAGCAAGAATATGCTGAGGTCGAAGAAGAAAAGCAGCAGACGTTATATGAAATACAGGAACGTGCTCGAATTACATCACAGGATGCTTCTAAAGCAAGTGATATGTCTGATGCATGGGCCTCTATTGGAGCTTCTTTGAATCAATTATTTCAAAAAAACTTTGATGCATTGGCTCAGGCTGCATCAATTCTTGATGGAAATGTCAGTGTAGCTAGTACGCAGATAAGTAGTGGCGGTAAAGGGGGTAGTGGTAGAACCGGTGGAGGTATAGGAATTGCTACCGCTACTGGTGCTGCTGCAATAGCATCTTCAAGTATGATTGCTTCAACAAAACCTATGAGCAATAGTTTAGAAAGTAATCAGATATCGAGTGTTAGTTCTTTTAGTGGAAGGTCTAAGTATACAAAAGGAGGCAATGCAAATTATAAAGGACCTAACTTTACATCGTCTCAAAAATCTTCAATATCAAGTAACTCTTATATAGGGGCTAGGAATGCAAGTGCAATGTTTGGATCAAGCCAGAAGAGTCACAACGACGGAAATTCTGCTAAATGTGGTTTAATAAATAAAAACAGCGTTAATGCAAAACAAGCAATATCAATCAGAAATCAAACAGGGGAACGGAAACATACTTTTGCTGATTGGATTAACTTGAATAATTATACAAAACAGGGTAAATATATTGGAGACAATGAAGCATGGGGCTATAGACCTTATGGTGATGACTCGAGTAAAGTATCATCGCATGTGATTTCACCACAGCTAAAAGAATTAAGCGCTTATATGGCACTGCATGGATATGGGAAGGGAGATTATTCGAAATATTCGCAAGATCCAACATGGCAGAAACTGCATAAGGCAGTATATCCGAATCTACATGTTCCTTTGATGTGTGAAAGTAATAAAGTTTATGGCTGGAATAAAATGTCACGATATTATTCGGGTGTTGACGATAGTATTGAAAATAATACAAATATCGGGGCGCACGGAGATAGGTCTGCTAATGGAAATATGGCATTAGCAACGGAGTATGTGAAGAATATTACAGGAGTTAAGAGTTTTTCTAAGGCGGAAGAATTAGCAAAATCAGTAATTGCTTTTAGTTCTGGTTCAGATAGTGATATCAGAAAATCACAAGTGAATGCAGACTATGAATCTGACTATTTTCAAGATGCCAAGAATTGTGAAGAGTTTATTAGACGAGCTCCTAAATATGGAAACACAGATCCTCTATTTAGAGGGATTCATGTAAGCGAAGAAAAGGCTAAGGAATTTATTTTAAAAATAAAAACGGGTGGAATGATTGATCAGTTGGGGGTGGCATCATGGTCTACAGATAAAGAAATTGCAAAAAAATTTGCCAGAAGAAAAGCTAAAGTAGGTGAGATAAAAGTGATATTTAGAATTAGTGGTACTAAAATGGGCGCATCTATTAGAGGAATATCAACATATTCAGGAGAAGATGAAGTATTGATATCGGGAGAGCAAAGTGTCATTCCTGTAAGTTACGAAATATCAAGACGTGATGTGTTTAGCGGAGAACAATTTTTGTATATAAATGCAATAGAATTATAAGTTATTTATGGAGACTGGACGAGAATGTATGAAAGTAAATCAATTATAGAACGGTGGCTAAGTGAGTCTAATGATGATAAGGCATGTGAAATTATAGGAAATGTTGGAGGAATTCAGGGAGAGGATATTTCTGAATATGAAAAATTAATCTTAACATATAACAAATGGATAGCTCCCTGGATTATAGAATGGGTAAAAGAGACTCATTATTGCGAGATAGAACAAGTATTTGTCATGAGTGAAGAAGAATTATCTGTTTTAGCAGAAAAAGCTAAGATTTGTCTTAATCCACAATTTTAAAAACATAGTATAGCGAGGGATAGTGGATATGAATTTTTTCGAACAATACATGTTTGAGGAACTGGAAAGTTCATATGCTGATAGCTGTTTGGAAGCATATGAATATGAAGATATTTATGAACGTTTTTCACACTTAGAGCATTTAAAAGAGGTAAAGCCTTATCTCTATGCAATGCGATTTTTGGGAAAAGGAACTACTGCACAACCAGACATAGTGTTGCAAGAACTCGGAAATATGCAGATAACTAATTATCTGATTAGGGGACTATACTTGGATATTAAGTTAATAATGAAAAAAGGAAATGCTGAAGATATTGAAGATTTAGATAAATGTGTTGAGGCAGGATATTCAAATAAATATTTGAAAGAAGAATCTTTTTTGTATTCAGAGGATGAAAACAAAGACGATGATGACAATGAGGATGAAAACAATTGTTCAGACAATGATGAAAAGATACACTTTAAGAGTATGACTTTTGAGGGATGTGGTTATAGTGGTTATCGTTTTACATCGGGTGATATAGATTATCTTAATGCAAAGGTTTTTATTCAACCTGTAAAAAAGGCATGTACGTTGTCTGTTCGTTCACGAATATATGATGGAGATAAGCCATTTTCTGAAGTCTTTAACGATGAATGTCAGCTAAAACCTGGAGATACTTGGTTTAGGACATCGGGGTGGGGAAACAAAAATTTTTATGCGTACGCTAATAAAACATATCAATGGAGAATAGAGTTTGACAGTGAGAATGTGTATAGCCAGAATTTCTATTTTTATAATGGGAAAATAAAAAAGTCAGGGGTACCCGTAAAAGATTTAAAACTATTTGCATCTAAAGCAACAGGGGCTCTAGAAAGTGATCGCGAGGAATACTCACTTTCGTTTGACAAAAGTAATCTAGAATATGTATATTTCAAATTATTTGTTGACGAACCAGGTGAAAAGACGGTTGTTCAAATCTTTATAAAAGTAACTTGTTTAGAAGATAATTCAACGTTTTGCAATAAATATATTTTGTACCAGTTAAATGCAAATACTATTGCTTGTTGGCCTGGTATTGGTTTTTCGGAAAAAGGTAAATGGAATTCCGGATTATACAGATATTCTCTTCGTGTTGGCACAGGTCCAGTTCATGAAGGAACCTTTACAGTTTATTAGGAGTGGTTGAGATGAAATGTCCTTATTGTGGTAAAAAAATTGATATTACTTCTGGTTTTTGTACAGAATGTGGACAAAATATAACAAACAGTGTTTCCACGAAGAATACGGATATGTACTGGTCTGAAGTAAATAAAGACGATATGCAGAGAGTTCAGGAACAAAAGCAGTTTGAAAGGCAAATTGCTAGTGGGAGGAGAATTCGGGCAAACAGAAGGACAATTTTATTTGTTTTTGTGGGTATAATAATTGTTACTATAGTTTGGGGATTTCTGGGATATCGATCGTATTCTCGGAATATGGTTGCAGAAATAAAGAAAAATCTTGTGGGGCAAACATTTACGGCGCATGATGAACATATGGAAGGTTTAGGGTGGATTCATCATGAGTATTGGCAATTAACATTCAAAGATGATTCGTCATTGGATTATGCATATATTGAGACTATTGGACCTAAAGAAAATGATGAGAAACCTATTTATGAAGGTACATATGGTTATACCGTATCCAGATCTATAACAGGAGTATATTCTATTGAAACTAACGGGGCAACATATGAATTAAAAGTCAATAATAATATGCCAACAGGAATATCAAGATAACAAACAATAAATTATAAGAAGCATTTGGTGTAAAAATTAGAAAGACGGAGACGGTTTTATGATATGTCCATATTGCAAAAAGACTATACCAGATACTGCTGTATTTTGTTCGGGATGTGGGCAAAATATAACACAAGATTCAAAAGATTCTCAGAATACGGATGAGTTTTGGAATGAAATACGGCAAGAAAACGATCGTGCAGATCAGATTAAAAAAGAAGAACTTGAAAAAGAAAAACAGACCAAAAGAAATAAGACAAAAATAATGATTATGTCTATCATATTAATTATTATAGTAGGGATGGTAGTATATTTCCTTATGATTCGCCCTAATATTGAATATTCTTCTGCACTGAAATATAATGATTTTGCTGAAAAAAAAGCCAGCACAGATATTGACTTAGCAACGAATACTGAAAAAGAAGAGAAGTCGGAGTCGACAACAAAACAGGTTGATTTTTATGAAAACGAAAATTCACCATTTAAGCAAAAATATTGGATCATCTTTACAGAGGGTAATCGTGATAATAGAGTTGAAGCTTCTACCATTGATTCGTCGATATCATCGGAAAATCTTTATTTTGTATGGGATTCTTCTATAGAATTAAATGACACTTCAAGTTCGAAGAGATGCAATCAGTTTTGTTTGAAAGGATCGAGTAATTGGGAGCAGATTGGTGATTATAGTAGATTGACTGATTGGGCTACCAATATTATTGCAAGTAATCTTGATGTATATGATTCTTCTGGAAATTTAATTTGTAAAAAAATATTATATCAAGATATTGATTGGGATAAAGTAAGTTCTTATCAATGAAAACAGAATTTTTATCTGTTTGTAATATATTGTGGTAAATTTTATGATTTTACTGTATTAAATGTATCAAAATAGCGAGCTTTGAATGACTCGGTAAGAAAAGGTGAATTTCTAATCGAATTCGGATATATGCCATTAAACATAAAAATGATCTCGGACAATGCGTAAACGATAACCGACTTGATAAAAGTTAATTGCCGTTTATACGAGAATTGAAGGTTATTCGAATGGAATAAAGTTTATAGAGACTGAATATCAATCAGCACGTGCGGATATCGCAATACAGATATCTTTGCAGTAGAGTTGCATAACCGTAATTTGCACTATCTGCTAAACAGGGATTTCCGTGCAGACAAACTAAATCAAGAATGGGTTACGGATGTGACAGAACTCTACTTATTCGGTAGGAAACTCTATGTGTCTCTCGGCCTTAAACTACATAGCATTGGGTCAGCTATACGATCTCAGTTCATACCTAGTTGCGTATGGTGACAACTATGCTGGTCAACATCGTAATTGAAAATTTATTTGGCTTGCTCAGGAGTGAATTGCTGCATTTATAAGAGTTTCAACACATCGAACATATTTTAGATGAGAATTAATTGAATATTTGGATTACTATAATAACCTTAGAATTAAGGCGAAGTTAAAGGGCGTGCTGACTGCAATTCACAGACAGCATGCCCTTTCGGTAATTTGAATGTAAGCATAAATTTTAGTGGCAACTGGATACAGCCTTATCAATATAGAAAATAATCTCAAATAACATAGACTGCAAAGGAAGAGAGATCTTGCGAAGGGATTGTGAATGTCAATGAATTTCTTCGCCATTGACACTGAATTTGTTTACTAAAATTTGATACTAAATAAGTTTACCATGTAAACAATTTTGATGCTGAATCAATTTACCTCTTTCGAGTATTTGGCGGATAAGCAGACTGAGCTGCGAATTCTGCACGATAAGGACTGTTGGAATTCATGTTCAAAACATGTCAACGCCGGTTAAAAAATAATTGAAAAACGCCGGATAAAAAATGACACCAACGCTGGGAATCTGAAGCCGGTCACAAAATCGCCGGAATATCTGTCGGCGGTGCTGTAGGCATGCCAGATTTCAAACGATCCTTTAGACGATATGTTTGTCCTCGTATATTTCTAACATGAGCATGGTGAAGCAAGCGATTCAAGAGAGCAATGGCAATCACATTATCGCTCAGAAGTTCGCCCAGATTGCTAAAATATCTGTTGCTGGTAAGAACAATGCTGCTATGTCATATTTATATGGCGCAATGGAATGAAGACAAGATTTGTCTGTAACATACATATCTTTGACAGACTGAGATCTGCTTTGTATTATATGTGTGCTGCGATATTGCAGACAATCTTCCAAAAGCTTTCGGTTTAAGCTGTCTATAGAATTAACTCTGGGAACAGAAATCAAAAAGTTTTTTCGGCTGTATCCGATCAGATTCTCAACCAATCCTTTCTCATTACCGCTGGTTACATTACAAAAATTAGTTGAGAACATATATATTCTCTTTGCTGTATGTGTTTGCTTTTGAAGACCTTCTGTCTGGCCAGATTCCAAGCATCCTCGAATGAAGCTTTCAATCTCCGGGGTGATAACACTGAGAGTACGAAGATATGCTTTTCTAACACCCAGCATTGTATTTTCTTCGCAATATTTTTTAACGGTCTATCTAGATATTTCAAGACGTTTTGCGATTGACCTCTGTGATTCACCGGCAATTTGCTTCTAGAGTTATCTCTATATTTTACAAGGAATTTATGTTAGTGGTAAACTAATTCAGTGTCATCGTGGACAAGTATTATAGTATCATTCACACTATTACAACACTCAACGGATGTAGCAAAATTTGGGTGTCGTTGCGTTGATGGAAAAGTACCGGATAGTATTTGCTGCATAAAAATCTACCGAGAGCACAACATTCTTGGCAACAAAAATCTTGTTTTATTTCATTATACGCTTGACGAGGCAGTTTGAAGACTAATAAACTGCGGATTTTATGATTTAGCCACAGTCTATCAGTCAATGTACGTCAACTATTGAAACAGCTCTGTAATGAACAGTACGTATGATGGTGTGAGAGGACGGCGGATAGTTACTGCTTCTTACTTGATTGGGAATTTAATTCCGAAAACTTTAAACTTTTAAAATGCTTTTTCCATGAATGAAAGCTCATTTGTTTTTGCCCGCTTTCCCAATTGTGAAGCAGTCCGGCATCTATGTGGAGAAATTGAGCAAATTCCTTTTTGTTCAAACCGAGAGAAGTGCGATAAGCCTTTATTTGTTTCTCTTGCCCATCGTATAAGAAACGATTATAGTCATCAAGCAGATCGTATACAGGGATACGATATAAAGTTGCCAACTTGTCCAATAAATGTTTGGGGTAACAGGAAAGTCGGCCACACTCGAAATCTGCATAGCTGTTGCGGGAGATACCAATTGCATCGGCAACATCCTGTTGCGTGAATCCACAGTGATGCCGACACCAGCGCAGACGATCGGAAACCGTGCTAATTTTTGTATAGTCTGGATGTCGTTTGTTAAAGGATAAAGCGTCTATTAGCTTTCGAGGTGCAACGAGAGGAAAGCTGTGAATACATAGAGGTGCATACCGCACATTATGTTCGCCTGTGTTGCATAATAAGTATTGTGTTTCAGAAAATTGGAAAAGAATCTTCCAATTAACAGGAATAAACGCATCGGCGAGTGTATTGGATTTTCAATACAACGGGAAACATAAGTGGCAAGACGTACATTTTTATCCGGATCAAAAGTAGAAACGCCCTTGATTAACCCGATAGTTCCAATAGAAATCAGATCATCGGTTTCTGAGGAAGCAGCATAGTATTTTTTGACAATATGTGCAACGAGACGAAGATTGTGTTCGATAAGCATTTCACGCGCTTGTGTGTCACCGTTTTGCATAGCTGCAATACAGGCAGCTTCCTGCTCGGCACTAAGCGGACGGGGAAAAGAGCCAGAGGGAGAAGAAACACGCAGAATGCAAAGAGCAGCACCACAGATAAGTGCCGTTGTGAGAGAAATTAACATGCAATCACCTTCCACTTCAGAATGCTTTAACATATGCTGAGAGAAGTTGTCTGGTGCATTTATCGTGAAAATATTCAGAAAATCTTGGTAAAATCACAGAATAAATTCGGAATTCTATAAAAAATCTGGACAGGAATAGAAAATATAGATATAATAGTAAAACAATAGGAAAACTTGTAATTAGAATTTATATTACGGGGTGGAGTGCTATGTCGATCAAACACATTGCGCAGCTGGCCGGTGTATCTCCGGCAACAGTTTCGCGTGTGCTGAATAATCCGAATTATCATTGTTCATCAGAAGAAATGAGAACGGCAATTTTAAATGCTGCGCGGCAGCTAAATTATGTGCCGAATGAGGCGGCACGAAATTTAAAGAAAGGAACTAGGACGCAAACCAAGCTGCGCTATTTGGGGATTTTGGTTACCCGCGGACGAGAAGCAGATATTGATCCGTTTTTTCGGGAATTGCTGCGTCTGTTAGAAGGAGAAATTCACCGCAATAGCTGTTTGTTGTCTAAAATTTGGTACCGTCCAGAGTTCTCTTTGGAGGTTTCTACCGCCGTGGAAAGAGAAGCTGAACAGATGTTTGCCCATCAGCAAAGATTGGATGGACTGATTATTGTCGGAAAATGCAGCCAGCAGGGATTACAGGCATTAAAAAAACGGTGCCGATATTTGGTTTCCGTCAATCGAAATTCGACCAACTATGAAATAGATGAGGTTTTGTGTGACGGCAAAAAGATTGCAGCGACTGCCGTAGAGCATCTTATCCATCTGGGACATCGGCGCATTTGCTATGTGGGAGAATGTCATGGAGAGGCGCGGTTTATCGGCTTTCAGCGGGCGCTCGAGAAGTATGATATTCCGATTTATTCGGAATATATGATTCAAGCGCAGGCAAAAGAGGAAAACGGCTTTCATATTATGGAACAACTGTCACACCAGTCGTTTGCACCGACTGCTATTTATTGTGCGCATGATATTATCGCGTTGGGTATGCTGAAATATTTGTCTCAGTATAAGCGCACGTATTATCATCCGTCTATTATTTCCAGCGATGATATTGCGGAAGCACAAGAGACAACACCGATGCTGACGACGGTACATTTGCCAAAGGAGGAAATGGCGCGATATGCACTATTCTTACTGTTGGATCGTATCAATGGCGGGCACAAATCTATAACGCGAATCGAGCTGGAAGCACAGCTGATTCGTCGAGAGAGCTGCCGCGATGTCGGCGAGACAGAAGAATGTGAATATTATATCTGAGATGTTCTGTGCAGGCAGATTTGAGAATGATATTCCCAAATCTGCCTGTATTAAATTCTAAGTTGATAAAATGACAGATTCGCGCTATAATACCGGTAGGATTTACTTGTGAAGAAAGAGAGGTAAGAAGCAATGGCTCGAAAAGTGACAATCAATATGGTGGCAGAACGAGCCGGCGTTTCTCGCGGTACCGTGGATCGCGTACTCAATCAGCGACCGCATGTCAAGCCGGAATTATATGATCGGATTGTCAAGGCAATGAAAGAACTTGGCTATATGCCGCCAAAAGAAGAGCAGGCGAAAGCATTGGGGCTGCCGTTGGCAACTGAGACGGGCGGCACACTGGGAATTGTACTGCCGAACTGGGGTGGATTCTTTAAAAGTGAGATCATGCGCGGCATTCGGGATGCACAAGCATTGCTCAGCGATTTTTCTGTCAATGTATTGATTGAACAGTGTGAATCGGATCTTCCTGATGAGAGCATAGAGCGTATGGACCGTTTGGTTCAGCAAGGCGCCAAAGGTCTGGCAATTTGTGCGATGGATCATGATTCTGTCACGCAAAAGGTCAATGAACTCAGTGAACAGGGCATTCCGGTCGTGACATTTAATTCGGATTTGACAAACAGCAAGCGTTTGTGCTTTATTGGACAGGATTTAATTGCCGGTGGGCGCGTCGCCGGAGAATTGATGGCTAAATATCTCCAGCCGAATGATATTTTAGTCGTAGCGATTGGAAATCCGGAATTCCATGCGCATCGTTTGCGTTTGCAGGGATTTTGTGAGCGGATTTATGAGCGTGGATTTAGCGGAAGATCATTAGAAATTATTGAAACATATAATGATTATTCTTTGACGTATCAAAAAATTCACGATATATTGGAACGTGTGCCGGATGTAAAAGGAATTTATATGGCAAATCATAGCGTTACCGGCTGTGTAGAAGCGATTCGCAGTATGAAAAAGAGTGGATCTATTCATGTTATCAGTCATGACTTAACAGATGCAACGCGGCGATTGCTAAAAAATGAGGAAATTGATTTTACCATTGCACAGAATATCTATCAGCAGGGCTATCGCTCTCTGATCGTGTTGAGAGAGTATTTGCACAAGGGAATGGTGCCAAAAGATACAGAGCGTTCCAAAATAGATATTATCTGTTCGGAAAATATGGAAGCAGTATAATTGTGCACATATAAAGCAAAAAGCACAAAACAGGAGTTGGATTTATAGATCTGACTCCTGCTTTTTTTGCCCATTTGAATCAAAACTGAGCAATATCAACAAAAAAACAGCAAGAAATTTGGATTGAGGAAGGGGAAAATCGAGAAAGTTTCGGAATACATAGAAAAGATAAAAAACACACAGAAATGATCGGCACAAAATTGACACAACGATAATAAAAGTGAAAAAAACACTGGATTTATTGAAAATATCTTCGTTGACAGTGTTAAAATAATGTGGTATAAAATAATTGTGCTAAGAAGCACAAAAAATAAAAGCACAAAGAGGGGAGAAACTTTATGAAACAGGAAGTGGCTCAGACAGACGGAAAACTGAGCATGAAAGAAAAGCTATCGTACAGCATGGGCGAGGTTGCAACCTGCGCGATGTTTGCATTGTTTACGACGCTGCTGGTATTTTTCTATACAGATGTTGTAGGCGTTTCGCCGGCAACTGTTGGTACGATCATTGCAATTTCTCAGGTATTTAATGGTGCCTCAGATATCTGCGCGGGCTTCATCGTAGACCGCACCCGTTCCAAGTATGGACGCGTTCGTCCATGGCTGTTGTGGATGGCTATTCCGTATACGGTAGCTGCCGTACTTCTGATGACGGTTCCGCAGATCGGCGGTATGGCACAGGCAATTTACATCTTTATTACGTATAACCTGATGCTGACAGTTGTATACACGCTGACACAGCTGCCGTATGCAACGCTGGTTACCTATATGACCAGAGATCAGAATGAGCGTGCAAGCGCAAACGTTGTTCGTATGACAATCTCTCCGCTGGCAAATATGGCAATGACGTTGGGATTCCTGCCGCTGGTATCTTTGCTCGGCGGCGGACAGCAGGCTTGGATCAAGGCAACGGCAATCTATGGTATTGCGTGCAGCGCACTGCTGCTGTGGTGCTTCTTCTTCACCAAGGAGCGTGTACAGGTTGTTGACGAGTCCAAGGGCGAAAAACTTCCGCTTAAGACGGCAATCGCTGTTCTGTTTAAGAATAAGTACTTTATCATTGCATTCCTATTCTTCTTTGCGCTGGCATTCTATCAGACAGTTGCTGGTACGATGCTGACCTATTACTGCAAGAACTTCCTGGGTACAGAAAATCTGATGGGCGTTATCAACTTTGCCTGCCAGATTATGATGGTTGTCTGCACACCGATTATCGGTCTGCTCATCCATAAGATGTCTAAGAGAAACTGGTGTGTGTTTGGTGCTGTATGCATCATCGTTGGTGCACTGATTATTCCGCTTGGCCCGACGAGTGTACCGGTTGTATTTGGCGGCACGCTGCTACGCGGCGTTGGTCTGGCTTGTGAGTACGCAATGATGTACACCATGGTCGCTGACGTTGTAGAATACGGCCAGTGGAAGACTGGTATGCGTACACCGTCTGCGATTCAGAGTGCAGTTACTTCCGGTCAGAAGTTTGGACAGGGCATCTGCTCTGCGGCAATCGGCGCAATCATGAGCTGGGCTGGATATAATGGTGTTGCAAGCGCAGCAGAACAGACGCAGAAGGCTCTGGATACGGTATACAATCTGTTTGTATATGGCATGGTTGCCACGGCAATCTTTATCATTGTTATCCTGCTGTTCTATCATCTGGATAAGGAATATCCGAAGGTCATGAAGGATCTGTTAGCACGTGAGAAGGCTGCAAAGGAAGCAGCAGAACAATAAATCAACAACAAGAAAAAATTTTTAAAGGAGTGTTTGATTATGTTAAACGTAGGTATTATCGGTGTAGGTTCGATGGGCACGCAGCATTTCCTGCGCATCATGAACAAGATTAACGGAGCAACCGTTGTTGCTGTATCCGACATCAACGAGGCACATGCAAAGGAAGTTATCGCACCGTATCCGTCCGTTCGTTTTATCGCTGATCCGTTCGCGCTGATTAACGATCCGGAAGTAGATGCAATTGTTATTGTATCCATCGACTCCACCCATGAGGAGTACTGCCTGGAAGCAATCAAGTGCGGCAAGTTCATCTTCTGTGAGAAGCCGCTGTCTGCATCTGCTGAGGGTGCAAAGAAGGTCGTTGACGCAGAGATTGCAGGCGGCAAGCGCCTGATTCAGATGGGCTTCAACCGTCGTTTCGATCCGGCTTACGAAGAGCTGAAGGCACTGGTTGTTTCCGGCAAGCTGGGCGCTCCGCTGGTAGCACATTGTGCACATCGTAACGCAAATTATCCGGCACAGTATGATGATGTTGTTGCTGTTACCGGAACTGCGATCCATGAGATTGACACCATGGCATGGCTGGTAGGCGACTACTTCACCAAGGCGCAGGTTATCTTCCCGAAGCGCTCTCGTCATTCCAAGAACAAGGATCTGCACGACCCGCAGATCGTCATGCTGACCACTTCCTCCGGTATGGTAATCAGCTGCGAGATCTGGGTAAACTGCCAGTACGCATATGACATTCGCTGCGAAGTTCTGTGTGAGGACGGCACTGCAACCCTGCCGCGTCCGTCTCGTGTAGACGTTTGCACCAACCAGACCCATTACAAGGGCATGACCACGGACGGTCTGGGCTACTTTGCAGAAGCATACGACCGTGAGTTCCAGGCTTGGGCTGATGCTTGCAACGCAGGTACTTACTGCAAAGTTGCTGCTTCCGCTTGGGATGGCTACTGCGCAGCAGTTACTACCGACGCTTGCCTGAAGTCTCAGAAGAGCGGCGCGATTGAAGAAGTTCCGCTGACTGATCGTCCGGACTTCTACAAGGGCTAATTGATATTTGCCAGTCTCTAACTCTCTCCACTTTTTGAACGAGGAGCCGGCGGGAATGCCAACCTGACCGGCTCCTTGTCAAAATGACATTTCCTGTTTGAAAAAGGAGATTACATATGTTTAATAACGTAAAACTTGGTATTGCGCCGATTGGCAGGTTTTCAGGGAACAGAAGTCGGCGGCAAGTTCCCGACAGATCCGGATGTGCTGAATAAAGCACTGGATTTACGCGGCATCAAAATTGCGTCTCAGTGGTTTTCTAGTTTCCTGTGCTCTACTCCCTATGAAGAAAATGAAAAGGCTTTTATTGCACAGCTGGACTTTTTGGAAAAGGTCGGCGCATCTCGCATCAATGTGTGTGAGCTGACCCGCAATCTGTTTGCAGAAGAGTGCTCGATGTTTGGTGACAACAAGCCGATTGCTTCGGATGAAGAATGGGGCAAGCTGTGCACCGGTCTGAATAAGCTGGGCAGAATTGCGACAGAGCGTGGTTTTAAGCTGTGTTATCATCACCACATGGCAACTGTTGTGCAGACCTTTGAAGAGACCAAGCGCTTGGTGGATAACACCGATCCGCGCTATGTATATCTGTGTTTTGATACCGGTCATTTTACTTTCTCCGGCGAGGATGCAGTAAAGGCAGCGAAGGAATTTGGTCCGCGTATCGGTCATGTACATCTGAAGGATATTCGTCCGGACATGATGAAGCGTGCACGTGAAGAAGGCTTCAAGTTCCGTAAGACTGTTCTGGAAGGCTGCTTTGTGGTAGAAGCGGAGCAGGATCCGGCAAAGGCAAATCCGTTTGAGTATGCGTGCAAGGCTCGTAATTATATTAAGAAAACAGCAGGTATTTAAGGATTGCAATAGCATATAAATTGTGTTAGTGTATAACAAAAGAGTAAAGGAGAACTTCATATGAGACTGTTAAAAGGCGCATGCATCGAACCGATGTATTCTGAGATTCCGTTTCTCGATCGTTTTCAGGCGGCAAAGGACGATGGCTTCGACTATGTAGAGTTCTGGAGCTGGACGGACAAGGATCTGGATGCTGTCAAGGCAGCAGCAGAGAAGGCAGGCATTGGCATCAGCGGTTTCAACGGCGATGCGGATTATTCTCTGGTTGATCCGACCCACAAAGAAAAGTATCTGGAGTTCTTGAAGAAATCTGTAGCAGCTGCACAGAAGATCGGTGCAAAGAGCGTGACCATTCACTCCAATGCACTGGGCGATGGCGGTATTGTTGTCAATCATTATAACAACCTGTCCGATACGGTAAAGCTGTGCTCCATGTACGACATGCTGCTCGACTGCGCAAAGATTGCAGAAGAGAGCGGTATCCAGATGAATCTGGAAGGTCTGAACATCACCACCGACCATGTTGGCAATTTCCTGAAGAATACGCAGGTGGCAGCAGAGATGATTCGTCTGATTCACTCTCCAAAGCTGCGCATTCTGTATGATGCATATCATATGCAGCTCAACGAAGGCAAGATTTGCGATACCATTCGTGAGTACATTGATACCATTGGCCATATTCATATTGCCGATGCACCGGGGCGTCATGAACCGGGCACAGGCGAAATCTGCTACAAGAACGTGATGAATGTTCTCAAGGAACTGAACTATACCGGCGTTGTCGGCTGTGAGCTGTTCCCGAAGACTGACACCAAGACTGCTGTTCCGGCAATCATGGAAATTTTCTAACCGTTCTAGTAATACATAGGCTTATAAACATGACATGTATCATTCCGTGTAAGATGATACATGTCATGTTTGTTCTGGGATCAAATGTCAAAATATCCTTGCTTGACCTAATTCTGCTATTTGGTGGCGTTTTAGCATATGCGTATGCAAGTTGTCTGGTGCGTAATTTTTTTCTCACCCTATTGTCATTGTACTTAAAAATAAGTATAATTATTAATAGGTTGTTTGGATATTTGTTCAAGTCAAAGCAAGAAAATGCAGCCGTCTAAGACCTGTTATGCAAATTGTATTCTTTGTTTACACGCCGATTTTTAAACAATCGAACTGAAAAGAACAGGAGATAAATTATGAAAAATCTAGAAAAAATCGAAAAAAATTCGAAAAAAATAAAAAATAACAGAAAAATAGAGAAAATTACCAATTGATCTTGTAAAAAATTAAGAAGCGGCGTATAGTGAAATATAAGGAACAGGCAATGGGGCTAACAAGGTACTTGCTTGTTCTCTTTTTGCATAATAAAGATAAAAACGATGCAAATTTCTTCATTCTGGAGGCAGAAAAAATGAAAACGTTGGGTTATTATAACGGAAAATATGGTGAGCTGGAAGACATGTCCATCCCGATGAACGACCGTGTTTGTTGGTTTGGTGATGGAGTATATGATGCAGGACCGGCACGAAATGGTAAGATTTTTGCCATTGATGAGCACATTGACCGTTTCTTTAACAGCGCAGGACTGCTGGATATTGTGATGCCGGTTACCAAGCCGGAGCTGAAGGAATTGCTCCAGGAAATGGTGAATAAAATGGACGATCCGGAACTGTTCGTTTACTATCAGGTAACGCGCGGCACCGGCATCCGCAACCATGTATATACAGAAGGGGCAGGCAATCTGTGGATTATGATTACCCCGCAGGTCATCGGCGACTGCAAGGAGCCGATCAAGCTGATTACGCTGCCGGATACACGTTTCCTGCACTGCAACATTAAGACCTTGAATCTGATTCCGTCCTGTGTTGCTTCGGAAAAGGCAAAGAAGGCAGGCTGTCAGGAGACCGTATTCTATCGTCCGGGCAACCGTGTCACGGAATGTGCACACAGTAATGTTTCTATTCTGAAGGACGGCAAGTTCATCACTGCACCGACAGACAATTTGATTTTGCCGGGCATCGCACGTGCACATCTGATTAAGGCGTGCAAGAAGCTGGAAATCCCAGTAAGCGAGACGCCGTACACACTGGATGAGCTGTTTGATGCGGACGAAATCATTGTATCCAGCTCCAGCAAGCTGTGCTTACATGCTTGCGAGATTGATGGTAAGCCGGCAGGCGGCAAGGATCCGGAGCTGATGGAAAAGCTGCGTGCCGCAGTCATCGAGGAATTCGAGAGCGCAACCGCAGCAGAGTAAACGAAATAGAATTCACAAAAGGGAGGGAGCTTCATTGAGCGGACGGACCAATACAGCGCGCTATCTTCCGGCCGGGGATGCGGCGCTGGTCGTAGAGTTCGGCAGTGAGATCAGCGATGCGATCAACGATAAAGTACAGGCAATGGGCAAGAGTATTTTGGATGCGCAGCTGCCCAGCGTGCGGGAAGTCATTCCGACATTCCGTTCGCTGATGGTGACCTTTGACCCGGTGCAGACACATTTTTCTGCCCTGTGCCGCAAGCTCAAAAAGCTGGAAAAGAATTGTCAGATCAGCGAAGGCACCAAAAAGCGCGTGATTAAAATTCCGTGCTGTTATGGCGGAGCGTTTGGCCCGGATATGGCAGATCTTGCCGCACATGCTGGTATGTCAGAGCAAGAAGTCATTGCCGTACACAGTGGTACCGATTACCGCATTTATATGATGGGATTTTTGCCCGGATTTGCGTATCTGGGCGGCTTGGACAAACGGCTGGAGATGCCGAGATTAAAGACGCCGCGTGTCCGCATTCCGGCGGGCGCTGTTGGCATCGGAGGCAGCCAGACAGGTGTTTATCCGCTGGATTCTCCTGGTGGCTGGCGGCTAATCGGCAGAACACCACTGGAGCTGTATGACCCCAAGCACAGTCCCTATATTCTGTGCCATGCGGGCGAATATATTCGGTTTGTTCCGATCTCTCCTGAAGAATATCAGACCATTCGAGAACAGGTGACAGCGGGCACTTACCAGCTGGAAACAGAGGAGGTGTCTGTATGTTAAGAGTTGTGCGTCCGGGAGCATTAACAACCGTACAGGATGAAGGACGATTCGGCTATCAGTCGATGGGCATCGGCGTAGGCGGATGCATGGATACCCGTGCGTATCATCGTGCGAATTATCTTGTCGGCAACACAAACGGCGAAGCGGTTTTGGAAATGACCTTTGCCGGTGCGTGCTTTGTTGCCATGCAGGATATGATTTTGGCATTGACCGGAGCAGACATGCAGCCGAAGCGGAACAAGAAAACGATTCCGATGAATCAGCCATTTGAACTGCATGAAGGAGAGGAGCTGATGCTGTCGTTTGCCAAGACCGGCTGCCGATGCTATCTGGCTGCGGCTGGCGGATTCGATATGCCGATTGTTTTGGGCAGCCGCTCGACCAACATGAAATGCCATATGGGCGGATTCCTGGGCAGAGCTTTGATTCCCGGTGATATTTTGGCGATTGGCGAGGAGCATCAGACATGGGAGCAGCTCAAGGATCGCCGCGTGCCGGAGGAAGAATACCCGACAGAGGTTGTGCTGCGTGCCGTTCTCGGTCCGCAGGACGATGCGTTTACCGCGAAAGGCATTGAGACCTTTTTCCATGAGAGCTACACGGTTGCAGACAACAGCGACCGCATGGGGTATCGCATGAGCGGTGCGGAGATTGAAAGCCATCACGGCTCTGATATTATTTCGGATGGCATCACATTGGGATCAGTACAGGTGGCGTCGGATGGCAAGCCGATTGTTTTGATGGCAGACCGCCAGACAACCGGCGGCTATGCGAAGATTGCGACGGTTTGTACGTTTGACATCCCGAAGCTGGCACAGTGCCGCCCAGGTGATCACGTTCGGTTTCAGCAGGTATCATTGCGAGAGGCGAGCAAGCTCGCGCGGAAGGAGAAACAGCATGAATTATTCTGAGATGAGTCCGCGCGATGTGCGCGAGTTGATTCGAGAAAAGAAGATTACGGGGCCGACAGCAGGTATGAGCGCCGGATACGCACAGGCCAATTTGGTTGTGCTTCCCGCAGACCTTGCGTATGACTTTTTGTTATTTGCTCAGCGCAATCCGAAATCCTGTCCGCTGCTCGAAGTCAGCGACAAGGGCAGCCGTGCTCTGCACAGCATCGCGCAGGACACAGATATTGCCAATGATTTGCCGAAATATCGGATTTACCGAAACGGCGAGTTGGATGGCGAGTATACCGACGTGGAACAATTTTGGCGCGATGATTTGGTCAGCTTTTTGATTGGATGCAGCTTTTCCTTTGAGTCAGCACTGCTGGAAGCTGGCGTGCCGGTTCGTCACATTGAAGAGGGCTGCAACGTACCGATGTATAAGACCAATATCGCTTGCGCACCGGCGGGTGTATTTCATGGCAATATGGTTGTCAGTATGCGCCCATTGCCGTATGATCAGATTGTCAAGGCAACGCTGATTACCGGTGATATGCCGCGGGTGCATGGTGCGCCGATTCATATCGGCAATCCGGAGGCAATTGGCATTCACGATTTACAGCATCCGGATTTTGGCGATATGGTCACAATAAACGAAGGCGAAGTACCGGTGTTCTGGCCGTGCGGCGTGACACCACAGAATGTCATTATGGATTCTAAACCACCATTTGTCATTACCCATGCGCCGGGACATATGTTTATTACCGATGTAAAAAATGTGGATTTGAAATATTGATGAGGTGAGTACGATGAAGAAAGTAGATTTGAACTGTGATTTAGGCGAAAGCTTTGGCAATTACACCTGCGGTATGGATGAACAGGTCATTCCGTGGATTTCTTCTGCCAATGTCGCTTGCGGCTTTCATGCTTCTGATCCGCTGGTGATGCAGAAAACCGTCGCACTTGCCGCACAGATTGGTGTCCATGTCGGTGCCCATCCGGGTTATCCGGATTTGGTCGGCTTCGGCAGAAGAAATATGAATGTTTCTCCGGCAGAACTGAAGGCAATGGTACAGTACCAGATCGGTGCCTTGTCTGCTTTCTGTAAGGCACAGGGTGTCAAGCTCCAGCATGTGAAGCCACACGGTGCGATGTACAACATGGCTGGAAAGGATGCCAAGCTGGCAGCGGCTATTTGCGAAGGCATTGCAGAAGTGGATAATTCTCTGATTTTGTTAGGACTGGCAGGCAGTGAACTGCTGCGTGCCGCCCGCAAGCTTGGTCTTCCGAGTGCCAGTGAAGTCTTTGCAGATCGTGCCTATGAAGATGATGGCAGCTTGGTCGTGCGCAGCAAGCCGGGCGCTATGATTACAGATGAAGATCTTGCCATTTCCCGCGTTGTTCGCATGGTAAAGGAAGGCAAGGTAGAGACCATCTCTGGCAAGACGATTTCGATTCAGGCAGATTCTATCTGTGTACATGGTGACAGCCCGAAGGCATTGGCATTTGTCGAAAAGATCCGCACGGAATTGACGGAAGAGGGCGTGTTGATCGCCCCGATGGACGACATCGTTCGTTAAAAGAATAGGAGGAGACCGTTATGGAAGGTCGAATTGAAAAGGTACTGCTCAGCCATTCTGGCCGCGGCATGGATATTCTGTGCAAGCACCTGCGAAAAGACTATTGCCGTGAGGCTGCTGCCAAGCTGTTGGAGCGTCCAAAGGGAACTGTTTTGCTGACCACTGGATTTTATGTCAATGGTGCCGCAGAGACTGATGGCCCTCCGGGAACTATGGTACTGGCAAAGGCGTTGGAGAAAATCGGATACCAGCCGGTTATTGTCACCGATGCGTATTGCAAAGGCTTTTTTGAAATTTGTCAGCTGGCAGTAGAGTATGTCGATACACAGGCAGAAGTAGAAGCATATGACCGGTTATTTGACGTATATCAGCCAGTTGCATTGATTTCTATTGAACGCTGCGGCAAAAATCGCAAGGGTGATTATGCGAATATGCGCGGCGAGAGCATCCTCAATCATACGGCCAGAACGGATCTCCTTTTTGAACAAGCGGCCGAACGCGGTATTTTTACGATTGGTGTCGGTGACGGCGGCAATGAAATCGGCATGGGCAATCTCAAGGATGTCATTACACAAAAGTTATCCTTGGAACCATGTGTCGTGCCGGTAGATCGACTGATTATAGCTACCGTGTCTAACTGGGGCGCGTATGGCTTGACGGCGTATCTCCAAAAATTGTCCGGCAAGCGTGTATTCCCGCGGTATGAAGAAATTCGTGATTACATCAAGGCAATTGTCAAGATGGGCAGCGTGGATGGCGTGACCAAGAAGTGCACGCCGAGTGTAGACAGCTTCCCGCCAACGATTGAAAAAGAGATTGTAGACAGCTTGTCTCTATTGACACAGACAGCATAATATAAAAACAGCCAAGAAAAACGTGCGTATCTCACACTGGGTGGGATACGCACGTTTGTTGTTTGCGATAAAAAGTTATTCCTGCATCGATGCGGCAGCGCTCGGCAGGGCAGAATAGATATTTTTTATGGTACGCAGGACAAAATGAGTCTGCGTCTGACATACGCCTGGCTGATCTTTGACCCAGCGATGAATAACCTCCAATTCATCGGACGAGCGGCAGCTGACTTTAATCATGTAGTCATAACTTCCCGTCAGATAGTAGCAGGAGACAACGTTTGGATGCTCCATGACCTGTTCGGAAAAAGAATCGTTAAACCGCGGATGCTCCAATGAAATTTCAATCAGAGCTGTGACATCGTTGCCAACCTTGGCGTCATTGGTGATGGCAGTATACGAACAGATAATACCGGCATCTTCCATTTTGTGAATGCGCTCGATGACTGTCGATACAGATAGATGCACTGCTTTTCCGATGTCCGAAGCACGTGCCCGAGCGTTTTGCTTTAGGTGTGCCAGTATTTTCTGATCAATTTGATCCATCCTTGGATTCCTCCCGCATTCGGTATGAAAAAAGGCGGTCAACGCTTTGGGTGCTGACCGCCATTGGTTCATCTTTATTATATCAGCCGGAGCAAGTCTTGTCAAAACTCTTTTTATTTAGGTATCGGAACACGAGCAAACAAATGATGACGGAGAGCAGAGAACCGCTTGTCGTGGCGAGACCCATCGGGAACAGCGTGTTTGGAAACAGAACGGAAGTGAGATACACGCCTGGAACGCGCACCAGCACAATGGCAAGAATATTGTGCAGAAAAGAAAACTCTGATCGGCCACAGGCGCAAAAATAACCGCTAAAGCTGAAATGAATGCCCGCGAAGATACAGTCCCAGATATAACCGCGCAAATACTGACTGCCAAATACGACAACGGCGGCATCCGCTGTAAATAGACCAACGACGGACGGGGCGATAAATTGGATGGTCAGAGCGGTGACAATGCCAAAGCTGACGGTAATACAGATACCGCATCGCAGCACCTGTATCGCACGCTGCGGCTTTCCGGCACCGATGTTTTGTGCGCCAAGTGCAGAAATCGTGGACAGCATAGAGGATGGCACCAAGAACAGGAAGCTAATAATTTTTTCCACAATACCGACTGCAGCTGCATCGCTGAGTCCGCGGCGATTGGCAATCACGGTAATGATAAGAAAGGCAATTTGAATCAAGCCATCTTGCAGCGCGATAGGAATGCCAATTTTTAAAATACGTCCAATCGCTTCGCGATGCGGCTTCCAATCACTTTTGTGTAAAGAAATGCCCGTATTTTTCGTGCAGATCACAAAAAAAGCAATGATGACGCTGAGACTCTGAGACAGTGTTGTGCCCAATGCCGCACCGACAGCCCCAAGATGCAGCGCGCCGATGAATACATAGTCTAACACGATGTTTGCGGCACAGGCGATGGCGATGAAATACATCGGGCTTTTGGAATCACCCAATCCGCGAAAAATTGAGCTGATAATATTATATGCTGTGATACAGGGAATGCCAATAAAGCAGACCGTTAGATAGGCAATCGTGCCAGATACAGCCTGTTCTGGTGTAGACATGATGGATACAATCGGTTTGACCAGCCCCAAAAGCAGCGCCATGAGTACAACAGAGGCTGTTAAAAACAGCACTGCCGTGTTGCCAATAGTCTGTGAGATTTTCTTTTTATCTTCGGCACCGACTGCCTGTCCGATAGTGACCGTGGTACCCATTGCCAGACCGACAATCATAACAGTTATCATGTGCATCACTTGACTGCCAACAGAGACTGCCGTTGTGCTGGAAACTCCTTCAAATTGTCCGATGATAAATAAGTCCGCCATGCCGTACAGCGTCTGTAAAAAATACGACAGGAGATACGGCAGGGAAAAGTAGGCAATGTTCTTCCATACATTACCGGTAGTGAGATTTCGTTCCATATGTTCCTCCATTCCATAAAAAATAGCCGGATAAGAAAGCGATACTCTGCCAGCTCTCTTATCCGGTCATTCTATACGTAGAAGTAACCCTCGGAAATACTGCGAACTATCGTTATCTTATCCGGCCTTATACTTACGTTTATAAGTCCTCCGACAAAAGTACCATACCATATCTTTTTTATCATGTCAACCACGCTAAATACTTGCTAAATTGTTCGGCGCATGATTGACGTTTTTTCGTGGGTATGCTATGCTTAAAACAGTTAAAAAGGGAGTAGTTGCAAGGCACATTGTCAACATCACGATTTGTATAGGCAAATCTGGCAGCGTGCGCCTGAACGTACAGGTAACAAGACTTTTTGGCAGCTGTTGTTATACGCTTCAGCTGGCGGAAGGTCTTTTTTTATTTGCCTTCCGCCACAGAAAATTGACGAAAGGAAGGCAACAATGAAACAAGACTATTTTAGAAAGACAGCAGAAGAGGCTTTACGCGCCCAACGCACCTCAGCGCAAGGCCTATCTGTGCAGGAGGCCGCCCAAAGACTGCAGACGTATGGAAACAATCAACTGTCTGAGGGAAAGAAGAAGAGCATAGTGCAAATTTTTGCCGAACAGTTTAAGGACCTGATGGTCTGTATTTTGATGATTGCGGCAATTATTTCCGCCTGTTCCGGCAATGTGGAGAGTACGATAGTTATCTTTGCTGTATTGGTTCTCAATGCGATTTTGGGCACGGTACAGTATGTCAAAGCGGAGAAATCCTTGGAAACTCTAAAAGCGATGGCCTCGCCAACGGCAAAGGTGCTGCGCGATGGCGTGCGTATGGAAATAGATTCCGCGAATCTTGTTCCGGGAGATATTTTGCTGCTCGAAGCGGGAGATATGGTCACGGCTGACGGACGTATTTTAGAAAATTTTTCGCTAAAGGTTAATGAAAGTTCGCTGACCGGAGAATCCGAAGGGGTAGAAAAAGAGGTAGATGCCATTCATGCGGAGCAGGTTGCCTTGGGCGATCAGAAAAACATGGTATTTTCCGGTTCGTTGGTGACATATGGCCGCGCATTGGTGCTCGTGACAGCGACGGGTATGCACACAGAACTCGGAAAGATTGCGGCATTGATGAACCAGACGCAGCAGAGAAAGACACCGCTGCAAGAGAACTTGGACGCGTTTAGCGCCAGATTAGCTATTGGTATTCTCATCATTTGTGCGGGTGTCTTTGCTCTTTCTGTTTTCCGTACCGGTATGAGTATTCTGGATTCCCTGATGTTTGCCGTGGCACTGGCTGTGGCAGCCATTCCGGAAGCACTGTCGTCTATTGTCACGATTGTGCTTGCCATGGGCACACAAAAAATGGCAAAGCAACATGCGATTATCAAGGATTTAAAAGCGGTCGAGAGTTTAGGCAGCGTGTCTGTGATTTGCTCAGACAAAACCGGCACATTGACACAAAACAAAATGACCCCGCAGAAGCTCTATGCAGATGGACAAATCATCGCAAAAGAGCAGATGAACCTCTCTCATCCGGTGCAGCGGCGGCTCCTTCAATCTGCCTTATTGGTCAATGATGCAACACATGATGAACAGACGGGTACTTCTATCGGTGATCCGACAGAAGTCGCTCTCGTCATGTTGGGTGAACAGGTTGGCATCACAGAAGAAGAGTATCGTGCGCAATATCCGAGATTGAGTGAGTTGGCATTTGATTCGGATCGAAAGCGTATGAGCACTCTGCATGAAATTGATGGTGTACCAACCCTATTTACCAAAGGCGCCATGGACGGTCTGCTCAATCGCTCCACACATCTTTTGACAAGCAGTGGTTGTGTTGCGTTGACACCAGAACGGAGACAAGAACTGGAACGCGTCAATCGAGAGCTGTCGGAACAAGGCCTGCGCGTCTTGGCGTTTGCTTATCGGGAATTGGATGAGATTCGTCCGTTGTCTCTGGAGGATGAATGCAGCTTTACCTTTCTTGGCTTGATTTCCATGATGGATCCGCCGCGTCCGGAGGCGATGCAAGCGGTAGAGGATGCCAAGCGCGGCGGTATCAAAACTGTCATGATTACCGGAGATCATAAGATTACTGCGACGGCGATAGCGCGCCAATTGGGCATTTTTGCAGAAGATGATATTGCAGTATCCGGCGTTGAACTGGAGCAGATGCATGAGAATGAACTGAAAGAACGATTGCCGCATATCTCTGTATATGCTCGTGTGTCGCCGGAACATAAAATACGCATTGTTCGTGCATGGCAGCAGCGCGGCGCCATCGTTTCGATGACTGGTGACGGCGTCAACGATGCACCAGCACTCAAGCAGGCGGATATTGGTGTGGCAATGGGCATCACCGGCACAGAGGTCAGCAAGGATGCAGCCTCTATGATTTTGACAGATGACAATTTTGCAACGATTGTCAAGGCGGTCGTCAACGGCAGAAGTGTCTATGAAAATATTCGGAATGCCATTCGATTTTTACTGTCCGGTAATGCCGCGGGTATCTTCTGTGTGTTGTATGCGTCTCTGCTGGCGTTGCCGGTGCCATTTGAGCCGGTGCATTTGCTGTTTATCAATTTGCTCACGGATTCGCTTCCAGCGATTGCCATCGGCATGGAACCGGCGCGCCGCGGCTTGCTTGACCGTGCACCGCGCAATCCAAACGAACCGCTGCTCAATCGGTCGCTCGTTGGAAATATCGGCTGGCAGGGCTTGCTTATCGCCATAGTGACCATGGCGGCGTTTTATTTGGGATATCAGCAGAATGCGGCGCTGGCGTCTACCATGGCGTTTTCGACTTTGACGTTGGCACGCTTGTTTCATGGCTTTAACTGCCGTGGTGAAGCATCTATATTCCGACTCAAATTTTCTACCAATCCGTATTCCAATTGGGCGTTCTTAGCAGGGGTACTTTTGTTACTCGCAGTTTTGTTTGTTCCGGGCCTGAATCAGCTGTTTTTGGTTTCCCCGCAATTTGGCTTGTGCCAGATGGCAGAGATTGCCGGTTTGGCATTTGTGCCAACGTTCATGATTCAAATCAAAAAATTGCTTGCAGAAGTGAGAAAACATGCATAGAAAAAAGCGTGATACCGATTGTTTCGGTATCACGCTTTTTATATAGCATTAACGGTGGTCTTTTTGCATCATGCCGAATGCGATGCACAGCAATAGACTGGAGCCCCAAATTGCCCGCAGACCGATATGCAGAGAGCAAATGCCGCCTGCGCCTGCGCCGATGGCAAAGACACAGATGATGCCGTAATAATGCAAGGCTTTGCGCAGGGCTTCCGGCTTTTTATCGCGCAGGTATATAGATAAGCTCTCCATGCCGCTGCGCAGATTGCCGATACACATCGTGCTGGCGTAACCATAGCCGTGTACCTTGCGGAAGGTCTGTACCTGCATGGAGCAAGCAAATGACACGAGGGTGGTGGCAATGATGTTGTACTGGGCAGGAATAAAGCCAACGACAAGGAGCAGTACCAATTCAATGGCTACGACGATTTGCCGCCAGTGCAGTTTGGTATACGTTTTGTACCGGTGACCGATTTGCTCTGCGACGAAGACGCCAAAGGCAAAGGCGAAAAGAGGAAATAGATAATGCAGAGCGGTTGCCCAGTCGCCTTCCATCAAATGCTGGCTCATGAGGACAATATTGCCGGTCTGAGCATTGGAGAAAACCTCATCGCGCACATTGTACGTATACGCGTCCTGAAAACCACCGGACAGTGCCAGTACAGCGCTGAGCAAAAAGGTTTCCGACGTTTGAAAATGTGTCTCTAGATGATTCATATGTTCACCCGATTTCATTTGGGATTTTTACCGTTTCACATTATACAAGATACATGTAAAAAAATCAAACGAAAAAATCTTGCAATTTCTTTTTATGCCATTTACAATAGGCACAGAAAGAAGGGAAAATTACCATGTATTTTGAAGAGATTCAAGTGGGAGATTATCGAACTATTCCTGAAACACCGGTTTGTCATGATGACATGCTGGAATTTTCACAGGTATATAATCCGCATCCAGTTCATGTCGATGAGGAATTTGCAAAAACAACACGTGCCGGTAAAATTCTGGCATCTGGTGTTTATACATTTCTGCTCGGATGGGCACGCTATGTAATGCAGGATTTCGGCGGTACGGAGACATTGGCTGGCACGGAAATTCGGATGCAGTTTTTTGCGCCAGTATTTGCGGGAGATACGCTGCATGGCAAGGCGTTTGTTGCGGATGCACAGGCGCGCAATCTGTATAACGGCTCGATTGATGTACAGGTGGATCTGTATAATCAGCATGATGAACTAGTGTTGCGCAGTCACAGCAGCGAGATTGTCAAGCGGAAAAGTCCAGCTGCGAATCTTCATGGCGTATAGAGAAGTGCTGTACGAAAACGAAACAATAGGGTTGTTATAGCAGCGATGCTTGTGATGGAAAGGAGCTTTCATGTCACCAGAATTCATCAAACGATTAACCGAGCATTCCTCGTCATTGATTGGCTTAGAGCAATGCCGACAGGCATCTGTTATGATTCCACTGATTGAAACGCGGGATGGACTGCAAATCGTACTGGAACAGCGCTCCTCCAAACTCAAACATCAACCGAGTGATATTTGCTTGCCTGGCGGTACCATAGAGTTGGGAGAAACGCCGCAGCAGGCGGCGGTTCGAGAAACCTGTGAAGAGCTTTTGATACATCCGGATCAGATGAAAGTTTTTGGTCTGATGGATGTTTTGCATACGAACACGCTGATGCTGTATCCGTATGCAGCTAATCTGTTTGCGTATGATATGACATATAGTCCGGCAGAAGTGGAACGTGTGTTCTGCGTGCCGCTGTCGTTCTTTCAGACACAAGAGCCGGAGCAATACCGCGTTACCTTGCCGGTACACCCGCCAGAGAATTTTCCATTGTCACGCATTGTAGGCGGTGAAAACTATCAGTGGCGGGAGCGCAGAGAGGATATTCTGTTTTATCAATATCAGGATTGGACTATTTGGGGAATTACCGCCCAAATTTTGCAATCGTTTGCGCAGATAACAAAGTGAGGAGAACATGGGACGGCGAAAAGAATTAGCGAAGAATACCGCAATATTGACCGTTGGCAAAGTGTGTACGCAGTGCATCAACTTTCTGTTGCTGCCGTTTTACACGGCAATGCTGTCGACCGATTCATACGGCAGTTTCGACTTGATGCTCACATATTCAATGCTTTTGCTGCCGCTTGTCGGTTGGCAGCTCAGTCAGGGATTATTTCGCTTCATGCTGGATGATCGAGGCAACACCCAGCGGCATTGCGTGCTGTTTTCCACGCTGCTGTTTTGCAGTGCTGTCCAATGCATCGGATATATTATCTTGTTTGCACTGATTCAGCCGATTCTGCATGTAAAACATGCATATTTTTTGATTATATATGTTATTTTGCAGGTGTTTAACGCCATGCTTATGCAGTTTGTGCGCGGTTTGGGAAAAAGCGTGGTATATACGGTTGCATCATTTATCGCGGCGACTGCAACGGCGCTGTTCAATGTCGTTGCGCTGGCATTTCTGCATGGGGGATTGACCGGATTGTTTGTTTCTACTCTCCTCGCGCAGATCTTAACGTTGCTATATCTCATCGCGGCATCCGATTGCAGACGGTATCTTTCTTTTCGATGCATCAAACCGGCAGTGTTTCGAGAAATCGGTGCGTATTCTGTTCCGTTGGTACCAAATAATTTGGCATGGTGGGTGGTCAACGCCTCGGATCGAACCATTGTCTCGTATTTCCTTGGCGCAGCGGCAAACGGTATCTATTCCATTGCCAATAAATTTTCCAATGTTTTTGTTAATTTTTATAATATTTTAAATTTATCTTGGTCGGAAACGGTATCTCTGCATTATATGGATGCAGACCGCGATGAATTTTTGACAGAGACCATGAATGCCATGTTTCAGATGTTTGCTGCGGGATGTTTTGGCATGGTTGCCTGTATGCCGTTTTTCTTTCCGGTATTCATTGATGCCAAGTATCATGACGCGTATCCGCAGATTTTAATTTTGCTGTATGCGATGTTGTTTCGCGTGTTGGTTGGATTGTACAGCTGCATTTATGTCGCGCAGAAAAATGCAAAAAAGATTGCGCAGACGTCTATTTCGGCAGCAATTATCAATATTACTGTAGATTTGCTGCTCATTCAGAAAATTCACATTTTTGCGGCATCGGTTTCAACCTTGGCAGCATTTGTAATTTTGTTTTTTGTTCGGTACATAGATGTCAATCGAACAGTGCAGATGAAGCTGAAGCGTTCTGTTGTCATTGGCTGTTTGTTGATGGGCGGCTGTTTGATGTATACCTACTACTGCGGAAACCGGTTCATTCAGGCAGGAGCACTGGCTGTTACCATCATCTATGCGATAGCAACCAATCGGGACATACTGCGCATCAGTATTCGATGGATTCAATCGAAATTGCATCGTGAGCGATAAAAAAGTCATCCTGTATAGTTTGACAGCTTGACAAAATTCGGCTATAATTCACAACAGTTTCTAAGAAAATCAAGGAAGTATGATCTATGTATGATTATTTAATTGTCGGCGCCGGATTGTACGGTGCTGTATTTGCACAGGAAGCCAAGAAAGCAGGAAAATCTGTGCTGGTTATAGATAAGCGTCCGCATGCAGCGGGGAATGTCTATACAGAAAAAATCGAGGGGATTCATGTGCATCAGTATGGTGCGCATATTTTTCACACAAACAACAAAGCTGTATGGGAATATATTACGCAGTTTGCTGATTTTAACCGGTTCACCAACAGTCCGGTTGCCAACTACAAAGGTGAGTTATATTCGATGCCGTTTAACATGTACACATTTAACAAAATGTGGGGTGTCGTGACACCGGATCAGGCAAAGAAAAAAATCGATGAACAGCGCTCAGAGATTCAAGGCGAGCCGAAGAATTTGGAAGAGCAGGCCATTTCTCTGGTGGGACGCGACATTTTTGAAAAGCTCGTCAAGGGCTATACAGAAAAACAGTGGGGGCGTGACTGCAAAGAATTGCCTGCCTTTATCATCAAGCGGCTTCCGGTTCGCTTGACATTTGACAACAATTATTTCAACGCCCTGTATCAGGGAATTCCGATTGGCGGATATACCAAGCTGGTAGAAAATTTGCTGGATGGCGTAGAAGTACGGCTTAATACCGATTATCTGGAAAATAAAGCAGCATGCGATGCATTGGCTCGCAAGGTAGTATACACTGGGCCGATTGATGCGTATTTTGATTTCCAGTTGGGAAATCTGGAATACCGCAGCGTACGATTTGAGACAGAGGTATTGGATATTCCTAATTTTCAAGGCAACGCAGCGGTGAACTATACCGACCGAGAGACACCATGGACACGCATTATTGAGCACAAATGGTTTGAATTCGGCAAAGACGAAAACGGCAAGGATTTGCCCAAAACAGTGATCAGTCGAGAGTATTCTTCGGAATGGAAACCGGGAGATGAACCGTACTATCCAGTCAACGATGAGAAAAACGGTGCGCGCTATCAGGCGTACAAAACATTGGCAGAACAAGAATCTCAGATAATTTTTGGTGGCCGATTGGGCGAGTACAAATATTATGATATGGATCAAGTCATCGCAGCGGCGCTGGAAATGAGCAGGCAGGAATTGGCTTAATTACAAGGGAAATAGATAAAAGCAGCTTTTCTAAACAAGAAAAGCTGCTTTTTGTGTGCTATGAGATTATTTTTCAGTTTCCATATTTTGCGGAAGAATCAGATTCAGAATGATAGCAACTACGAAGACGACAGCAACACAGTTCTGTGCAAAGACCGTCTGAATGATTTGCGGGAAGATAGAAAACAGATCCGTGCACTGGGTAAATCCGAGACCGATGCTGAGCGAGAGCGCCGCAATTACGGTGTTGCGCTGTGAGAAACCGCATTTGCTTATCATCTGTAAGCCACTGACGACAATAGTACCGAACATCATAATGGTACAACCGCCGAGCACAGCATCCGGAAGTGTTGCGAGCAGTGCGCCGAACATCGGAAATACACCGGCAAGAATCATAATCACTGCACCGGTTGCAATGGTGAATCGATTGACTACCTTGGTCATTGCGACTAGACCGACATTCTGACTAAATGAAGTAATCGGCAGACATCCCAGTACCGAGGACAGCGAGCTAATAAAACCATCACAGGCGATAGAACCGGAAGTTTCTTTTTCTGTGACATCGCGTCCTAAACCGGAAGCGGCAAGCGCAGAAGTATCGCCAATCGTTTCAGTGGCAGAAACCAAGAAAATCAATACGACAGAAACGATGGCATCCAGACGGAATTCCATGTGAAATGGCATGAGACGCGGTACAGCAATGATAGATGTTCCTGCCAAGGAAGAAAAATCCACCATATGCATACAAATAGCGAGGATATAGCCAACAATCAATCCGAACAGCACGGAGAGCTGCTTCCAGAAGGATTTGGCAAATACGTGGAATAGGATGCAACAAACCAGTGTCACAACACCGAGAATCCAGTTTTCCACAGAGCCAAAGTTTTCGCTGCCAGAACCGCCGCCAAAGGAAGTTGCACCGACACTGAGCAGGGAAAAACCAATCGCTGTTACCACACTGGCGGAAACAATCGGAGAGATCAGTTTGATCCAATACTTGGCGAATAAACCGAGCACGCCTTCAATCATGCCGCCGATGAGCACGGCGCCCATAATGGCACCGTATCCGTACTGCGCACCGACAAAGCTCAAAATAGAGACAAAAGTAAAGCTGATACCCATGACAATGGGCAAACCAGAACCGATTTTTCCAAACAACGGAAACAACTGAACCAGTGTGCCGATACCGGCAATCAACATCGCACTTTGGATGAGCAAGGCGGTTTCCTTGCTGTCAAGACCGCAGGCACCGCCGACGATTAAAATCGGAGCGATGTTGGAGACGAACATAGCTAAGATATGCTGTAAGCCAAACGGAATGGCGTTGAGCAGTGGAACTTTGCCGTCTAGGGTGTAAATATGATTGATAGAAGCGGTAAAACCGGCTTCTGTCGCTTTTGTTGTTGAATACATGAAAGCTCCTTACTGTTCGCGGAATTGAATCGTTCCATTTGCAGCGTCCATGCCGTCTACAATTGCCAGAGATTCCAGCTGATAACCGAAATTGCGAATGATACGGCCGCCCTGCTGGAAGCCCTTTTCGATGGCAATACCGATGCCCTCTACGGTGCCGCCTGCCTGGGCAACGATAGACAGCAGACCCTGTAAAGCACAGCCGTTTGCAAGAAAATCGTCGATAATCAGCACGTGATCGTCCTCATGCAGGAATTTCTTGGATACAATCACCTGATTCTTGCACTTATGCGTAAAGGATTCAACCTCTGCAACATAGACATCGCCGTCAATATTGATGCTCTGAGACTTCTTGGCAAAGACAACCGGAACATGGAAATGGCTTGCTACGATACATGCGATGCCGATACCGGAAGCCTCGATGGTGAGAATCTTGTTGATTGGCTTGTTCGCAAAGCGGCGCTTGAATTCCTCGCCCATCTGGTTGAACAGATCAATATCCATCTGATGATTCAGAAAGCTGTCAACCTTCAGAATATTTCCTTCTTTTACAATACCGTCTTTTACGATACGTTCTTCCAAAAAATTCATAATGATCCTTCCTTTATTCATATTCAATAGGATATACACTTCAGTATACCAAAAAAATCGACAAATATATACTGGTATTATATCAGAAAAACCATGAGATGCATACAATTCTTTTGAATTTTTTTGTAGGATTACAATACATATTTTTCAGCTCTTTTCTTTTTTCTTATCCAAGAGTCTTTCTTCATAGACTGTCCGCGCTCCAACTGGCAAGGCTTTTTCAGCTGGAGTCATCGCAACCCGAAAAGTTCGGTTCTTTTGATGATATCTATGCCATAGAGCTATTTGCTTAATCGCAGTATGTATGATACAATATGTAGAAACAGACAAACAAAAAAGACACTTGCTTTGTTTTTATTCTGATATTTGCCTTTGACATACAGGAGGATGTTTTATGATATCTATTATTGTGCCCTGCTATAATGAGGAAGAAGCACTTCCTCATTTTTATCCGGAAGCTACCAGGGTACTTGCTCAAACCGGAGAAGACTATGAGATACTTTTTATTAATGACGGATCTTCTGACAAAACTCTTTCTCTGCTTCAGACCTATGGGAGTCAGGACGAACATATAAAATATATCTCTTTCTCTCGAAATTTTGGCAAGGAAGCTGCTATGTATGCTGGTTTTTGTAATGCAAAAGGAAATTATGTAGCAGTTATGGATGCAGATCTGCAAGATCCGCCGGATTTGCTGCTGGAAATGCTGCAAATTCTGAAGTCTGGAGAATATGACAGTGTAGCAACGCGCCGCGTCAGCCGTACGGGTGAACCACCGATTCGCAGCCGCTGTGCACGGATGTTTTATAAGCTCATCAACAAGATTTCTGATGCAGATATTGTAGACGGTGCGCGAGATTTTCGTCTGATGACTCGTCCTATGGTTAATGCGATTATCGCTTTGGGAGAGGAGAACCGTTTTTCCAAAGGTATTTTTGGATGGATTGGATTTCGAACATATTGGCTGCCGTATGAAAACGTAGAACGAGTAGCAGGCACGACCAAGTGGAGCTTTTGGAAACTTCTGAAATATGCGATTAACGGCATTATCGACTTTTCGTCGGTACCTTGTTCTATTGCATCGTGGAGCGGTGTGGCAATGACACTGATTTCTGTGCTGTTTTTGATTTTTATTATTATTCGTAAGCTGCTTTGCGGTGATCCGGTGGCAGGCTGGGCTTCTACGATATGTATTATGGTCTTTATTGGCGGCGTGCAATTGCTGTGCTTAGGTATTATGGGACAGTATATTGCTAAGACCTACACCGAAGTCAAGAACCGTCCGCACTATATCATTTCTGATTCCAATCTCAATGACTATAACCAGATTGGATGATTGAGATGCCATAAAAAAGTTAGACTTTTTAGGCGTAGCAGTTCTATAGACTGCTACGCCATTTTTGTGCAACCAAGACGGATAACCTGTATTGAACAGGACTCAGCCATCATAGTTTCTCTTTAATCCTTTGTTCATTGTAATGCTTTGTCCAGTATTAGGGATACATATCACTTGTGCAGATGCTTTTCTACTGTATGAAGAAAATCGACTTTCGACAATAGCTGTGATATAATGAACCCATTGCAGCAGAAGGGAGGAGCCAAAATGGGCTTATCAGAAGAAAAACAGAAAAAATGTATTTGCGTCGGTCTGTTGGCGCATGTTGATGCAGGAAAGACGACTCTTTCCGAAGCTATGCTGTATATGAGCGGAAATTTGAAAAAATTAGGGCGTGTCGATCATCAAGACACCTTTTTAGATACCTATCATTTGGAACGCGAACGCGGCATTACGATTTTCTCCAAACAGGCGATTTTAGAGCGGGAACACATGCGGCTCATGTTGCTGGATACACCGGGACATGTGGATTTTTCCACGGAGATGGAACGAACGCTGCAAGTGCTGGACTATGCAGTTTTGGTTATCAGCGGCAGCGCAGGCGTGCAGGGACACACAGAGACCTTGTGGAAGTTGTTGGAGCAGTATCGCATTCCGACATTTGTATTCATCAATAAAATGGATTTGGATACTGCCAATCGAGATGCTGTCTTTGCACAGTTCAAGAGCCGCTTGAGTGACAATTGTATTGACTTTTCATCCGACCGAGATGCGGCGGAACGCGACGAAGAAGCAGCGATGTGCGATGAGACTCTGATGGAATCCTTTTTGGAAGAGGGGGCGTTGACGCAGGAACAGCTGCGGTATGCGATTGTGCACAGAAAGATTTACCCGTGCTTTTTCGGCTCTGCACTCAAACTGGAAGGCGTGGAAGAGTTTTTGCAGAGCATGGAAGTCTATACCGTGGATCCGGTTTATCCCAAGGAATTTGGCGCGAAAGTATATAAAATTTCCCGCGATCCGCAGGGAAACCGTTTGACATGGATGAAAATTACCGGCGGCGGATTGAAGGTAAAAACGGTACTCACCAATGCAGGACTTTCTGTGCAGGAAGAAGAGGTCTGGGAGGATAAGGTTGACCAGATACGCCTGTATTCCGGAGAAAAGTATCAGATGGTAGATAGCGTGCCAGCGGGCAGCGTGTGCGCGGTGACAGGACTCAAACGCACGCAGCCGGGCGATGCGCTGGGCTTGGAACCGGTATCCATGGAACCGGTTCTATCACCGGTATTGACCTATCAGTTGATTTTACCGGAAGGCACAGATGTGCCGTCTACTCTGCGCAAAATGAAGCAGCTGGAGGAAGAGGATCCGCAATTACATATCTTTTGGAATGAACGCCTGCAGGAAATTCACATTCAGCTCATGGGCGAGATTCAATTGGAAATTCTCAAGAGCATGATTGCGGAACGATTTGGATTGGATGTTTCTTTTGGCGAAGGCAATGTCGTGTATAAAGAAACCATTGCGGCGCCTGTTGAAGGCGTGGGGCATTTTGAGCCGCTGCGGCATTATGCAGAGGTACATGTACTGCTTGAACCATTGGAGCGCGGTGCAGGTTTGGAATTTGATACGGTTTGCAGTGAAGACAAGCTGGATCGCAATTGGCAGCGATTGATTTTGACGCATTTGGCAGAGCGAGAGCATTTAGGTGTATTGACCGGCTCTCCGATTACCGATATGCGTATTACGCTGCTTGCAGGCAGAGCACATGCCAAGCACACAGAAGGCGGAGATTTTCGACAGGCGACCTATCGCGCCATTCGACAGGGTTTGATGAAAGCAGAATCTATTTTGTTGGAGCCGTGGTATGCATTCCGTATGGAAGTGCCGCAGGAGTTTATCGGTCGTGCCATGACAGACATTCCGGCGCGTGGCGGTACGTTTGACCCGCCCGAGACCGATGGCACCTATTCTATTTTGACGGGCACAGCGCCGGTCTCTTCCATGCGGGATTATCCAATGGAGGTCATTGCCTATACGCGCGGCACCGGACGCATTTCGCTGACGGTAGATGGCTATCGCCCGTGCCATGAAGCGAAACAAGTCATAGAGCGCATGGGGTATCAGCCGGAGGCGGACTTGGAACACACGCCGGATTCAGTATTTTGCTCGCACGGCGCAGGCTATCCGGTCAAATGGAACGAGGTCGAGCAGCATATGCATTTGCCGCTGACCTATCAGCCGCCAAAGCAAGAAATGGTAGAAGAACAGGTTATTTCACATCTGGTAAGAGCTTCATACAGCAGTTCTGCGGAATTGGACAAAGAACTCAAGAAGATTTTTGAACGCACATATGGTGCGATTCAGCCGAGAGCGTTCCGCTCACACAAAGCTATGCGATATGACCAGCCGAGAGAAGTGCTGCGTCAGCTGGAACCGGCGCGGGATTATCTGCTGGTAGACGGCTATAATATTATTTTCTCGTGGGATGATTTAAACGAAATCGCCAAGGATAATATGGATGCGGCGCGGCAGGTGCTGATGGACATGCTGTGCAATTATCAGGCGTATCGACGCTGTGAAGTGATCTTGGTGTTTGATGCCTATCGTGTGCCGGGACGCGCCGGTATGATCGACAGCTATCATAATATCCATGTGGTTTACACCAAGGAAGCGGAAACGGCAGATATGTTCATTGAGAAGGTATCCTATGAAATCAGCGGACGGCGCAATGTAAGAGTTGCAACGTCAGACGGTGTGGAACAGATCATTATTTTCTCGCACGGTGCACAGCGCGTTTCCGCACGTGCTTTCCGAGAAGAGATGGATCAGGTCAATCGGCAGATTGCAGATGCCATTCAGCGGCAAAATCAGCGATAACTAGACGGGAAACAAGGAAGAAGAAGACTTCTTCCTTGTTTTTTGAAAAAACATAAAATTTTTGTTGACAAAATGGAAAAGAGTGTGTATAATAAATATCGTTATCAAGAGAACAGCAAACCGGCTTGGAAGTTTAGCTCAGCTGGGAGAGCATCTGCCTTACAAGCAGAGGGTCACAGGTTCGAGCCCTGTAACTTCCACCAAATTAAAGTCTCTAGCAATAAGCTAGAGACTTTTTTTGTTTATACATTATAACGATATTTTCCCCTTAGCGATCCTTACAAGACAATATTCAAAATTTTAGTTAAATAAACAATAAAGAATTTTCTTGAGCTGTGGTATAATATATAGTTAAGTATTGTCTTGTACAAACAAAAAGAGGGAAACGAATGAGAAAAGTCAAAATAACCGTTTTAAAAAGAACTTTCAATTCAGAACTTGCCAAAGAGTATGGCGTTGATAATTTGTCTGCCTGCTCTATCTTTAATGATGGTCAAGTTTTTTATACCTACTGCAAAAAACCGGAAACTTTATGTGATGGGGCATGGAACGCCATGAGTAAATATGTATTCTCAATAGCTCATGGTGCTGACTCCGAACCATTTTACTTAGGAGATTGGGTTAAACTACCCGGCGTGGCAATTTGTAGTTGTAATGACGGATTGCGTCCCGTAATTTTCAAAATTGAATCCGCCGAACCCCAAACGAATATTTTTTCGGATTCTGAAGAGTTTGAGCAAAATGAAAATCTTGAAGAGATTGGCGTAGTTGCGGATGACGCAGAAATTGAAGATGGCTGTTTGGAAGATGAGGACACTAACGATGCAGAGCGTATTATAGTAGAAATTCCTCGGCAAGAAGTTCCAACTCAAGGACCATCAAGTGAAGAATTTATTGTAAGCGTCTATAAAGATACTAAATCCATTGATCTGCTCGATGAATTTGAAGGAATTTCCGGAAATGGAGAGCGTTATAGAAGGATGGTTGTAAATCCTGGACACTTCGTAGTATATGGACAAGGATTCTACTATTATCACTATGTAATTGAGCGCAGTCATGATTCAAATTATGCAGGAGATATTACCCTTACTGATTTCAAAAAAGGATATACTTACGAATTAAACCGTCATATTCAACTTGAATTGACGGATGAGATTGTTACTAAATACAAGGACACAGACAAGTTTTATAGACTTAAGAAACCATATCATTTACGTGCACAAAATAGTTTCAATCGAACCGGTTATGGCTGGGAATGGTATTGGTCTAATGGGGTAGGTGAGTATACAGAAGGAACTCTGTATGGAGAAACTACCGACTATATTTTCTCTGGAGTTTATATAAGTTCTAAATATCAATATACTATTGATTCTCGTGTAAAATTTTTAGCTGATTCAATAACGCCAGATAAAAAAGATAAAGAAATAAGAGTGAAGGGTTATATAGAGGGAAATTATCCTTTAGTCGTTTACGATGGCAAATTGTCAGAAATTGCATTGTCGAAAATAGAAGCTGTTTTTATACCAGTAATGAAATCAGACAATCCCAAATTACATCCAAGATTTCTACCAATAGTTTTCTGTTCAAAAAATCAGAAAATTTATGTTTCCTCAATCGATTTTAATACGTATAAAAACGAATTTGTGAGTGATAAGGTTTTTGAGACTATGAACTATTATGCGGCTCGTCAAAAACAGCGTGACTGGTTGGAAAGTATTACTTACACGAATATTGACTGAAAAGACTCATGAATAGGGAATGCTCCGAGGTTTCGCTATTATTAGAAAAAGCAGAAAACTATGATGGTGAAATTCCGCTTTTTTAAGTGTAATAAGGAAATATTAGAAACATGAACCGCAAAGAATTAGAACAATATATACAAGAAACATATGTATCTCGAATCGATTACCCTTGGGAGAAATATCCTAATTACGAAGTATTTCGCCATGAGAACAATAAAAAATGGTTTGCTCTGGTGATGGATATTCCGAAGAGTAGGTTGGGTGTTTCGGGCAATGATAGCATATCTGTGGTAAATGTTAAATGTGACAAGATTTTAATTCCTTCTTTGTGGGAGCAAGATGGAATTTTTCCGGCATATCACATGAGTAAAGAGCATTGGATTACCATCGCGCTAAATGGCAGTGTGCCGGATGATACTATAAAAATGCTGTTAGATATGAGCTTTGAAGCGACAAAGAACAAGAAAAAATAATGTGTAACTGCAAAACGTAGCATCAACGACAGAGGATAAACAGAGAAAAGCACTCGTTTGAGTGCTTTTTCTTATATATTTTGCTTTCTGATTTCATCTAATAACAATTTGGCAGGTTTAGAAAGTTGACGGTTTTTCTTCCAGACGAGGTACAGTGACTGGGCATCTAATTCTGGTGATAGCGGACGGAAACAAAGCGGGTCACGGATGCGATCAAGCGGTTCCAAACATAGTACACAGCCGATTCCTTCCTCCGCCATCAGAAATGCATTGTATGCTAGATTAAAAGTGACTGGAATAGAAAGCTGCTGGGGGTCAAAACCGAGCCAAGAAGTAAAGGAATCGTGCTGTAATTCTTGCTGAGGCATAATGAGAGAAAGATGCCGAAAATCTTGCGGCGTAATGGAGTCCTTTTTTGCTAGTGGATGGTCGTTGCGCATCACTAAACCGCGGCGTTCCGTAATAGAAAACTGTAGAGATTCATATTGCGTGACATCGGCATCTCCGACAACGATGCCGAAATCAAAATATCCGCTTTGAATGTGCTCGGTTAAATCTCTTTCGTTGCCATCAAAGATATGATACCGAATCAACGGGTGCTTGATTTGCAATTGACGGATCGCGCGGATAATAAAATTCATAGATATGATTTCTGTACAACCAATGTAAATATCTCCTGTAACAGCTTCGGCGTCTGATACTGTAAATTCAGCAGTCGTTTTGTCTGTGAGAGCTACGATTTCTTCTGCACGCTGTCGGAATCGGTAGCCATCTCTTGTCAGTGTAATACTGTGCCTGCTGCGGCTTCGATGAAACAGCTTGGTATGTAATTCTCGTTCTAAATCCATCAATTGACGGGAAAGTGTAGGCTGTGTGATGTGAAGCTGCTCCGCAGCGCGTGAAATATTTTCTTCTCTGGCAACTGTTAAGAAATAGCGTAGGACTCGGATTTCCATGGTATATAACCTCCTGTTCGTATCATAGTATATCAGATCGTAACATGCTTATAAAGCATATTATAAAAATAAAATAGGTATTTGATGTTTTCATGACTGGAATCTATAATAACCTCGAAAGGAGAGATTCCTCATGAAATCAATAAAAAAAGAAAATCGTGGTTTATATGTCAACACCTGCCTCAATCAGCTTGGATTGGGCATCGCTTTAACGGTTATCGGATCGGTTTTGCCGATGATTTCAGCAGAATATCAGTTGGATTATCAGATTAGTGGTATTCTGTTGTCTGTACAGTCGGCAGGCTTTCTGCTGATGGGAGCTGTTGTCGGTTATCTTCCCAGTCGATTGGGAGTCCGTCAGACCTATGTATTCTTGGGAGCTTTGGTATTTCTCGGGCTGATCGTTACGATGGTGACATCCAATCCTATTTTACTGATTTTGGCTATGCTTATGACAGGATTCGGAAAAGGCGGAGATTCAAATTTTACGAGTCAGTTTGTGTCCAATTTGTCGCATGGTAATACCGGATCGTTAAATTTTATGCAGGCATTTTTTGCCGTTGGTGCCTGTGTCGCTCCGTTAATTGTTATGATATGCGGTACTTCTTGGAGAAGTGCACTAATGGTTGTCATTGCCTTTGGTGCGGTACAAACGATTCATGCCGCAGCGGTGCCTATTGGAAGCGATGCATATATAGAAAAAGAAAAGGTACGCCCAGATTATGGATTTCTAAAAGAAGAATTATTTTGGATATGCGCACTGCTCATGTCTACGTATGTGGCATTTGAAGCATCGCTCATGGGATGGCTGGTCACCTTTTTTGTGGATACGGGTATTGTTTCTGAATCCACAGCGCAGGTTTTAGCCACCTTGCTTTGGATTGCATTATTTGCGGGACGAATGCTGACAGCGCGAATTTCTCGCCATTTTCTTCCGTATCAGATGATTCCCGTCATGGTGATTGGTACGGCAATTTGCTTTACCATGCTGCTTTTTGGACATCATATGATTTTTGTTGGAATGGGAACGATTGGAACAGGGTTATTTATGGCGGGACTTTACGGAACGGCAATGGGAAACAGCGGGACATTGATGAAACGGTATCCACTGTGCATGGGTATGTTTATTGTGTTGCCGGGCGCCGTATCTATTGCTGTTCTTGCGTTGATCGGCGCGTTAGCGCAGAAATTTGATATTCATATCGGCATGGGAGCGCTGTATATTCTTGTGTTCTTAATGATTTTGCTTGCCGTGCGCAATGTGATGTATTGCAAAAGCAAGCAATATCATACTTCCAAACGCATAGAGGAGGCGAAAATATGAGACCGGCATCGTCATGTATCAAGGCCAAAGAGAAATTTTTGGAGCTGTGCCGACAAGGAAAATATAGAGAAGGAGAACGACTGCCTGCTGAAATGCATATGGCACAGTTCCTAGGTGTCAGTCGTGATACATGGAGAAAATCATTAGAAAGTCTGCGGCAGGAGGGTATTGTTCGTTCGAAGCATGGCGTAGGAACGTTTGTTGTCAATCCTTCAGGGGCCAGAGAAACGGATTTGACTCAATTGTGTACCGTGCGTAAAATGATTGAGCATTCTGGTGTACGAGAAGGTCATAGCAGTTATGATACGGGAATTATGATGCCAAATAAAAGAATCGCGTCTGCGCTAAATTTACGATCGCAGGATAGACAGTTCAATGTATTTTTTGTCCATTGCATGAAATACACCGCGGACGGTCAGCCGCTTTGCTATAGTGCAAATTATATTCCCAGTGATTTGGCAGATGAGTTAAAAGCGACACATATGCCGGATAATTTGCTTTCTTATTTGAAACAGGATAAAAATATTCAGATTGAGCGTTCGATTGCACATATTATGGTTCCACAATATCGTGATTCTATTGCTGCACAGTTGCGCGGTGAAGATGAGAAACTCACCGTTTTATGTATCGAACAAACATATTTTGATAAAAATGAGATTCCGGTACTGCACACGGTTGACTATTTGCGCAGCGATATTTTTCGCTTTGTTGTAACACGGAGATAAGACTTGCGCTGGAGACAGGCAACAGCCAGTTGCTAGTTACGGAACTGGCTGCCGGTTATAATATAGGTACAAGGAGTTCTACTTTATATGAACACCAAAGAGGTACTATATAAGAAGAGATAAGAAAAATAACAAATGCAAAAAGCACGCGTTCCAGCGTGTTTTTTTGTGCAATCTTTTAATTTTGCGGCAATGACAGAAAAAGTTTCATACGGATACTTTTTTTTTCGCGTAGAATCGTCTATAATAGAAATACTTTGATGGATAAAAGTATCTTTGACATATCATTCAGGAGGAATTCCTATTATGAAGATTTTAAAGCAGGCAGAGAAAAAGACCTATCAGAGAGATGCTGCACTGACACATACCGTCATGGACATTATTGAAAATGTACAGACAAACGGTGACAAGGCGTTGATTGAATATGCGGCGAAGTTTGACCATATGGACATTGATACCGTGCGCATTTCTCCGGAACAGGTCAAGGCTGCCTATGAGCGGGTTGATGAGGAGACAATTGAGACCATTCGTTTCGCAGCGGGTCAGATTCGCTTCTTTGCAGAGAAGCAGCGCGAGTGCCTGAAGGATCTAAATATTTCGAGCCGCGTAGAGGGCGTAGAGATCGGACATCGCATGATTCCGGTGGATCGTTGTGGCTGCTATGTACCGGCTGGTCGTCATCCGCTGCCGAGCTCGGCACTGATGGGCATTGTGACTGCAAAGGCTGCCGGTGTCAAGGAAGTTTGTGCTTGTTCTCCGGCATATGCTGGTTATGGCACGATTCATCCGGCTGTTCTGGTCGCTATGGATATTGCCGGTGCCGATGAAATCTACTGCATGGGTGGCGCGCAGGCGGTTGCTGCCTTTGCTTACGGTACGGAGAGCATCAAGAAGGTAGATTTGATTGTTGGCCCGGGCAATAAGTTTGTGACGGAAGCAAAGCGTCAGGTGCTGGGTGATGTCGGCATTGACAGTTTGGCAGGCCCAAGCGAAGTGCTGATTGTTGCCGATCACACTGCAGATCCGGAATTTTTGGCAATTGATTTGCTGGCACAGGCAGAGCATGACCCGAATTCCAAGGCAATTCTTGTATGCACCGATCAAGCAACCATTGACGCAACCATGCAGGAGATGGATCGCCTGATCACAACACTCAATACAGAAGACGTATGCCGTCAGTCTTGGAAGGACAATGGTGCGATTTACCTGGCAGATTCCATGCAGGAAGCGATTGACTTGGCAAATGAGATTGCACCGGAGCATCTGGAGATCGAGTCAGATAACGAGCGTGAGGTCGCGCAGCAGATGCGCCACTACGGCTCTCTGTTTGTTGGACATTATGCACCGGTTGCCTTTGGCGATTTTGTTTCCGGTCCAAATCATACCTTGCCAACGATGGGAACGGCACGATATTCCAACGGTGTTTGGGTTGGTACCTTTATCAAGACCCCGTTCCATCAGTTTGTCAGCGAGCAGGGCTGCTTGAATCTGGCACAGCCAACGATGAACTTTGCCAACATTGAAGGTCTTCCGGCACACCGCGATTCTGTTCGCCTGCGTGTGGAGAGATTGAAGTAATAAATGGGGCGCGGTTCAGTACCCTCTTCCAGAGGGGCTATCCTGTAATGCTCATTATAGAGGCTAGTCGAACCACTTGGTTTTACCAGTGGTTTTGATTCATCGTGGGTCTTTCCGTGCTGTTATATCCTACAAATAGGAAGAAAAAGAAACAAAATCATGAAAAAACGGAGATTTCGTGAAAAAGATAATCCATACAATACACAGATATAACATATCGCTTAAAAGGGGAAGCGTATGTTTATATCATATAAATCCAAGTCTGTATTAAGGAAAGGATGTAAAGCGATGAAAAAAACGTTGAAACGGCTGGGAGCAATATTCCTGTCGATGATCACGATGGTTTCTGCGCTATCTGTTGGTGCATTTGCAACTGATAGCAAGACGGGTTCCATTACGCTCAAGACAACTTCCAGCGGTCAAACCTACACGGCATATCAGCTGTTCAAGGGCGATGTCACTACAACAGCTGATGGAGAAAAGGTTCTGACCAACATTGGATGGGGCAATGGTATGAAACCACGTAATTTAGTTGCTGAGTTAATGGGTTCCTCCGTAATTACTTACCGATTTGGCTACAGAATATTATTCGAAGATGCAATCGAGAGGGAAGATGACGAACCAGATTATGACACCGAAGATGATGCTGTAGCTCAGAATATAGCAGCCATTCTGTCAGGCGATGAGATTACAAACAATGACAAGAAGTGGTTTGTTAGAATAGCTGCATACCAAGCCCGTTACTCGAACCAATACAATGGTAAAACAAAGACAATCTTTACAGAGCAGAAAGAAGATGGAAAAACCACAGGGTATACGGCTTCCGGTTTGGAGCCGGGCTATTATGTGGTAACGCTTGGTAGTGGTAGCTCGGTGTCTGATAGAGCTCAACAAAGTCTTGTGCTGGTTGATGCAGACGGAACAACGATTACTCCGAAGTATGCAAGTCCGACTGTCGACAAGGAAATTGTAGCAGATAGTGAGGAAAAGGAAGCA